>JAFZZR010000092.1 GCA_017615635.1 Lentisphaeria bacterium
GAGCGGAATATATGTCATCGATTGAGGATTCGGCTCATGAAGGATAAAAGCAAATACCGGATGATCGCGGACATGCTGAAGTATCAGATCGAGTGCGGCGAGCTCGTATCCGGTTCGAAATTCTACACACGGCAGCAGCTCTGCGAACTGTACGCCATCAGTCCCATGACGGCGTTCCAGGTCCAGCGGGTCCTTCAGGAATGGGGACTGATCGCCAACGCGCCTGGGGTCGGATTTTTTGTGAACCGCCCCGAGATCATGCTTCAGACCCGATACACGGCGCCGCTGAAGAAAGTCCGCATGATCGGTTCACCTCAGGCCGTGGGGGAGGGCGCGGCGTTCGGATCGCGGATCGTATCGGCGGCGAAAAAGTTCTGTGCGAAGCAGGGGCTCTCGTTTCAGTTGGAACTGGTGCAGGTGCTGGACAATCCGGCCCACGTGATCAATACCTCGCGGCACCTGGATCCGGACGAGGGACTCCTGGTCTACCTCCACGATGAACTGCTGCCGGAGATCGTCAACATCCTCCTGACGCCCGGCGTGCGCGCGGTGACGGTGAACCGGAGTTTTCCGGACCGGCCCGCAGTGCTGACGGATATGCGCCATGCGGCATCGGAGATCCTCCGGTTCTGCGAGGAGCGCAAAGTGAAGCGGATCCTGTATGCGGGACAATGCAGTTTCTGGATCCGGCTTCAACAGGAAAGCGAATTTTACGAGGCGTTTTGCGATCAGCTTGGGAAACGGAAGTGCGACTTCGATTTCTCCGGCAGTTTCTACAAGATCGCGGAGCGGATCCGCCGGACCCGTCCCGACGCCGTCGTATTCTCCGACGACAATGCGGCCCTGCATCTGCGGAATCATTATTTGGAGGGCGAGCCGTTCATCCCGCTTCTGACCGGGTTCGGCGGATATCCCGTTCAGGAAAAGGGATTGGAACGGATCTGCACCTATCGGCAGGACGCGGAGGAGATGGGACGCCGCGCCGTCCGTATCCTGATGAAGCTGGCCGACAAGGTAAAGCCGCCTCTCTATGAACGGGTGAAAGGGAAAATCCAATATGAGGTATGAGGTATGAGGTATGAGGTATGAGGTATGAGGTATGAGGTTAAAAAGACATTCTGCCTATTTTGCCTGTTTACCCTTCGAAGCTTCAGCGAAGGAGGGTCCTGCTTATTTGGCTTATGATAACACACAACACAAACTTTGAGGAGAAAAGAAACCATGAGTAAAAAGAGCTTCACGTTGATCGAGTTACTGGTCGTGATCGCGATTATCGCGATTCTCGCGGGCATGCTGCTGCCTGCACTGGGCAAGACGAAGGAGAAGGCTCAATCCATCTTCTGCATGAATAACTTGAGACAGTGTTTCTTTGCTCTGCAGGCATACCGGGACGCCTATCAAGGTTACCTGTTCAACGGGATAAGTTACGGACATATTACCACCACGCAGTACAATCGTCCATGGGCCGGAAAATGCTACGAGCTGGGGCTTTTGTCGCTGGAGTCCGTCATCTACCGCTGTCCTCAGGGGCAGCCGGAACAACCGGCTTCGACCACGTATTTTTTCCGCACCTATGGATTGTCGCAGCAGGGATATTCCGTTGTCAAGACTCAGGGGCGTGAACAGAATCTCATAAGCAAGAATGTTGTGCTGCTTTCCGACTGCAGCAGACTGGACGGGTGGGAGTCCAATTTGTTCAATCAGAACAACGGAACGGATCCGAAAGCCATTGCGCTGCGGCATAACAGAAAAGCCAACATGCTCCGTCATGACGGACATGTGGAGACGTTTCAGTCGGGCGACACGGCATATGTCATGACTCAGGAAGGGCTGGAAAAAATCATATACGCCATGCTGCGCAATGAACGGATCCCGATAAACTGATCGGGTACGGAGGAAGAGCGAGGATGAAAAGAGGCATTGCTTTTTTTCTGTTCCTTCTGCTGAGCGGGAGCGTGCTGGCGGCGAAGCATGAATCGGAAGAGCTGTACAGTCAGGGCTGGCAGCTTTTCAAGGCGAAGAATTATCCTGCCGCCGCGGAAGCCTGGCGGAAGTCGGCGGAGACGGGGAAAGGACGCTGGCCCGCCGCTGCCGCAAGAATGGAGCTTGTTGCACTGGCCATGAAGCAGGGACAGTTCGGGGACGCCGCGGCGCTTTTGAATGAGATTTTTGCACTGCAGCCCCTGCAGGAGGCGCATCGGCAGCAGGCGATTTTCAAACTTTTGGAACTATATCGGGTCCAGGGGAAAAATGCGGAAGCCCGGGAAGTCATTGCGGAAGAGCGGGCGAGGCGGAAGGAGGATATCCGCTATCTGGTCATGCTGGACATACGGGAAGGGGAAATCCTTCTCTCGGAGGGGCGGTACAAGGAAGCCATGCCCCTTTTCCGGCGGGCGGCGCTGGACCGGGCTAATCAGTCTCTGGCCTGGAACGGGGCGGCGCGGTGCGCGTATATGCAGAAAGACTACGCGCAGGCGAAAGCCTGCCTGAAGGAGTCGCCTTATCCCGATAAGGATCTGCTCAAGGAACTGAACGACATGGAGAATCCTTTTGCCGTTCCGCCGGAGAAGACGTCAAAAAAACTGCATTCCCGTTTTCAGTCCATCCGCGAGAAGAAAATGCTCGGTGCATTCGGCGGTTTTGACGGCACGTACCGGACACCCGATGAGCCCAAGCTTCAGGACGGCGAGCCGTACGATGCCTCCCGGTACTCTTTTGCGTACTACAAGATGCTTTCGGAAGGCGGGTTCGATACCGCGTTTCAGCTTTTCGGACCGTGGAAAAACGGATTCGGCGAACTGAACCGCATGGAAGCGGCGCTGCGGTTCGCGGCGGAGGGAGCGGCAAGATACGGGATCAATCTGATGCCGGTGCTTCAGTACAGCATCCAGGTGAAGCAGCACCGTCATTTCTACAGCGGACAGGGGAAGGATTCGTCGGGTCATGTGTGTCCGGCGGACTGGTCGTACTGGGAAGATGAAATGCTGAGCCGCTGTCTCATCGCGGCAAAAGTCGGGAAGGATTTTCCGAACGTCATCGGGGCCGTGCTGGACTTCGAAATGTATGTAAAGGACGGCAGCCGCTATCCGGGTCCGTGCCTGTGCGACAGCTGCTTCAGGGAGTTTTTCGAGGCGGTGAAGAATACGCGTCCAGAGCCTGCGCGGGAGAACCGTCTGGCCTGGATCAAGGAGAACGGTCTCTTCGATTCCTGTCTGGCCTGGACGGAATGGAAAATGGCGCAGACCTGTACACGTCTGGAAAAAGCGGTCCACGCCGACTATCCGGAATTCGTATTTGCCTATTGTCCGTTCTTCGAGTGGTTCCCCGGATGCACCCGCGGACTCGGCACGCCCGAACAGCCGGTCCTGGTCCTTTCCGAGATGGAGTACTCCACCGGATACAGTGCCGCGGTCAAGGACCGCAGTGAACGAATGGAAAAGAACGGGTATCCGGGGTTTTACATGCCGGGCGTCTGGCTTCTGAAGATCCCCGCGGAGGCCTTCGCCGGGCACATGTATTCGCTGGCCGAGGATTCCGATGGCGCCTGGATCTACACGTCTGCCAGTTTCTGGAACGAGAAGTACGACCCGAAATTCAATAAATCGAAGTTTTTCTACGGAGACAGCACCGGGGAGGTTTATCGGGCTGCCGCAATGAAAACGAGACTCGCACTGGATGCGAAAGCGAAAGATCCTTCTTTCAAGCCGCCGTTCAGCCTGCCGTCCGTCATCAAACTGGAAACGCCGGCCCTTCCGCTGGACGAGCTGCCGGCGGGGATGGAGGCGAAGATCGACGGCGAGGGAGACGAGGCGTTTTGGAAGGCGTTGCCCGTTCAGACCATGCGGAATAACCGGACAGGAGAGAAGATCCCCGGCTCCATAGAGTTTCGTATAGCCTTCGATAAGAAGAACCTCTATCTGCTGGCCGAAATTCCCGAGCCGGATATGGCGCAGTTGAAAAAAAAGGTGGAACAGGATGACGACTTCAGGATTTTTAATGACGATGCCGTGGAGGTGTTTCTGGGATTCGACAGCGGAATGAAGGTCGCCCACTGGGGGATCAATGCCAACGGAAAAGCCGCCCAGCACATGGTGTTCGTGGCGGGCGAAGACCGCTCCTGGCGCGGACATCCGGAGATCGCCGTGAAGCTGCATGAAAAATCGTGGACTCTGGAGGCCGCTTTCCCGTGGAAGCACCTGACAGAAAAGAATGAAACCGGGATCCTCTTCAATCTGGCCGCCTCCCGGGCCGATGGTCAGAAAATCTGGTCGCCCACCTTCGGTCTGTTCATGAATCCTGACCGCTTCGGCAAGCTCGTACTGAACTGGAAAAAGTGAAAGGAAAACGGAGAGAAGGTCCTGCTTATTCGGCTTATGATAACACACAACACAAACTTTGAGGAGAAAAGAAACCATGAGCAAAAAGAGCTTCACGTTGATCGAGTTACTGGTCGTGATCGCCATCATCGCCATTCTCGCGGGCATGCTTTTACCCGCTTTAGGCAAAGTAAAAGAACAGGGATATACGACCATGTGTCTCAACAATCTCAAGAACAGCGGAATTCAATGTATCATGTATATGGATGATTTTGACGGGCAGTTCTGGAATGCCCACACATCCGCTCCGGTTTGTGCCGGGAGCTGGGCGTTTCGTCTTACCACAGGCGGATATGCGGACAGTCTGGATTCCATGCGCTGTCCCTCGACTCCGCAGCCGGAAGAGACTCCGGCACAGCCTGCGAACTATGTCTATGGTGCACCGGTGGTAACTTTTGGTAATCTGCAGACGGTGAATCTGAAGAACGTTTCCCGTTACCGTTTTAATGGGATCGGCGAAAATGCTCGGCCTTCCGGCGTAATGCTGCTTTCAGATTCCCGTCATGCGGCGCAAGCCAACAATTACCAGTATGCATACCTCGCAAGCAACACGACGTGGGGAATGACTTATCCGATACACAACAAGCGGGCAAACCTGCTCTTTCTGGACGGACATGTGAATTCGTTGACCAGCGATTTGATACTGGCTGATGGCGGTCCGTGTTTTATCACCGAATACGGTACTCGAGGAATATGCGCCAGGCCGATTCAGAAACTCATACTTCCCGGAGGAACGATTGCTCCCTGACGGGGAAAACGGACCGCAATGACCAAAAAAACGGAAGAAAAAGCAGAAAGAGACATTCATGAAGACGATTTTCTATGAGCTTGCTGTTCTGACCGTTATTCTGGCCGTTGCTCTGCCAGCGGCAGCCGGATCCGAACTGGAACAGAATGCCCTGGCTCCCGGTGAAGAAGCAAAATTGAGCGATTACCGAATCTACGTTGCCGGCGATGCCGCGCCCAGCGTAAAAAGGGCGGCGGCGAGACTGCAGAAGATTCTTTTTGCGGCATCCGGTGTTCAGCTGTCCATGACCGAGTGTCCGCTTTCCCCGATGATCGGCGTCGGGGCCAGTGATGCGGCGAAGGCGGCCGGAATCGATGCCGAGAAAATCGGTTTTGACGGCTATGTCCTCCGGAAAATCGGTTCCGATATATTCATCGTGGGGCGGGAGATGCCCCGGGACGGGATGACACCGCAATACGGAAGGAGCTTCGGCACCACCTACGGAGTTTTCGCATTTCTGGAAAAGCACTTGGGAATCTATCATCTCCTGCCCGGGGAAAAAGGCTGGTATTACCCCGAAATCACCGGGGATTACAAGTTTGGTGATATTGATGAAAGTTACACGCCCCGTTTCGCCTACCGCCTGTTCTGGAAAATCATGGGATCCAATGCAGCGGTCAACGAGTGGATCGATTATAACGGCAATCTCTCCTGGAGTACCGGATCACTCTATTACAATTCCAACCATTCGTGGCTTCACCTCTATCCCATGCCGGGCAAGCCCCAGGCGGAGGCCGTGCCTACCCGCGAGGAAACGTTCCGCAGGAACCCGGACTTTTTTGAGCTGAACAGCGAGGGCTGCCGGGTCATGCCTGGTGCCGGGGAAACATTTTCCCTCTGTCTAGGCAATCCCGCCACTACCGAGGACATTATCTGGCGGATTCCGAAAATACTGGAACTTCAAGGGCAGAAGAACCCGAAGTACAAGGGCCTGAAATTCTACTCTCTTTCACCCAACGACAACGCACCCTACTGCAGCTGCGAACTGTGCAAGGCGAAGATGCGTCCGGTAACGCCGGAGATGGCGGGGGACGCGGCGTACGAACTGAAATTAAACTGGACGGAACTGTGCTTCGATTCCTTCCGCAGGGTCTGCGAGGCTCTGCCGGATTATGAGTTCGCCAGTTATCTCTATCATGGGACCCAGTTCACCTATCCCGGTATCCGCCCCATGCCCGAAAACTTCACCGGTACGATGGCTCCCCTGCATTGCGGGTACGGCCCGGTCCGGTACAGCGACAAGGTCAACGCCACGTGGCACAATTGGATCGAATCGTGGGACGGTATTCTTGCGAAACAGAGTTATTACGGACTGGATTTCTGGATCCGGCAGTATTACGGCGCACCTCAGGCACCTGGCCTGCGCCTGATGAATGAAACGTTCAAGGTCCTTCGTGAGCGTCCCTTCAACGGAGTGCTTTTTTACAGCAATACCGGGTACGGTCAGTCCGGCATGTCCACCTGGGTCCTTTCCAAGATGATATACGATCCGTATCAGGATGCGGAAGAGCTGGGAAGACTCTATCTGGAAAAGGCCTACGGAGAGAAATCCGCCGCGTTCATGAAACAGCTCTGGGATCTGGTGGAAGAGAAAACGCGGGAATTCTACAATATGTACGACGGAAAGGGCGGCTGGGACATGAATACGGAAATGCTCGCCGACCTTTACGCACCCATATTCCCCGATCTGGAACGGCTCTATCTTGCCGCGTGGGAAGTTTCCATGGACGAAAACCAGAAATGGCGTCTGGAAATGTTCGGAGAAAACCTCAAACTTCTGCGCCATTACCTGATCAGCCTGAATCTGATGCCCGATGGGGAATCTCCCCTGCGCCTGACGTCCGAAGAGTATGACAAACTGAACCGGTCCCGGATGCCCGGACAACCAATGCAGCATATCCTCTCTCCCCCCGTAATGCCGAACCCGTTGACATTGTCTTCCAATATCCACGCGGAGATTACCACGGATCTGTCTGGACAATCCGGGTTTCAGCCGTTTGCCCGGCAGCAGCACGGAGAATTCATCATTATGCCGAAGAGCGATGGCGTTGTGGAACTGGAATTTGCCGGAGACACTATGCGCTACAACCCGGTGAAAGAACGCAATTTCCTCAAGCATGTGGAATTTTTCAATGTATACGATGAAAACAGGACCCTGCTTGTGACCGGCATGACCGAGAACGGGATTGCACGCTTTGAAGGGAAGGCTGGTACGATGTACCGCTTTATCTACATGCCCTCCGGCGATTTCTCCTCACGTCCGTACTGGTACCTGAAACGGTGCAGCGCCCCCTACGCCCACGGCCAGTGGGACAGTGGCGACGGATTCCGTTTCTACGATGTGAAGTCACCCCTGTATTTCTACGTCGAACCCGGGACGAAGATGGTGGACATCTACCTCAATCACACGTATGTTCATGCTTTCCACGTCAATCTGCTGGATCCCTCCGGCAAAATTGCTGCATCTGTTCAGCGTGACAACGCCGACAGCGATGAACTTCACGCGCCTGCTGTTCCCGGCTGGTGGAAACTGGATTTTACCGGAGAACGTGGATTCTGCGGTACTCTGCGTTTGGGTTACGGTCTGAGCGGATACGTGGTCCCAGACCCCGCAAAAGCCTTGAAAATCACAATGAAGTAGAAAGGTTTTCATATCATGGATAACCATGATCGTTTCATCCGTTTTCTGGAGGAACATTTTTTCGCACCGGAAGATGTCATTTACAGCGCAATCAAGAGGAAAACGTTCGCCCCGCTGGACGAGTCGCTCTTCGAGGATGCAATTCCGTACTCTGAACTGCCGAAAGACAAAGTCAATCTTCCGCAATACTTTGTACCCGGCTATACCCGCAGCGAACTTCTGAAATATGAAGACAGCAACATGGCCAGCGGAGCCGCCATGAATGCCTCCGTTCTGGAGTACCGGCGCACCGGTGCGCCAGAGGCGCTTGCCCGGGCACAGCGTCTTTACCGCGGCCTGAAGAAAATCGAGGAGACCGGGAGTACGTTCGAGTCCGGGTTCATCACCAAATTTTACGGTGGCAGGTTCACGAAGGAGACCAGCACCGATCAGTGTCTGTACCACATATACGGGCTGGACGCCTATTTCGAAGTTGCCACCGGGGAAGAGCGGTGTCATATCCGGAAAATTGTTCCGGAAATCGTCCGCTTCTGGATCCGGCACAATTACACGTACACGTATTTCGAATGGGAAAACATGAAATGGCCGCCGCTGCGCTTTCCATCGCTGCTGGCCATCGCATGGGAATACTCGCACGAGGAGATATTCCGGAGCGAGTTCGAACGCATCATCTCGGAAAATATCGACTGCGTGCCGGAATTCAACTGCATCGACAGGTACCGCGGTCGCCGGTTTTCCGATTACGAGGAAAAGCACAACATACGTTTTCTGAACAATATGGCGGTCCGCGTGACCATGGATATCATGAACCTTTCGCTGATGCTCCGGGTTTTTCCGGAACACCGATATGCCGCAATATGGAAAAAGGGCATCAAAACCATCTGGGAACAGAGCCGGAACTCGCTCCTGCCCGATGGCAGATATCAGACTTTGAAGTTTTACGAAGCTGATACCGGCAAAACCGTCGAGCCTTACGACGACTGTCCGCTTCCCTGGGCAAAATCGGCGTGGAGCACGATGATCGTCCGGGGTGGGCTGATGGGGCTGCCGTACATGCCGGAATACACGGAAGAGGTGGTGAAGCATACCGAAAACGTCCTGGGAAAACTTGAGCCGGAAGCCATGACCTACATGGAAGAACTGCATCAGTATCCGGACGATCAGAGATTCAAGGAGAGGTTCTTGAGTGGGGATGCCATCGCCGATTACCTGTGGGCGTATGAACTGCTTCAGACTGTGAAAGGAAAGAAGTGAGCGCGGGGTACGGGTTCAGATGAAAGAGCGGATATTTTACACTTTCGATCCCTACGACGATTATCCGTGGAAAGTGTCGGTGAAGGAAAGTTACGAGGATGGAGTACGGATCTTTTCCTTCCTCTATCCGATGATGATCACGTGGCGGGAAGACGGAAGTTTCGATTTCAGCGTCATCGATACGCTGACAGACCGGATCGCCGCGCTGATCCCGGAGGGACGGATGATGCCCCGTGCATTCCTGACTACTCCGTATTGGTGGGATAAAAGATATCCTGCGGAACTTCTGAAATTCAGCGGGCCGGTGCCCCGCCAGGCGGATTTTACCCATGTCAACGCCCCCTTGTGGAAGTACGAAAGCAAGATGTTTCACGGCTCCGACAACCCGTCCCTCGCCTCGGAACAGTGGAAGACCGATGCCGGCAATGCGGTTTACGCCACGGTGAAGCATCTGGTGGAACGGTATGGACGGAAACGGATCTATGCCATTCAGCTGGCATACGGAACGTGCGGTGAGTGGGGACAATTCGGCAGCTATCTCTTCGGTCAGTCCGCCAATGGCGATTATTCGGAACCGATGGTGCGAGCCTATCGGAATTCCCTCCGGGAAAAGTATGGGGATCGCCCGGAATTCGGGACGATCCTGCCGCCCGGCAAGGCGGATCGCCAGAAAACCGAAGCTGGGATGCTCCGGTCTCCTTCGTTCATTCGCTGCTATCTTGATTACCTTGAAACCGTTGCCCGGGTCAAGAATCAGGCGTTGGCCCATTTCTGCCGACGGGCAAAAGAGGCCTGTCCGGATATGCTCTGCGGGAGTTTCGGCGGTTCCGCCATGAGCGTCGGCTCTTCCGCGTATTCGCTTAACAACGGCAACGTGTTCGACAGCCGTTATCTTATGCAAATAAAGGAGCTGGATTTCATTTCCACGCCGAACAACTATTTCAATAAGCGTCAGGGCTCGACATTTTCCCATACTCCGGTCAGAACGGCCGTCCTGCACAAGCGTTTTATTGCGGAGTGCGACACCCGCAGCGAACTGGCCGACAATTCCTGGGCCCCGGCGAAAGGATTCTCCGATGCTCAGTTCTTACGGGAAACTTCATTCAACCTGCTTACCTCCGGTTATCTGTGGCACTATGATTTCGGCCTCCACTGGTATGCGCTCCCCGAAGTCCGGGAGATCCGCCGCAAATTGCTCGCTATGGATCCGGCGATCTTCGATGACCGTCCACAGGCTCAGATCGCGGTGGTCGCCGACCCGGAAAGCCTCCTCTGCACCAGCGGCGCAACGGGATATTATCGGCAGTTCGGCGAAACGCTTACGGGCCAGCTGTCACGCTGCGGGGCCTTTGCGGATCACATTGTCATGGACGATCTGTTCAACCTGCCGCCGTACAGACTTTATATTTTCCGGGATGCCTTTATCAACCGTCCTGAATTGCGGGATTTCCTGCGGGAAAACCGTTCTTCCGCTCTGTGGTTGGGACCGGCCGGATGCGTCACGGAAGACAGAGTAGACATCTCTCTGGCGGAGAAGCAGACCTCTTTCAGGCTGAACGCCGCCGACCATGTGGCTGCCCCCAATACGGTGACTCTGCGCGGCGGACATTTCCTTACTTCCGGCATTCCGCTCCCGTTCACGCCCAGCGGGGTGGAAGACCTGAATGCCCTGTGGTCGCCCGTCCTCTATGCGGATCCGGATGCAGACTGCGAGGTCGCCGGCCTTGTTGAATCCCTTGACCTGCCGGGACTGGTGTCCCGCGGGAGCGAAGGGCGATACGATGTATGGAGCGCTTCCCCGCTGGTTCCCGCCGGTGTCCTCCGCAATCTGGCGCAGGCGGCAGGGGTGGATCTGCGCATCCTCGGCGGCGACGCCGAAATCTACGGGGCGGGGAACACTTTTGCCATACGGATCATGAGCAATGAGCCCCTTGTCATCCGTTCGAACGGCTTTCTGACCGATCTGATGAGCGGGGAGAAGTGCGAGCCCCGCAACGGACAAATCACCTTCTGCGGCAAAAAGGGAAAAGCATATCTTTTCCGGGAAGAATGATCCTGAGTGACGGAACTTTTTCTTTATAAGCTCTTTCCCGATTCAGAAAAAGGCCGGGCGGCTTCCGTTTTTTTCGGAATTGACGAAATTTGCGGGCGGACTTGACATTATGCTGTATAGGGTGTATAATATGAGCGGAATATATGTCATCGATTGAGGATTCGGCTCATGAAGGATAAAAGCAAATACCGGATGATCGCGGACATGCTGAAGTATCAGATCGAGTGCGGCGAGCTCGTATCCGGTTCGAAATTCTACACACGGCAGCAGCTC
>JAFZZR010000093.1 GCA_017615635.1 Lentisphaeria bacterium
AGGTCAGGACGCAAAGACTTTGAAACTCAAGGCGGATGCGGAGAAAATCCCGTTCTCCTTCGAGAGCGGGAAACTTCAACCGGGCGGCAAGGCCCTCCTGACCGTGACGCTCCGTGCGGACGGAAAAGACCTTGCTTCGGTTTCGCAGTCGGTCCGCAGGCTGGTTCCCCCGGCCGGGATCAAATGCACCTGGATCGAAAACGGCATGCTGATTCGGGACGGTGCTCCGTGGTATCCCCGATACATCTTCTCTCCGGGGCGTCGCGGCGGGAAAGCCTTCGATGCCAAGTTCAATGCGGAAGACTTTGCCGAAACGCCGTTCCGCCGCATCGGGCTGGAGCCGCGCAGCCTGATCCGCGGGATCGAAGACAAGGAAGCGAGGCGGGATGTCAAGCCCTGTCCGGAGCTGTTCGAAAAGCTGCAAAAGGCCGTGGAGAAATGGCGAAACGATCCGACGGTGGATTTCTACTACATCTGCGATGAACCGGACTACCGCCGGGTCTCGCCCGTCTATCTCAAATATGTCTATGATTTTATCAGCGAACTGGATCCGTATCATCCCGTTATCACCTGTACCCGGGAAACGGACCGGTACGTCGAAGTGGCGGATATTTTCCCCACCCATCCCTACATCACGCCCGTCAAAGCCTGGGGACACCGTTTCCTCACGCTTCCGATCCATCAGGTGCGGAATCACCTGACGGCACTGACAAAGCTGCATCGGCCGGATAAGGTCATCGGCTTCACCGGGCAGTTTTTCAGCTATATGTTCAACAGCGCCGCGGCGGATTATCCCACATGGGGAGAGGTGGAAAGCATGAGCTGGAGCGCCATTGCCAACGGCTCCCGGTTCCACTGGCCCTACGCCTACCACGATTTGGGCGACAGACCGCATCTTTATCAGGGCTACCGCTATATCAACCAATCCATCAAAGCTCTGGAGAAACTTCTGCTTTCCAACAACAAACTGCCGGTCAAGGCGGAGGATCCCGAGGACCGGATCGACGCCATGCTGGTGGAAGAGGAGGGCGTGACGCTGCTCATCGTGGTCAATCTGAAAAACGGACCGCTGAAGACGGTGGTCTCCTCCGATCATCTGAAAAAGTTCTCCTCGCTTCTGGAATTCCGGGGGACGGGGAGCCGGACGATCGAAGACGGGAAAATCGCACTCTCTCTCAAACCCTATGAATGTGTGGTGCTTACCTCGAAGAAGCTGGATGACGGACTGGAAACCAGGGATGAAGTCGTCCGCAAGATCGACGAAGCGGAAAAGGCCCGGACGGGCAGGGGAAATCTCCTTTTTGACAAGGGCCTGAGCCTGGAAGTCAAGGCACATAACTTCACCCGCGGTACGGTGGACGGGACCTTCGTTGTCCGGAACAAGCTTTTCGACGGCGTTTTGGACATGCAGGCCTGGGCCAGCCGGCCCCGCAAGGAGCCCCACTGGCTGGAGCTTCATTTCTGGAAAAATCCGCCGAAGTTCAGAAAGCTGTGGATCCACGGATTCTCCGTCGACAAGGCGGTTGTGAAGCTCTGGCGCGACGGAGCCTGGCAGGAACCGGAGGCGAAGAGCGTCGAGAACGCGGAGTACTCCTCTCTGCGGGAGTTCCCGGAGGAGATTTCCGGCTCGAAGATCCGGTTCGAGTTTCCCGGGAATCTTCCGGTGGAACTCTACGAGATCGAACTGATGAAGTAAGTTTTTCCCGGTCCCGGATTGCAATGCGCGGGACCGCCCTGTATATTACGAGCTGTCATGAGCAGAGAAAACGTCATGCTTTTTTATTCGGTCCTTGACCGTGATCCGGCGCTCCGGGCCCGTGCTCTGGGACTTCGGAAAACCTTGAAAGATCAGGAGGAAGTGCTTTCCGCTTTTCTCGCGCTGGCGGCGGAAGCGGGACTGCCCTTCACTCTGGAGGAGTACCTGTCGGTCCAGTACGAACGGGCCTCCTTTGTCGATACGGAAGAAAACATCAGGAGAAAGAGGAAATCATGAAGTATCCCGATCCTACGAAATCGTTGCTGGTCCTGATCGATATGCAGGAAAAACTTCTTCGTGCCATGACGGACGCGGACGCGTGTTCCGCCCGGTGCGGTCTGCTCCTTCAGGCGGCATCGGCGTTCGGTATGCCGGTGATCGTGACGGAACAGTATCCGAAAGGGCTGGGTGCCACTGTTCCCGAATTGGCCGAACGGATCCCCGCCGGTTCGCCGGTGATCGAAAAAGGGGCGTTTTCCTGCTTCGGCGAGCCTCTTTTTGCAGAGGCACTGGAAAAGGCCGCTCCGGAATCCCTGATCCTGTGCGGAATCGAGGCGCATGTGTGCGCAGCGCAGACGGCGCTGGATGCGGTCAACCGCGGGCTGAACGTCTTTGCCGTCCGGGATGCCATGACGTCACGGCACATTCCGGATCGTGAATCGGCGTTTTCTCTTCTTCAGGCCAACGGGGTGCAGGTGCTTTCCGCGGAGACGCTGCTCTTCATGCTGCTCCGGACTTCGAAGCACCCGGCGTTCAAGGAGATCTCCCGACTGGTGAAGTGAAGCCGGACCGGAGGCTTTCCGGTCTGCTGATTTTTCTTGCAATTTTACACAACCGGGTGTATATTTTGCATTCTGCGTATCAATCCGGTCCGAGGTGACCGTCAATCTTTACGGAAAGGAAAACAAAAAACATGAGCGGAGCTTTTTCCTATCTGCCGGAAGCGGGATCCGACAAAGGAAGTCTGATCAAGGGACTTCAGCTTGTCCAGTCGCGTGAGGGATATGTATCCGACGACGCGGTCCGCGCCATTTCCGCGCATTTCGGCGTACCCGAAGCGGAAGTGGAAGGCGTGCTGACCTTCTATGCGCAGTTCAAGCGCACGAAACCGGGAAAATATCAGATCAGCATTTGCGACGGGACCGCCTGCCACATCAAAGGTTCCATGCAGATC
>JAFZZR010000094.1 GCA_017615635.1 Lentisphaeria bacterium
CGTTGGTGCAGACCATGCCGCCTTCGCCGCCGGTGGTGAAGTGCTTGCTCTGGCAGAAGCTGAAGCAGCCGACATCGCCGATGGTACCGGCTTTTTTGCCCTTGTAGATACCGCCGAAGCACTGCGCGCAGTCTTCGATGACATACAGGTTGTGCTTCTTCGCGATCTTCATGATCGGATCCATGTCGGCAACCATGCCGTACAGATGGACAACCACGATGGCTCTCGTACGCTCGGTAATAGCCGCTTCGATCTTGGAGGGATCCATCAGGTGGTCCGTGCCGACATCCACGAACACCGGCAGAGCACCGGCCTGCAGAGCGCAGAAGCTGGAGGCGATGAAGCTGTAAGAGGTGCAGATTACTTCATCCCCGGGGCCGATCCCGAGGCTGGAGAGAGCCACATGAAGCGCGGCCGTTCCGTTCGTCACGCTGATGGCGTTGCGGACGCCCAGCCATTTGGCCCATTCCTTTTCGAACGTCATACCGACTTTTCCGGTCCAGTAGTTGACCTTGCCGGTCTTCAGGATGTCCACGACCTTGTCATAGACTTTCGGGTTGAACTGGGGCCAGGCGGGGAAAGCTCCGTCAAAGACTTTGGCTCCACCCTGGATGGCGAGTTTTTTTCCGGCAGCGGCTTTTTTGGCCATGATGAAATCTCCTTTCGTTAGGTGAAATTTTGCTGCTGAAGAACGAATCACGCTTTATTATACTCACTCTTCGGCGTTTCTGCAACTTCTTTTCGTTGTCAAAAAACACGGAATGATTGTATTTTCTTACGATTTTCCATTCTCCCGCATATCCGGGGATATCTCCCCGTTCCCTTTCCCGCTCGCCGGTCCGCCCCTTTTTACGTTCAAATTTATCTGTTCGACGGAAAAGCATCGTTTTTTACAATGCCGCCTCCGCGGGAAAGATGATGTTTCTTCGTGGCAAATCGGAAAAAACATGCTATATTGGATTCTGGAAGCATCATGCGGAGACGCCCGGTCCGAACCTTGTCCGTCTCCGCGTTTTCTGAAAGGAAGGATCTCGTGAACTCGATCCAGCTGGAATATTTTGCGGCAGTCGCCCGGGCCGGCGGTTTTTCCGCGGCGGCGCGGAAACTGTGCCTCACCCAGCCCGCCCTCAGCAAACAGATCCGTCTGCTGGAGGAGGAACTGGGCGTGCCGCTGTTCCTGCGTCAGGCCCACGGGATCCATCTGACGAAGGAAGGGACACGTCTACTTTCGAGGGCGGAGGAGATCACGCGGAAGATCCGGAACATTCCCTCGGAACTTCACGACATGCACCGTCCCGTCTCGGGCGAACTGAACATCGTCAGCGGCTTTTTCATCTCGCGGAAAATCATGCCGGATCTGCTGAAGCGCCTTCTCCTGCGCTATCCGGGGATCCGTCCGCGCATCCGGGAGGTTCCGCTGGCGGAGCAGACGGAAGCGATCCTGAACGGTACCGCCGACATCGGGATCGGCTCGTTTCACCGTCCCCACGAACGGCTGAGCTGCCATCCCATTTTCAAGTCGGATCTGGTTCTCATCCGCTCTTCCCGGTCCGACCTGGCGGACAGGAAACGGCTGACGAAGCGGCAGATCGCCGCCCGGGATCTGATCTGTCATCCGCAGGGAACGCTCATGCACAGTCTGGTGCGCCGGATCCTCCATCCCTACGCGCCCAACGTTTTCATGGATTCCGCCAATTCCAGCACCATCATCGAGCTCGTGCGCGAAAATTTCGGTCTGGCGTTCGTGCCCGATTATCTGATCGAGCCGGAACAGCGGAGCGGGATCATCATCGGCGGATTCGAGACCGGCGAGCAGTTGACGGTAAGCTATCACTACGATCCGGGGCGGACGCCCTCGCCGCAGACACAGGCATTCATAGGGATCATCCGGGAGAAGTTCGGACTCGATCCGGTTGCAAGCAGCGGGCAGGACCGCGCATAAGGCGCGGGAGATCCGTTTTATAACTTTTCGTTATGTCAATTATAAGAAAAAAACATTTGCGTCCCTGATGCAGGACGTGTATATTGTCGCAAATCATAACGGAAACGAATGGATCATCCCCTATGAAAAATCAGACGTCCGGGATCAACTGGAAAAAGAATCTCTTCATTTTGTGGCTCTCCCAGTTTCTCGCCATGGCCGGCTTCGGCTGCTGCATGCCGTTCATCCCCCTGCTCATGAAGGACACGCTTCATGTAGTCGACGATCAGATGCGCGGATTCTATGTCTCGCTCTATTATTTCGCGGGCATGGCGAGCCTCTGCATCGCCTCCACCGTCTGGGGCGTGCTGGCCGACCGGTTCGGGCGCAAGCTCATGCTGCTGCGGGCCAGCTATATGGCGGCATTGTTCTATCCGCTTCTGGCCTTTGCGCCCAATATAGGCGTTCTGCTCCTCATCCGTTTCCTCTGCTCGTTCTTTTCCGGCACGGTCAATCCCGCGCAGACGCTTCTGGTGACGACGACTCCGGAGGAAAAACACGGCTTCGCGCTGGGCACTCTCAGCACATCCATCTGGAGCGGCAATATGACCGGGTATCTCTCCGGCGGACTGATCGTTCATTATTTCGGATACACGACGGCCTTCATGACCTGCGGCGTGGTCTATCTGATCAGCGCGTTGCTGGTCCACATCTTCGTCGACGAGGATTTCCGCCGCCCCTCCGCCGCCGAGCTGAAAACGAAAAAAGCGCGCCGGAGCCTGCGGGATATCGCCTCGCCCGCCGTTCTCTGGATGCTTCTCATGTTTCTGCTCATGGGCATTGCCCGGCGGATCGAACAGCCGTTCATCGCCATGCTGGTGGAGCTGGTCCACGGCGAACAGGGCGCCGCATTCTTCACGGGCGTGGTCAGCGCCGCGGCCGCGCTGGGCGGCGTCTTTTCGGGGATCATCATCGGCCACTTCTGCGACCGGTACGATCCGGGGAAGCTGGCATTCCCCATTCTTCTGATCAGCGGACTGGCCTCGATCCTGCAGGCATGCTCCAACAGTATCGGGATGCTGATCGCATCAAGATTTCTGGCCTACTTTGCAGCGGGAGGACTTCAGCCCGTCCTGCAGGTGATCCTGGCAAAGATCGTCCCTCACGATCAGCGAGGCACGTACTTCGGATGGACCAACAGCATGAGTCAGGCAGGCGGCATCCTCTGCTCCTTCATCAGCGGCGGGATCGCGCTTCTGGGAAGCGTACGCGGAATCTTCGCTGCCGCCGGACTTATCATGTTCCTCATGGTGCCCCTGATGATCCCCGCGCGCCGGGCCTGCGAACAGGCGGAAAAACAGCTGAATCAGGCTTCGTGATCCGCCGTAAGGGAACGGGAGAAGCAGACCTTATTCCTGAGGCTGGTCCGTCGTTCCCGGCTTCGGATCCGCACACGGATTCCGAAACTCGACGATCAGCGGTTTGCCCTCATGGCCGAAGGATTCCACCGGATAGATCTCCGCCCGGATAAGCCCCCGGGGCGTCAGGTCTTTTCCCGGAAGCCGGATCACCTGACGGGAGTCCTGATTCCGTTCCAGGCGGCAGAAGTTCGAAACGTACCGGGTCTCGGAACGGAACACAGCCTCTCCCGAATCGGAAATATCGCGGAGTACCAGGCGGTAGAACGGCACAGAATCCTCGTGCTTCGCGCCCTCGAAAATCAGATAGAGATATCCGTAATCGTACCGCAGAAAGGCCTGCGTTCCCGGCTCGAATTCCGGCGCGGTCCGCGTCAGGCTGCGCGCCTCCGTGTACGGCGCGGTCGTCCGGTCGAAGGGCACGGGCACACGCCAGACCCGGTCCGGCTTGATTTCCCGCTGATCCTCCACGTTGTAGCGATGGATCTCCAGGCGGTCGGCGTAGATTTCCATATACAGGCACTGCACGGCCTCCCGGGCGAAGGGAATGATCGCATTGCAGGAATTGAACGGGCGCTCCTCCATACATGCGTAACTCAGGCTCGAAGTCTGAATGGCGGTGAACTCGCCCTGCCAGATGCTCCGTTCATCTTCCAGCGGATAATGCGTATGTCCCGAAATGGAAAACACGGTGGGATAGCATTTGAAGAGTTCGCGCAGATCTTTGCTGCCTTCGGCACCGTGACTGCCGGCCATCGTGCCCGAGGGCGGAAAATGCGTAACGACGAACACAGGCTTCTCCGGATCCCGCGCAACCGCCTTCTTCAGCTCTTCCTCCAGCCGGGCGAGGACATCTTCCGTGTAATGCTGCGAACCGTCCCGTCCGGCCACCCGGTCCGAGACCATGATGAAGTCGTAGCCGTTCATCACGATATGACCGGGATTGACCGGAGCCTGTCCCACGGCCCGGCACAGATCCTCGTGCGCGGAAGGATTGTCCCGGCCGTAGTCGTGATTTCCCGCGCAGACGGCGGGCACGGGACGCTTATCCGGGAAACACCGTTCCACCATGGCCTGATAGTACGGGAAGGCGGCGGAATCGCCGCAGTCGGAAAGGTCGCCGTCCATGATAAGCACATCCGGCTTCTTCGGCGCCAGAAGACGGAACGCCTTTTCCAGATTGTGCATGCCCCAGTCGTACGCCGCGGGATATCCCTGGATATCGCCCAGGATCCCGACCTTCAGCAGGGGAACGTCTCCAGAGTCTGTCATGATAATGATCCTCGTGTTTTCCGTATCGCCGCACTATGCGCCCGGCGAGCCCCGCCGGATACGGTAATAATGATTGACCAGCATATCCTCCGGGATATCCATCCCGTGCACGCCGGATGCTTCGTCCACCGGATGATTCCCGTGATCGGTGGTCCAGGTGACAACGCGGTTGACGGAGCCCCAGAAGCGGTCCGTATCGGCGACCAGGTTTTCGAAGTAATTCACGGCAGTCTCCAGTGCCCGAACCGTTTCCGGGGAATCGCAGCCCGACACGTGAGCCAGATGATCGTGGCTGGTGTAGTAGGACACGATCAGATCGTACCGGTCTTCCTTGATCAGCTGACGGGTGATCCGGTGGGAAAGTTCATCGCTCCTCAGGGAATAGTAATCCACTTCGCGGTTCCGGAAAATCGTGTCGATGCTGCATCCGTTCACCGCTACGATAGCAACCTGTTTTCCGGCCGCCGCGAACACGTCGAACATCGTCGGCACGCTCAGCACGGGCTTTTCGTACTTCCGGATCCCATGCACCTCGGGAGACGCCCCGGAGAAAATCGTCGCATAACAGACGGGCGTGACGCTCGGCATGACGGAGGAAGAAAGAAAACGGAGCCCCGCCAGACGCTCCACACGGGCCAGCAGATCGGGATATTTTTCCCGGTGCTTCTGGCCGACGGCATCCGGGCAGAATATGAGGGTCCTCCGGGCCCCGCCCGCGGATCCGAACAAATGATGCGCCTGATCCAGGACGGGAGCGATCTCCATGCCTCCGCACGCCTCCGGGGGAGTGATCCCGTTCAGGGCGCAGACGGTGGGCGTAAAATCTCCGATCGAATAGTCGACGTCGTACCGGCTCATGTACTTCTGAAGTTCTTTGCGGCTGATCTCGTTCATACGGTCACTCGCTCCTTTCCGCTCGCATCAGAATTCTTTGCCGGAACTATACCATTTCTCCGCCGTTTTTCAAGCATAAAATTCGAATTGGCATATACCCCCCCCGCAACCCGGCGGCCATCCGTCAATAGGCGCCCTGGACCTTTACGGGATCGCCGTTGCACAGCAGATAGATGTCCATATCGGGCTTATACGTATCCACATGGCCGTCCATCAGCAGCGTGTTCGCTTTCTTGTTATGGACCAGAGATACATGCGCCTCACGCGTGCCGTCGCTGCTTCGGTTGACCACAAACCACTGATTTCCTTCCTTGTTGAAGCTGTCGATCAGCAGTGAGACCTGCTGCGGACTGTGCCCCGCGAGTTTCTTCAGATTCGCCTGATAGCCGCCGCTGTACGTCATGGCATAGCAGTAGAAGAAATAGTGCCCTACGTTCGGGACATTGCGTCCCTCGCCCGATCCGGGCCGGTTCACGGGACAGCGGTAGGTAACGGGATCGATGGGCAGAAAGCCAAGGTCGTAACATTTTGCGGCCCAGGGTCTCAAATACACCGCAGAAGAGATCTGTCCGTCGGTGTGTCCATTGAGAAGCCAGTCGTTGTAGGCGTCCCGGTATTCCTGCAGGGCGAAGTAATTCTGGCGCAGATTGTTCATGCAGGTGACCCCCTTCGCCGTTTCCTTGGCCTTGCTCAAAGAGGGCAGAAGCATGCCCGCCAGGATCGCGATGATCGCAATCACGACGAGCAATTCAATTAACGTGAAACTTCTTTTACTCATTCTTTTCTCCTCAAGGGTTTGTTTTGAATGCCGGGTGCTTTCAGCTTCTTTTATTTCATCGCTCATCTCTCATACCTCATACTTGATTTCATTCATATTCCACCTTCGCCAGCTGCGAGGAATCCGCGCCGTCCGCAATGCCCGGCGTGAATTCCAGCCGGTACGGCGCCCGGGGTTCGCTCATGCTGTTGCAGTCCCAGATCAGGAAGCCGAAGCGTTTTGCCTTGCCGCCCAGCGCGGACCAGGGGATCGCCAGCTCGTAGCGGGTCAGACCGCCCTCCCGGGTGACCCGGGCCGGATATGTCATGATCCCCGCGTCCCTGCCGGTGAACTTCACCAGCTGCGGACCCTGGGATGTCAGCGCCAAACCGAAATTGTATGAGGAAGACGGCCTTTTCTCGTTGGTCAGGCGAAGCACGGAAGTCGGAGTGTAATCCACGGGCGAAACCACGAACTGAAGGCAGTCGTCCCGCCAGATGTTCGCTCCGGTGTTCCGCTGGATGTGCACGGGATCGTCCACTTCCGCCGCAAAATAGAAATTCGCGTCGTCGTATCCGGCCCAATACTTCGCGGAGACGTTGTGCCCGTTTGGATTGAAGTCCGGAGTCCTGAAGTAGCACCGTTCCGGATGCAGCGCCTCCAGCGGGCGGATGTGATCCGGATAATAAAGCAGCCCCGACTCGGTCCTCCGGAGCTCTTCCGTGCCCGAAACACGTTTCAGCCGGATGGTCTGCTGCTTTTCCAGAGGGATCCCATACGACCGGGAACCGATCACGAGTTCGCCCGATCCGGAAACCGGCATGTCGAAGACGTTCACCTTCGCCGGAAGGATCTTCACCTTGACGGGCTCCCGTCCGGGGATCCGTATCTCGCCCTCGCGAACCTCCGAAATGAGGCTCTTCACATACACGCGGTCCGGCAGTGCCGTGCAGACCGCTTCCGGCACGTTGTTCCGAATGGCGTCTTTCATGAATTTTACGGCGTCTGCCGGAGAACAGCGGAGAGAGATGTAGACCGGATCCGGCCCGATGACGAGATTCTGCGAAGTGATGTCCCGCCCGTACATGTTCAGGATCCGGGCCGGTTCGGGGAAGACAGTATCGAACGGCTGCTGTGCATCCGTATTCCAGAGCGTGATCAGCGCGGAGCCGTCCGGTCTGGCGAAAACGTACGAGTACACGCTGCCCTGAATGATCTCCGCCTCGATTTTTGCGAAAGCCAGTTCGGAGGACGCCGTGGCGTACATGGCGCCGCCCGGCATCGGAACATAGTAATATCTGCCGTTTTCCTGAATGCTCTTCCAGATCGTGGTCATGTGCCGGTCGGTGTCCTTCGGCACTCCCTTGTACGCGTACGTATTGGGCTGAAAGAGATGGAAATGCAGCACCGGGGCGGCTTTACTGATGATGATCGTTCTCGCGGTGCGCCTTGCCAGTTCCGGCGCAAGCCCCCGGTCGAAGCGCGCTCCGTAGGGAATGCTGTAGCCGGTTTCGTTATTGACGATGTACTTCCCCTTGCCCAGGGAAACGGAAAATGCAGACGCCTTCCGGTAGAACCGCATCAGATCGATTTCCGGGATCAGCACCCTGCCCTGCGCCAGATCCCAGTTCCCCGTGTAGGCGTCGACATAATAGCAGTCGAAATCCTTGACGATGTCGCCCATCTCGATGGGTTCGATGTCGTCCGTCCGCTCCGGAATGTTGTTCCCGCCCGCATAGATCCTGATTTCCGGATCCAGTTTTTTCAGCAGCCTCGAGCCCATGCGCGTCATGACGACGAACTGCGACATGGCTTCGCTCCAGGTCCCCGCGTATTTATCCTTCATGGTGGCGTGGGAGGGAGTCTCCTGCCCGATGAACCACTCCTTCGACTTCATCACAGGCTGCATCTCCGTAAGAAACTTCAGGTACTGCTGCAACCATTCATCCTTCAGAAGCGGATACCCAGCCTCCAGTTCCTCCGGAGTCCGGAACACATTCCGCTCCAGCCCGGTGCCCAGACCGACCTGAAGATGGAAATCGCCGGACTTCAGATACGGTGCGTACAGATTCATGAAAAACCGGACCTTCCGCTCGTATTCCTCCGGCTTGTTGATGGAGTGCAGTTTCATCTGGATCGTGCCGCATCCGACCCGTTTGTATCCATCGTGAAGCAAGGGGATCACGCCCTGTCCGAACAGGAAGAACGGGTCGCGCTTCCCCGGCACGGGCGCAACGGCGAATCCGCCCTGAATGGTGTAAGCCATGACTCCATCCGCATAGATATCGCTTTCCGCCGAGTAATATCCACGCTCCTGCCCCGGGATCCGGATCTCTCCGGTCAGCGTCGTCCTGTCCTGCGAGTAAACCACCTTTCCCGTGTCGTCCTTG
The DNA here is from genome assembly GCA_017615635.1 of Lentisphaeria bacterium. Taxonomy (GTDB): domain Bacteria; phylum Verrucomicrobiota; class Lentisphaeria; order Victivallales; family UBA1829; genus RGIG8244. Next base: position 8,653 of record JAFZZR010000094.1, read on the forward strand.
ACCGTGAGCGTATACTCATAACTTTTCGCCGTTCCGTCGATCACGAGCCGGAACGTCACCGCCTCCCCGGGCTCGAAAAATCCGAAAACGCCGCCCGGCTGCAGTACGGCGAAGCGTACGGCGTCCGTATGCGCCTTGTGAAAACTCTCCGATGTGCCTTCGGACGCTTCGGCGGACAGGGAAGCGATCAGACAGGCAAACAGGATAACCATTTTCGCCGGAAACGGCAGGTTCCGTGTCATCATCGTACTTTTCATCTTTTCCATCTCCGTGGGAAATACACCTGTTTATCATCCTGCCCTGATATTATATCCTGATTTTGCGAAAAACAACCCCCTGAAAAAGGAATAATCCGGAAAAATGAAGAAAATCTATAATTCTTACAAAAAGAAAAGACACTTTTTACAAATTTTGATCCGGCGTATGACAAAGGGAGAGGAACTGACGGCCGCGACAAAAAACGAGATGAAAAATCGATGAAAAGACTTGACAAACGGAGCTTTCCGGTGTATTTTAAAAATACAATCGGTTGCATAAACATTGCATCGGTAATAGATTAAGGAGTATCGTATGAAATCACGCCTCTTTTCCCGCTGTGACGCCTCTTTCTTCACGCTGATCGAACTGCTGGTCGTTATCGCGATCATCGCCATCCTCGCCGGGATGCTGATCCCTTCGCTGAGCAAGGCCAAAAGCGCGGCCATGACCACGAACTGTGTTTCCACCTGCCGTCAGATCGGCTTAAAATGCACCATGTATGCGGATGATTACGACGGCTACCTCCCCAGTCCGGTGAATCCGCTGCCGAGCAGCGGCGATTTTGCTCTCTGCAATTACATTGCATACAGCTGGAAAAACGCATATCTTGGTCGTCTGGAGGGATGGGGGAGTTTAGACTCCTTTGTGCAAAAATCCCTCTACCTGCGTTGTCCCGCCTCCGTTTCGCAGGGGAATCAGATCTCCGATGCAAGAAAGAACGGCCAGGCCTTCATTCACGAAAATGCAACTTTTCCCAACGGTTCTATGCTGGCTTCCTACCTGTACGTCAATCCTTATAGCATTGCAGCCTCGGTATGGGGACAGTGGGGATATGTGAAATACTCCTGTCAGACGGGGGTGTTCTCCAATATCCGGCACACCGGAAGACTTTCCGACGTTGCCGCGCACAAAGGCATCCTTTCCGGGTGCTGGTTCGATCAGAGCACCCCGTTCACCACCGACAACGGGCACGGACGCGGCGGCATGACGAAGATCATCCCGATGGTGAAGTCCGACGGCTCCGCGAAAGCGCTCTCCGTTTCCCTGGATGAGGTTCTTCAATACGGCAGAAACGTCAATGAGTCGACCGGCGCGAACGGCGCTTATGTGGCCTTCGCCTACCTTGGTTCGATCAAAGACTGATTTCAACAAGGGGTAAAACACGATGAAAAGCACGAGGCACCTGATCCTGACCGTCTGCGCCATCCTCGCCATGAATTTTGCGGTTCACGGATACACGGATCCGGCGGAAAAGAAGATCATTTATTTCGGCTGGGACGGGCCCACCACGGCGGAAGATTTTCTCAATATGGACATCCGGGAAATCGATGCGCATTGCCCCTTTGACGGGATCGGATTCTGTCCCGTATTTCCCATCATCAACCGGGACGGGAAAACGATTCTGTACACGCCCACCTGGGCGGCGGGGAATCCTCCCGTGCTGGCGTGGGAGAATTTGCAGGAACTGGTCCCGGCGCTTCGCCGTCTGCAGGAGACCCGTCTCAAGCACAATTTCATCAGGATCAACAGCGCCATGTTCAACGGGAACTGGTTCGACGACGAAATCTGGAGACGCACGCTGAACAACTACGGGCTGATGGCCCGGCTGGCGAAAGAGGCGGGATTCGAAGGATTCTGTCTCGATGTCGAACCGTATCCCTACACAAAATTCCCTTTCAAATTCCGCAGGGAATACGGGCATACCTTCGAGGAAACCGAGGCGCAGGTCCGGAAGCGCGGCAAGGAATGGATCGAGGAGATGAACCGGCAGTTTCCAAATCTGACGTTGTTCACATTTTTCTGGACGAGCCGGGATACGCAGCATCAGGCGGCGCATCCGGAAGCAAGAAGGGACGAAAATGATGCTCTGCTTCACGCTTTTTTCAACGGAGTTTATGACGGTGCGCCCGAAACCATGAAGATCGTCGACGGGCAGGAGGCACGCGGATATTACGCATCAACGGATATGGACTATGAACGGATCACCGCGAACTATCACCGCTATGCGGATGCCTGGATCGACGGGTCCAACCGCGACAAGTTCAAGAAAATCACCTCCATGGGAATCTCGCTTTATCTGGACAGTTACGTCAAAAAGGACAAGCCGACGCGGTTCGATCATCACAACGACAACTTCCCCGACCTGACGACTCTGCTCGCACACAACGTCATGAACAGTCTCTCCCATGCCGATGAGTATGTCTGGCTCTGGTGCGAACACGGGACATTCTGGCCGAACGCAAGGTTCGCCAAATACAAAAAAGACGACCGGACCTTCAAGTTCTGGGATGAACTCATTCCTCACTGCACCGAGGCCATTCGGTTCGGCAGGGACTGGGCAAAGGGGATCGCCCCCGCAACAGGGAAAAACATTCTCCGGAACGGCGCCATGGAGCCGGGAGAGACCGGGAGCACGGGAGGCCCGGAGCAGAAGAAAAGCGGTATCAACGGCTGGAGCAGCTGGCAGGCAGGCAGTTCTCCGAAGGGGTCCATCGTTCCGGAAAACGGTTCGGTACGGTTTGTGAATGTGACCGACGGGAATATCTCCCAGACCTTCGAAACGAAAGCCGGACGGAAATACATTCTCACGGCACGCTGCAAAAACGAAAGTCTTTTCTCAACGCCTCAACTCGGGTTCTTCTACCGCGACAAAGGCGGTCAGGGACTCTGGGATTTTCAGGAGGTAAATCTTTTTACCGAAGAGGAAGCCGATGGATGGACGAGGTCCACCATGCTCATCACCGTCCCGGACGGTCTGAAGATCACACATTTGACCGTCATGGTCGGAGTCAAGGGCGAGCAGGATCCTTCGGGAAAGGACAAGGGCGTTCTGTTCGACGATGCGGCGCTGTATGAGGTCGAATATCCCTGGGAGAAGAAAGAGTGAAGGCAGGAATGGAATAACGATCGTCTTCAAAAATATTGAGGTCCAGAAATGCACGAAAACATGTTCAAGATTTTCCGGAACCGTGTGGCCGTACTTTCCGAAAAGACGTACGAACTCATCTACCCGGAATCCATTGCTCTGAAGGCGGAATATGCCCGCACGGCGGAGCCTGTCCCCTTCCGCGACAGACTGAAACTGAAATACAAACCCGTAACCGAGGGAGAGGTATGGGGCAAAGCCTGGGACAGCGCGTGGTTCCACCTTACCGGCGTAGTGCCGCGCTCCTTTGCGGGAAAAGAGCTGTGTCTGCGCTTGAGGCTGGGCGGTGAAGTCCTGCTCTTCGATGCGAAAGGAGTGCCGGTCTTCGGCCTGTCGGAATCCAGCGTGTTCGAGCCCTACTACATAAAGGAGCAGTGGATCCTGAAAAACGTGAAGCCCGGCGGCAAGATCGACATCTGGGCCGAGGCCGCCGCCAACTGGATCTGGGGGATCAATCTGCCCCAGGCGGACGAACGGGATCCGAAGGAACCGCTGGGCTCGTTCCATCCGACGATCTCTTCCATGCGGCTCTGCGTATTCGACCGCGAACTGTGGCTCTTCCTGCTGGAAATGGAGACTCTGGTGCCGCTGCTGGATCGGCTGGGGATGAACGACTACCGGGGCAAACAGCTTCTGCACGCGCTCAACAAGGCCATGGACGTCTACAACTATGAACCGGCCAATGCGGCGAAAGCAAGGCAGGTCCTCAAGGACACCGTTTTCCGCTGGAAAGCCGAAGACGGAGCCCTTACGGCCAACGCCATCGGCCACGCGCATATCGATGTGGGCTGGCTCTGGAAGGTTCGGGAAAGCACTCGAAAGGCGGCGCGGACCTTTTCCAGTCAGCTGGACCTGATGGAACGGCATCCGGAATTCAAATTCGGGGCTTCCCAGGCGCATCTGTACCGGGAAGTCAAGCGAAACTATCCGGAACTCTTCGAAAAAATCAAAAAGCGCGTCCGGGAGGGCCGCTGGGAACTTCAGGGCGGCATGTACGTGGAAGCGGACTGCAACCTGATCTCCGGCGAATCCATGGTGCGCCAGTTCCTGCACGGCAAGAATTTCTTCATGGATGAGTTCGGCGTGGAAGTGAAAAATCTGTGGATCCCGGACGTGTTCGGATATTCGGCGGCCATGCCTCAGATCATCCGGAAGGCCCGCTGCGACTACTTCCTGACGCAGAAGATATCCTGGAGCCAGATCAATAAGTTCCCCTTCCACACCTTCCGCTGGATCGGCGTGGACGGCTCCGAAGTCCTTACCCATTTCCCGCCTGAAGACACCTATAATTCCCATCCCACGGCAAAAACCAGGATCCATGCCACCGACCAGTTCAACGAGGGCGGATTCCTCCCCGGCTTCATGAGCCTGGTGGGGATCGGGGACGGCGGCGGCGGGCCCAGCGAGTTCCATGTGGAACGCAGCCGGATCCTCAGCGATCTGCGTGGCTGTCCGAAGTCGGAATGGAAATTCGCCTCCGCGTTCTTCGACGAGATCGCAAAATACCGGAAGGAGCTGCCCGTTTGGAAAGATGAGCTGTACCTGGAATTCCACCGGGGCACCCTGACGACGCAGGCCCGCACGAAGCGGGGCAACCGGAAATGCGAACAGGCGCTGACGGCGCTGGAGTTTCTGGCCTCCTGCCTGCCGGCGGCGAAATATCCCTCCGCCATGCTGGACGAAGCCTGGAAAACCGTGCTCCTGAACCAGTTTCACGACATCATTCCCGGTTCCTCCATCCGCGCAGTCTACGAGCAGACGGAAAAGGAACATGCGGGCATCCTGGCGTCCGTGGAGAAGGAGCTGAAGAAAATCTTCCCCGTTCTCTTCCGGAAGCGCGCAGGCTCCGCCGTCCTCGCCAACACTCTCTCCTGCACCTGGTCCGGCACCGTGTGCCTGCCCGAATCCTGGAACGGATGCTCCGTGCTGGATTCCGCCACCGGTAAGACGCTTTCCGCGCACGTTCAAAACGGCCGTGTATATGTGTATGTCAGCATTCCCGGCGGATCGTTCCTCACCCTCGAAAAAGGAAAGAAGGCACCGCCGCGGGCGAAGACGGCCGGCGGATTCGTGCTGGAAAACGAGCTGATCCGGTATGAAATGGACGGACAGGGCCGTCTGATCAGCGCTTTCGACAAGACGCTGCGCAAGGAATTCATGACCGGCGAAGGCAATGTCTTTTCTCTCTACAACGACCGCCCCGTGACCTACGACGCCTGGGATATAGATGTCTTCTATCCCCGGGAACGGAAAGGGTCTCCCGCGTGCGTGTCGGCGAAAAAAGTCGTTTCCGGGCCCGCGGGATCCTCCGCCGAATTCGTGTTCCGGACGGAGAAATCCGAGATCCGCCAGCAGGTATTTCTTGCGCCGGGCAGCCGCCGTCTGGACTTCAATACGGAAGTCGACTGGCAGGAATCGCGCACGATGCTCCGCGTTGCCTTCCCCGTGTCGATCCGGTCCGACAAGGCAACCTTCGACATCCAGTACGCATACAAGGAGCGGACGACTCTCGACAACACGAGCTGGGACGAGGCGAAATTCGAAACCTGCGGC
>JAFZZR010000095.1 GCA_017615635.1 Lentisphaeria bacterium
CATGGCGTTGTGACCGACTTCGCTGTTGCCCATATCGGCGTCGCTGGGGAGTCCCACGGCGGTGCCGTGCGCCTTCAGCGAGGTCATGGGCAGGGTGTTCATCATGTTGTGGAGGAAGGGCGTATTGGAGTCCAGCACCGCATCACCCTCTTTGTATTTTCCCAGGCCGACGCCATCCATGATGACGAGGACGACCGGTCCTTTTCTCGGGGTGAAGCGGGAATTTTTCTGAAGAGGTTCCATCATTTTTCAGCTCCTGATGTTATGGTATTTTTTTCTGTTGTGTTTTTCTGTTTCAGGAAAGTTTCGGCGAACCGGGGTGCGAGTCCGTCCTCCTGTTCGACCGTTTCTGGATTCGTGATGCGGATCTTCACATAGTATCCGTTTTTCTCGAAAAGAATGAGCCGGGAGACCAGCGTTTCGCCGTCCACGGCCATGCGGAACCGGGCGATGAAGACGCCCTCCGCGTTCTCCGGCTCGCCCAACGCTTCGGAGGACCGGATCAGCGAGCTTTTTTTCGGCGCGTCCAGAAGACGGCGGAACGCTTTTTCCGCGTGTTCGTCGAAGGATTCCGCGTTCCGGTAGATGTACACGTCCGCCAGACTGCCGTTTTCGTCTTCGTAGGAGACTCCGGTGCCCACTTCCGGATCCGGATTGATCCGGACCATGACCTTCTCGAAAGAGTCGATCCGCGCCGGGAACAAAATATCCGTCTCCGGCTCCCGGTACTCCTCGGCGGCCTGACGACGGATCACGACCTGTTCCGCCGCCTGCAGAAGCGGGGCGCAGGGAACGGCCGCACCGGCCAGCAGGGCGAAGATCAGCGCAGTTTGAGCGATTTTTTCCATTGATCCAGCTGGCTCCTGACCGCACGGTATCCGGTGCCGCCGGGAATCTCCCGGCCGGACACGGCGTGTTCGGCGGAAAAAAGTTTTTTCATGGAGGCATCGGCGGCGGGCATCACCTTTTTCATTTCCGCCAGGGTGAGCCTGTCCAGAGGCTTGTTACGGTCCTGCGCATAGCGGACCAGCTGTCCGACCATCCGGTGCGCGTTCCGGAAAGGGACGCCTTTGCGGACCAGGGCTTCGGCCAGATCGGTGGCCATGAGTCCGGGATCGGACGCCGCTTGAAGCATCCGGCTCTCGTTCAGCGTCATGGAGCCGATCATGCCGGGATAGACGGAAAGGATGCCGGAGACGGTGTCGATGGCGTCGAAGAGCGGTTCCTTGTCCTCCTGAAGGTCGCGGTTGTAGGTGAGGGGAAGTCCCTTGCAGATGGTCAGGAGGGAGACGAGATCGCCGTAGACCCGTCCGGTTTTGCCGCGCGAAAGTTCGGCCAGATCCGGATTCTTTTTCTGCGGCATGAGGCTGGAGCCCGTACAGAATGCATCGCCGAAGGTCATGAAGGAGAATTCCTGGGACATCCAGAGGATCAGGTCTTCGGAAAGACGGGAGATGTGCATGCAGAAGATGGAAAGCGCCGCCAGCAGTTCGCAGGCGAAATCGCGGTCCGCCACGGCGTCCATGCTGTTCTGCGTCATGGCCGGGAATTTCAGCTGCTTCCGCACGAATTCCCGGTCGATGGGCAGCGTGGTCCCGGCCAGCGCGCCGGACCCGAGCGGCAGGATGTTGATCCTCTTCCGGGCATCGGCGAGGCGGCCCAGGTCCCGTTCGAACATTTCCACGTAGGCCAGGAAATGATGGGCGAAGAGGACCGGCTGGGCGTGCTGGAGATGGGTGAATCCGGGAAGGATCGTCCGGTCATGGGCGTCCGCCTGAAGGATCATGGCTTTCTGAAGTCCGCGGATCCCCTGGGCGAGAACGTCGATCTCGTCCCGCAGATACAGCCGGATGTCCAGGGCGATCTGATCGTTGCGGCTCCGGGCCGTGTGGACCCTTGCCCCCTCGTCGCCAAGCGCTTCGATCAGGGCGGACTCGATGTGCATATGGATATCTTCCAGGTCGGCGGTGAAGGTGAAATCGCCCCGGTCGATCCTCTTGCGGATCCGGTCCAGTTCACGGCAGATGGCGTCCGCCGATTTTTTCGGGATGATCCCTGCCGCACCCAGCATGGCCGCATGGGCCTTGCTTCCGCATATGTCGTGCTTATAGAGTCGTTTATCGTAAGAAACAGACTCCGTGAAAACGCGGACGGCCTGCGCCGCGTCTCCGGAAAAACGTCCGCCCCAGAGTGCCATATCCGTACCTCTCTGCTGTCTTTCGGTTCCAAATTTCGTTTAACCATGAAATATAGCACGTTTTCCGTCCGGAGCAAAACTTTTTTCCAAAGTTTCCGGAACTTTTTTTCAGGTGCGCACGGACGCACTCCCGTTTTCGGAAAAATTCGCCCTTCGGCGTGTCCTATCCATTGAAAACAGAGGAAAGACAAAGTATATTTTTTGGAAAACGAACAGGAGATGACGAAGATGAATGATCGAATCCGGCAGATATCCCTTGATGGCGAATGGGCTTTTTTCCTTTCTCACGAGAAATTTTGCCCTGACGATCCGAAACTTCCGGCAAAAGAAGATTTTTCGGGACGCATGACGACGCCCGGCTACTGGGACGACCATTATGATCTTTTCGACGAGGAGGATTTTTTCTCCCAGCGTGTCCGCTTCAATCCGGATTACCGGAAACCCCATTTCCCCATGGGACGCACCTTCCTGCCGCACGCCAGCAGCCATTTCATCATCGGGACCGGATTCTACCGGAAGGTCCTGAACGCGGATTTTCCCGCCGGCAGCCGGGTCCGTCTTACCGTCGGGCCCGCCATGTGGGGATGCGCCGTGTTCTGCAATGGACGGTGTGCGGGGCGGACCACGGGATATTCCACTGCGTCGGAATACGATCTGACCGGCCTCTTGAAGCCGGGATCGGAGAATGAACTTATTCTGGCCGTGTGCAACGATCACGACGACGGCGGCGCGTACTGCCGTCCGGACGGATCTCACGACGGAGAACCCTACGGATGCCGTCCGGGACAGCACCGCGGTCTGGCGGCGCAGGGCTATCAGTCCGAGCGGGGCGGTATCGGCGGGGGCGTTTCTCTCCGGATCACCGGACCCGGCGAGATCCGGGACCGGTTTGTCTATCCGGAAAAGGAGAGGCTGCACTGGCGGATCGAGCTGGCCGGAGCGGCCGGATACGAGCTGGACTGGAGCATTTCGGACGGAGAAAAGATATTGGCGTCGGGGGATGTTCCGTGCTCGTCGGACACGATGGATTTCACAACGGAAAATCCCCTCGACCCCTGGTCCGACCGCGTGCCGAAACTGTACCGCTTCTGTCTGCTCCTGCGGAACGGGCCGGAGTGCTCCGATTCCGCGGAATGGCTGTGGGGGGCCCGGACTCTGACATGTTCCGGCTCCCGGATCCTGGTGAACGGGCTGCCGACTTTCTTCCGGGGCGCCACCGAGCACTGCTATTTTCCGGAGACCTGCAATCCGCACTTCGACAAGGAGAAGTATCTGCACGATCTTGGCGTGCTCAAGAAAGCAGGATTCAATTTCATCCGCTGTCATACATGGTGTCCGCCGGAACCCTTCTACGAGGCCTGTGACGAGCTGGGCATTTACGTCCAGACGGAACTCCCCAGCGTCTGGTCGTTCGAGGAGGCGGAAGCCATTCTCCGCATGATCCGCCGTCACGTCTGCGCGGTGATTTTCTGCGAGGGCAACGAGAAAAAGATCACGGAGCCCGTGCTGGAGCGGATCCGTCAGCTTGCCGCCATGCTCCGCAAACTGGCTCCGGGCATGCTGTTCAATCCGCAGGAAGCCATCCGCGGCGTGGAATACGATTTCGTGCAAGGACGCAAGATCACCATGGATCCGGCGCCCCATGATGCGGAACGGCTGGCGGAGATCGCGGATTTTTCGGATGTTTACGGATCCCTCGGATTCAGCTTGTTCAGTTACGGGCATGACGAGTTTCCCGGTGTGGCCGAGTACGAACGGATGCATGCGATCTACCGGAAACCGTGTCTGAGCCATGAGATCGGCATTCTTGGCGGATATCTGGACTTCTCGCTGGAAGAGCGCTACCGCGGGACTTATATCGGGCAGGACCTTTTTCAGGCTGTCCGCGAGCACATGCAGAAGAACGGAGTCTATCAGTACGCGGATCTCTTCTACAAAAATAACTGCCGCTTTATCTCCTCGGTGCGCAAACAACTTATGGAAAATCTGCGGTCGTGTCCCGGCATTACGGGCTATGACTATCTCGGCGGAATCGACACGCACTGGCATCTCACCGGATATCCCTGCGGGATCTTCAACGAGTTCTACGAGGAAAAATTCGGTGAAACCATCGAAGACGTAAGGCGTTACAATGGAGAAAGCGTTCTTCTCTGTTCCGCCCTGAGCCATCGGCGCCGTTTTTCGGGAAGCCGCGTGAAGGAAGACATCCTTCTTTCCTATTTCGGGTGCACTCCGCAGACATCGGGCGAACTGAGCTGGAATTTCACTCTCTCCGACGGCACCTGTCCGGCCTCCGGGTCGGTCCCGTTCGGACCCGTTGCCACCGGAACCGTGTCCCCTGTCGCGACGGTGGATTTTCAGCTTCCCGACGGACGGAAGCCCGGCTGCGGAGTCCTGCATGTCTCCGCTTCGTTCAACGGCGAAACCGTGAGCAACCGCTGGCCCTTCTGGTTCTTCCCCCGGGAGACGGACGATCTCCCGCAGACGGGTGTTCGTATCGCGGAGAAGCTGACGGATGAGGTCCTTGATTTTGCCGAGGCCGGGGGCGCTGTCCTTCTCACCGGAGGATTCCCCGCACGGACGGAGAGCGAGACATTCCGGACGCACTGCTCCGGACGCACGACCGGCCATGCCGGATTCCTGATCCACGAGCATCCGGTCTGGAACGACTTCCCGCATGAAGGGTTCGGCGACTGGCAGTTCTACGAAATGATGAGGGGAAGTACCGGTCTGATCTACGATCCGGCCATGCCGGAGTTCCGTCCGGCGCTGGAGCTGATCCCGTCCTTCAAGCTGGTCCGCCGCAAGTCCATGCTTTCGGAGTTCCGCGTCGGACGCGGCCGGATCATGATGTGCGGGCTGAACCTCAAGGAGTCCGATCCTGCGGGCCGGTATCTGCGGTCCGCCATTCTCCGTTATCTGGAAAACCGGGATTTCGCGCCTGCGCCGGAATGGGATGCGGAGGATCTGCGCTCCCGAGCGAAGAAGAATTTCGCCCTGGACGGGATCCCGCAGGAAGTCGAGCTGGATGCGGGGGGCCGTCCCCTCGATATGCCCTGATCCCGGCGGTGTTCCCGAGAGGGAAATATATTTACGCCATTCATCGCTGACGGGCATAAATCCGGTCGGATCCGGCGTCTGCGGGCTTGCAATACGGGAAAGATGTGGTATTGTAAGGGATCGCAAATTTGCAAACGAAATCACAAATGGAGAGTACAGTATGTCGAAGCTTGTTCGAATGGCTGTCATCGGCGCCGGCGCCCGCGGGCGCGGCTATGCCAAATTCGCCCTCGCGTTCCCGGATCGTCTGAAAATCGTGGCCGTGGCCGACCCGGATGATTTCCGGCGGAACCGGATGGCGAAGGAGCACGGGATCCCGGAAGAGAGCTGTTTCCGCAGCTGGCAGGAGTTCTGCTCGCATCCGAAGATGTGCGACGTCGTGGCGATCTGCACGCAGGACAGCATGCATGAAGCTCCGGCTATTGCCTGTGCCAAACTCAAATATCACATTCTGCTGGAAAAGCCCATGGCTCCCACAGCGCAGGCGTGCCGGAATATCACGGCCGCGGTGAAGGAAGCCGGCGTGATGTTCGTCGTCTGCCATGTCCTCCGCTATACGCAGTATACCAAAATGCTGCGCCAGATCATTCAGTCGGGCGAGATCGGGAAGATCGTTTCGATCCAGCATCTGGAGCCCGTGGGCTATTGGCATCAGGCGCACTCCTTTGTGCGCGGCAACTGGCGCAACGAGGCGCAGTCCAGCAACATGCTGCTGGCAAAGTGCTGTCACGATCTGGATTGGCTCCGGTTCATCATGGCCCAGCCCTGCAAATCGGTACACTCCTTCGGCACTCTTTTCCACTTCAAAGCATCGGAAAAGCCCGCGGGCGCGGCGGACCGCTGCATCGACTGTCCCCGGGAGATCGAGTCCTCCTGTCCCTATTCCGCGTATAAGATCTATTTCCGCGACCGGTTCTGCAAGGGCGGAAAATTGTGGCCTGTGGATGTTCTGACGCCGGAAGTCACGGCCGAAAATCTCTCGGAGGCCCTCCGGAAGGGACCCTACGGCCGCTGCGTTTATGCGTGCGACAACGATGTGGTGGACAATCAGGTGGTGAACATGGTTTTCGAAAACGGCGCCACCGCGTCCATGACCATGACCGCGTTCAATCCTCACAGCGGACGCCTGACACGGATTTTCGGGACCCTGGGATATATCGACACGGACAGCTCTGTGATCCGCGTCACCAAGTTCCTGGATGATTCCGTGCGGACCATCGATACCAAGGTCGCCAACGACGGCGGGATCCTTTCCGGACACGGCGGCGGCGATTTCGGGCTGATGGACGCCTTCGTGCGGGCTTTGGCCGAAAACGATCCCTCGCAGATCCTCTCCGGCGTGGACGAAACGCTGGAAAGCCATCTGATGGTCTTTGCCGCCGAAGAATCCCGGAAGAAAGGCTCCGTCGAGAACCTGTAAAACGGAAACACCTCCTCTTAAAATAAGGACCTTTTGAAAGAATGAACGACTTTTCCCAAGGACCGCGTGTCCTCCTTCACGGACTGCTGGGGCGCGCCCTCGAGCGCTCCGCCGCCTGCCGCCTCAAAACCGTGGACTACCACCAGCTGACCGAGATCTTCCGTCTCCGCAATGAAGACGACAATGCCTGGCGCTGCGAGTTCTGGGGAAAAGTCGTCCGGTCCGCCATCCTGACGAATTACTATCTGCAGGATCCGGTGCTGGCGGAAATGATCGAAACCACGGTCCGGGAGATCCTGGCCACGCAGACGCCGGATGGCTGCATCAGCTCCTATCCGGAAGAAAAACAGCTTGGCGGATGGGATGTCTGGGGACGGAAATACGTTCTGCTGGGGCTTCTCCGCTTCTACGATCTGGTCCGCCCCGATGAAGCGGTGAAGAGCTGCTGCATGCGTCTTCTGGACAACCTGATGGCGCAGGTCGGCCCGGACAAAAAGTCCATTCTGGACTGCGGCCAGCACGAGGGGCTTGCTTCCGCCTCCATCCTCGGCGCGGTGGTCGGCGTCTACCGGATCACCGGCGAAAAGCGGTATCTCGATTTTGCGAAGTATATCGTCGGCACCGGCTGCTCGAAGAGACACAACATTTTCGAGGAGGCCCGCGCCGGCACGATCCCCTGCGAACTGGGGAACGGCAAGGCTTACGAAATGACCAGCTGCTTCCAGGGACTGGCCGAACTTTATCCGTTCGATCCCCGGGAAGAGTACCGGACCGCCTGCGAGACCTATTTCAAGGCGGTGCGGAAGCATGAGATCTTCGTGACCGGGGCAGGCGGCGCAAAGGACCGCGTCGGCGAGTTCTGGGATAACGGTGCCCTGCGACAGACCGAACCCGGGTATCCCGGCGGACTGGGCGAGACCTGTGTCTCCGCCACCTGGCTCCACTACTGCGAACGGATCTCCGAGCTGGTCCATCTGCCGGAAGCCGGCGATGAAACGGAGCGTACGCTGTACAACGCCGTCCTCGGCGCCATGGCGCCCGACGGGACCCGCTGGGTCCACCTCAATCCGACTCCCCTGATCGGCGGCGGATGCAAACTTCCCGCTCCGGACCAGCTCCAGAAGTGTTTCAACAAGCCGTTCGGAGGGCACGACTGCTGCCGTGCGCAGGGGCCCGAGGCTTTGGCTTTGGCTCCGCGTCTGGCCCTCATGAGAGACGGTCAGTCCGTGACGCTGAATCTTTTCGAGCCGATGTCGGCGGATGTCCCGGGCCTGGCGAAGATCAAGGTCACGGGAAACTACCCGCTGGAGGCGGAGTCCGTTATCCGGATCACGTCGGATGCGGCATTCGAATTCAATCTGCGGATCCCCGCCTGCATCCGGCGCGTGACATTGAACGGCGAAACTCTCTCCGCCGAGCCCGGACGCTATCTCACGATCAACCGGGCATGGCGTGCGGAGGATATCCTGAAAATGGAATTCGATCTCTCCGTGCGTGAAGTCGGATCGCCGGACGGCAAATACCGTGCGTTCCTGCGCGGACCGCTGGTGCTGTCGGAAGATTCCCGCGGCGATGTTCCGCATGCGCTGTGTCACGAGAACTGCGCCGGGCGCAGCCTCGTCGATTACATCACGGCCGGGGATCTGATGGACGAGGCAAACACGATTCAGGTCTGGTTCCCGAAATAAAAAAAGCCGGCCGAGCGGACCGCGGATCAGACCGGACGGGTTTTTCCGGGCACGGTCCGCCCCGTGCGGATGGAAAGCTGTGTGTAGCGGCTTTCCACGGGTTCGCCCCGTTCCGCTTTTTTGAACATCTCCCAGAACGAGTCCGCGATCTCCTTCGGATTGTTGGTGACGGTGGTCGCTTCGGGCTTCAGGTCCGCGTTGACGTCGTCGGCACTGAAAACGGCCAGATCCGTTCCGATCCGGATATGATTCTTCCGGCACCATTCGTACAGGAACGGCATCGCGCCGCCGGAGGCGATAAGGGCTTCCGGCTTCGGGTGCGTACTCATCATCTTCTTCATGCCCGCATCCAGATTGTCGTAAAGATCCGAGCAGAGAAGTACCCAGTCCGGATCGACTTTCAATCCGTTTTCCGCCATGATCCGGTAGTAGTCCAGGAGCCGGAGCATCTGAATTGGGTACAGATAGGCATCCTTTCCACCGTAATGCAGACAACCGATCCGGCTGTATCCGAGTTTGAGCAGATAGTTCATCTGGACGATCGTCATGTCCGGCGAGTCCCGCATGGCCACGGTCTCCCTGTCGTTGTGCCTCGGGAGAAGCTCCAGACAATGGGCGATCCGGCGCTTCAGATGCCGCATGAAATCCGGCTGCGGCGCACCGTAGAGAATGCAGCTTGAGATATTGTCTTCCGCCAGCTTCTGCGCGATTTTTTCCGGTGTCTGCTGCCCCGCATTTTCCACAACGAGACATCGTCCGTCCGACTCTGCCAGCCCGACCAGCGACTGGAAGAGCACGGAGACAAACGATCCCATCCGCAGATCGTTTTGCTGAAAATGGATCAGACGGATCTCCCCCTCCGAATTCGTACTTTTGATCCGGTAGATCCCGCTGCATGGGTCGATCCGGATCACTCCCTCATTCTGAAGCTGGTTCAGTGCATGCGCCACTGTCAGGCGACCCGTCCCCGTCTTCTTCATGATCGCCCGGACCGACGGCATTTTTCCGCCGTACGGAAGGGACATCAGTTCATTCCGAAGATACTGCGCCACCCGGACAAGGCGGAGAGTTCGTATTCCTGGGCTTTTTTTCATGGCTGCACCCGTCTCGTTTCCGGGTAATATAGGCGTATTTGCCGCAATTTCAACCGATGAAACATTTTTCGGAAAAAAGAGTGCTCTATACTTGCAAAATTTTCCCCTTTCGTTTATAGTAGTCTATGACGGAACCCAACTATAGAGCGCTGAAAATGATACAGGAGCCGGGAGATATGAGAAAGGAAAGCGGATACGCCCCCAAGTACCCCCAGTACCCCTGAAATAAACAACTCTAAATGGAGAAAGAGCACCATGAAAAAAAGAATGTTCACGCTTATCGAACTGCTGGTTGTGATCGCTATCATCGCGATCCTCGCGGGCATGCTTCTGCCGGCGCTTGGCAAGGTGAAAGGACGCGCCCATGCGACGCAATGCATCAACAATCTCAAGCAGCAGGGCCTGGCCGTATCCACGTATCTTCCCGATTACAGGGATTTTGTGCCGTCCATGGCAAGGAACAATCCTTATTACGGCGTTCAGCCGCCCTTCGTCTATCTGATGATGGACTCGTTCCGTTTCTGCATGCTCACCTATGCAAAACTTCCCTGTGTCGGCGACAAGTCCTACAACGGACAGTGGACGTCCGTCCCGGGCAACATTCTGCAGTGTCCCGCCGATGAACGCAGCCTCACGCCTCCGGCGGGCAATATAAGGTGGTTTTCCCCGGGGCCGGGTCACGTGCGGAGCTACATGGTGAATTACTATACGTGCGACGACGAGGTCACCGGCAGCAATCAGAGAGCACGGCCGTCCAAATTGAAAAGGCCCAGCAACTGGATATATCTGGGCGACGCATACGACTGGTTTCTGAATACGACGTTCCACGCGGATAAGTGGCCTTTCAAGGCAACGGCGAGCCGGACGGCGGCAGAGGCACTGGATACGCGCCATGCCAAAGCGGCAAATACGCTTTTCATGGATATGCACGTGGAGGCGATGCCGGAGTCTGTGCTGCTGGACAGCGGGTCGAAGTATGTCTACAGTGAAGATGAGAGCCTGTGATTCCCGAAAAGGTTTAGGAGACAGGAAAAATGAGAAAATCTCTGGCCGTCATGCTGATCCTTTCTGTCGTCGGCGGAAGCGTTTCCGCTCGTGAACGTTTCATCAAAAGCGAACTGCCGCCGAGGGTGATCCATATCGACGGATCGCAGGAACTGACGATCCCGCGCAAGAGCGCCGATCTGGAGATCGTGGTCGCAAAGGATGCGCTGCCCATTACGAAGTTCGCGGCACAGGAATTGAAGACCCATCTGGAAAAGGCGCTGGATACCACGATCCCCATCGTGAACGCCGTGACGCCGGAGAAGATATCCTTCGTACTCGGCGTGAACGAGTTCTCGAGACAGGCCGGGTTGGACGACAAAAAGCTCACACGCGACTCCTTCATGATCCGCCGGGACGGCAGAAAAATCTACATTCTGGGGCCGGATGCGCCTCTGGTCCGGGCATTCGCAGGCGAAGGCAAGGGGGCTCCGGTCAGTGTGGAAACGGCGCTGAAAAGCGGGATCTGGCATCAGAAGAGCGCCAAGGGCACGCTCTTCGGCGTATACGATTTTCTGGAACGGTTTGCCGGAGTGCGGTTCTTCTTTCCCGACGAGCTGGGCGTGATCGTTCCGAAAGACCGGGATCTGAAGCTGCCGGGGATCGATATTTTCGACCGGGCGGACTGCGATATCCGCTTCATGGGATTCTATGCCGGTGCGTGGGAGGATGTCCCCGCGGAGAAGATCAAAAATCCCTACGACGTATATGTGACGCCGCAGCGGAATCTTTCCGCCTGGCGCCGGCGGACGGAAACCGCCGTGACGCCGGTCATGCACGGTCTGGGGCGGCTGGAACTGGAAAAACGGTTCGGGGAGACGCATCCGGAGTATTTTGCGCTCCGTACGGACGGACTGCGGCAAAACAAGATCCACAGCGACAAACGTCTGCCGCATCTCTGCTTCGCCAGCGGTGTTTCGGAGGAGATCTTCAAGGACATGCAGGCGCTGGCGGCGGGTGAACCCTCCACGACCCGCGGCATTTCCTTCTGGAATCCCACTGCGTTTCAGGATGGATATTTCTGCGTCTCTCTGGAAGACGGTCTGTATCCCTGTCACTGCGAAGAATGCTGGAAGCATCTGGAGAAAGAGGATGCGAAGGCACGTTCGAATTA
>JAFZZR010000096.1 GCA_017615635.1 Lentisphaeria bacterium
CGACCCCCAGGGGGACATCAAACACTCCAACGCCGACATCTCCAAAGCCGAACGTCTGCTGGGCTACGCCCCCGATTACGAATTCGAGCGGGGGCTCAACGAATCCATCGAGTGGTACAGGGCCAACCTGTAAGCCGAAGTGAGCAAGCTTCACGGGCTTGTTTCACGCTGACTCTGCCGTGGCTGCTGCTGATATCCGGACTGATTTTTCCGAAGTACCTTTTTGCGGGCGTGGTGATCGTTGCCGCCAGGTGCATCCTGGCCGGACCGCTGGGACAGGGGGCTGCTCTGGTTGTTAAGCCGCCGCTATCCGCAATTGGATGTGCGTGATTTATCTTCTGACCGGGGATATCTTGTCTGTGTTGCGGGAAGCGGTTTCAAGCGGCATTCCCGGCGTGTGCCGGAAAGCTGGTTCGGATTTGGGCCGCCAGTTTGCGGGCGACTTTGACGTGCGTGGCGATCACCTCCAGATTTGTCGCCTGAACGGTCGGCAGGAGTTCCCTGGCTTTGCGGACGGCTTCCTCCTGATTGGCGGTTTTCAGGCTGACGCATTCGGAACCGCAAAACGGGCATTCCCCTATTCTTTCCATGTTTGATTTCCTTGTCTTTTTATATTGCCTTAGGGCCCTTGTTCGTTGTTAACTCGCCTAAAATTGACGGCTTCATTCACTATTTTGGCTTTTTCAAAAGTGGCGTTTGGCGAAGGTCCGACCGCAATGAGTTTTCAAGTAGGCTTCAAAAGCATAGGCTTTCTCTTTTGATGAAAATGCGATCGCCGTCTCAATGCGCCATGGTTTGAATTTGGATGTGTGCGGGACTTCACCAGCGTTATGCTTGGCGAGACGGGCTTGCAAGTCCTCCGTAACTCCCGTATAGACGTGAGTTTCGGTCGCCACGTCTTTCTGCATGTAAACATAATAAAATCTGGACATGGTAAAGACCCTTTTCGTTGTTGCGGTTTGGGCCCGGCTTCATCTGCTGATGCAGATTACGCCGCGGCAGTCTTCCCCTGGCCGGGTTCGCTTGGCGGCGCCAGTGGCTTGCCAAGGCGAAATCTCGGCGTCGCCGAGATGAAGACTGGTGGAGTCGGGGGGAATTGAACCCCCGTCCTGTGATGACGGCCTGACGACCTCTACATGCTTGTTCCGCGAGTCATCGTTTTATCGTCTCTCCGCTTAGCCCGCGGACGGGCGGCATCGCGACTGCTCCTGCTGAAATCTCGCAAGGGGACCGCAAGATAAGATCCCCGAGCCAGGACACTGCCTGCGTTTCCATCTCTTAGTGTCCGTCAGAGGGGAAACGTGACTGCCTCAGGCAGCCAGAGCGTACTCTTCGTTCGCTGTTGTTTTTTCGACCGATGTTTAACGGGGCCAACGGTCATCCCCGGCATGCAATCGGCATTTCGCACATCCAGTCGAAACCGGAGCGACCCCAAAAAAGTCTTACAGGAAAGCCCGAAGCGCGTATATTATACACGATTTAGCGAAAAAAGCAAGTGAAAAAGCGAAAAAAGCGCAGAAATGCGTGCGGAAGCGGATTGCAATTCCGCGGGGACGTGCTATTTTTATGTTTTGTGGAAAGAGACCGAACAACGAGGAGAAAGCCATGCGGAACGCGAAGATCATCCGGAAGACGAAAGAGACCGATATCACCGTCA
Source organism: Lentisphaeria bacterium (assembly GCA_017615635.1). GTDB lineage: Bacteria > Verrucomicrobiota > Lentisphaeria > Victivallales > UBA1829 > RGIG8244. The sequence goes on from JAFZZR010000096.1 coordinate 1,658, forward strand.
GGATCGAACTGGACGGAGAGGGAAAGAGTCATGTGGAAACGGGGATCCCGTTCATGGATCACATGCTGACGCTGTTTGCGAAGCACGGGCTGTTCGATCTGGATGTCATGGCGAAGGGGGATCTGGAGATCGACTGCCATCACACCATGGAGGATTTGGGGCTGACGCTTGGGGAAGCGATTTTGTCGGCGCTGGGAGACAAGGCGGGGATCCGGCGGTACGGTCACTCGATCCTTCCGATGGATGAATCGCTGGCGCTGACGGCGCTGGATCTTTCGGGCCGGCCGTATCTGGTATACGATGCGGGGCAAGCGGGGAACTACATCCGGGAGCTTGACACGGCGCTGTTCAAGGAATTTTTCACGGCGCTGTCGGTGAAATCGGGGATGAATCTTCACATCCGGATGCTGGCATCGGGCGAAACGCATCACATATTCGAAGCGATCTTCAAAAGTTTTGCGAAATCGCTCTGCCAGGCGGTATCGCTGGATCCGCGAGTAAAGGGTGTCCCGTCGACGAAAGGATCGCTCTGATCCATGTCATTGGAACAGGATTCACTGTTTTCGGACGGACTGAGGCGGCCGCTGGCCGACCGTCTTCGTCCGCAGACCCTGGATGAGATAGCGGGTCAGGATCATCTGTTCGCGCCCGGTGCGCCGCTGAGGAAGATGATCGACTCGGGACATCTCTCCAGCTTCATACTTTGGGGACCTCCGGGCTGCGGGAAGACAACAGCGGCGCGGATCATGGCGAATCACACGTCCATGCACTTTGTGGCGCTGAGCGCGGTATTCTCCGGGATCGGCGATCTCCGGAAAGCGTTCGACGAAGCGCTGAAGAGACGCCGCGGCGGGCAGGAAACGCTGCTCTTCGTGGATGAGATCCACCGGTTCAACCGGGCGCAGCAGGACGGATTTCTCCCGTATGTGGAAAACGGGACTGTGACGCTGGTGGGAGCGACGACGGAGAATCCCTCGTTCGAACTGAACAGCGCGCTGCTCTCCCGCTGCAAAGTTTTTGTGATGAAGCCGCTGGATCTGGACGCGCTGAAGCGGATCATTCATCGAGCGGAAGAGGAAACGGGGAGGAAACTTCCGCTGGACGAAGAAGCCTACGAGACGCTGTGCCGTCTGGCGGACGGAGACGGCCGGTATCTGATCAATCTGATCGAAAGCGTGCTGGAGAACACGGACGGGAGCGAGGTACTGGATTCCGCGGAGCTGACGAAGATCGTTCAGCAGCGCTCGCCCGTATACGACAAGGACCGGGAAGGACACTACAACCTGATCAGTGCGCTCCACAAGTCGCTGCGGGGCTCGGATCCGGACGCGGCGCTGTACTGGGCGGCGCGGATGATCGATGCGGGGGAAGATCCGCTGTACCTGCTTCGGCGTCTCACGAGATTTGCCATGGAGGATGTAAGTCTGGCGGATCCGAATGCGCTTCAGTTTGCGATCTCGGCGTGGGACGCCTACGAACGGCTGGGATCGCCGGAAGGAGACATTGCCATAGCGGAACTGATCGCATATCTGGGCACGGCGCCGAAGTCCAACAGTGCAGACAAGGCGTGGGCGCTGGCTATGGCGGCGGCCAAGGAGACAGGGTCGCTGACGCCGCCTGCCCATATCCTCAATGCGCCCACAAAGCTCATGAAGGAACTTGGATACGGCAAAGGCTATCAATACGATCAGGACCTGCCGGACGCATTCTCCGGCCAGAATTATTTTCCGGACGGAATGGAGCGCAGGCGTTTCTATCTGCCGTCGGACCGCGGATTCGAGAGCGAGATCTCCAAACGGCTGGCCTATTGGGATCGACTTCGCCGAGCGAAACAATCGGGTGGAAAATGAACGAAAAACCGGCACGGGAAAGCGGAGCGAAGAGAGCCTCGGCGAAACGGAGCGCGCTGGAAACGGCGGCGGCCCTTCTGGCAGCCCGGGCATGCACAAAAAAAGAACTTCGGGACAAACTGAAGAAAAAGGGTGTCTACACGTATCCGGAAATCGCCCATGCCATATCCGAATTGGAGCGAATGGGTTATCTCTCCGACCGGCGCTATGCGGAGGATGCCGTCGGGATTCTCCGTTCCAGAGGATTCGGACCACTCCGCATCCGCGCGAAACTGCTTTCGAAGGGGATCGAACGGGATCTTCTGGAAGAACTTATGTCGGCCCCCGGTGCCCCCGGCGAAGAAGAGGATGATCTGGCACGAGCGCTGTCACTTCTGGAGCGCAATGGAAGACGTTTTGAGAAAGACGAGCCGCCGAAAAGGAAACAGCGCGCCCTGCGCTTTCTGGCAGGGAAAGGATTTCCGGCTTCGATCGTTTATCAGGCAGAGGAAAAGTGGGAGAAGGGACTGGGAGGATCATCGAATGACGAACCGTTCTGAAAGACGCCCCGGGGCGTTCCGGAAAATCGTGACCTGCGTGTTTGTTCTTCTGCTGCTGCCAATGCTGTTCTGCGGCTGCGGCAAGGAAGCGAAGGAAGATGCGAACCATGTAGTTATGAGTCTCGGAAAGCGGATCACGTCGCTGGATCCGGCACTGGCGGCGGATACGACGAGTCAGGCTGTGATCGGAGCTTTTTACGACATGCCGCTGCAGTACCGGTACCGGGCCGGTGAATATCAGCTGGAACCGGGACTTCTGGCACGTCTTCCGGAACTCTCTCCGGATGGTAAAACATACACTTGCGAAATTCGTAAAGGACTGAAATTTCAAAATGGTCCGGCATTTCACGGGAAGCCGGAGGAAGCGCGCGCGATCACATCCCGCGACGTAATATTTTCGCTGCTGAGACTGGCGGATACGCGCCTGGGGTCGCCGGGCTACTGGGTGATCCGGGGGGCGGTCCGCGGGCTGGATGCATTCCGGAAAGCGACGGAGGAAGCGAGAGATGGGGATTATTCTCCTTATGATATTTCATGTGAGGGTTTTACAGTTATTGACGATCTGCATTTCCAAATCCACCTGGAAAAGCCGAATCCACGTTTTTACTATTTTCTCGCCCTGCCCTATTGCGCTGTGGTCTCCCGCACAGCCGTCGAATACTATGGAAAGGATTTTGCCCGGCACCCATCGGGAAGCGGTCCGTTTCTGCTGGAGAAATGGGAACAGGATTATGTGCTGGAAATGGTACGGAATCCGGAATTTCGGCATGAAACCTGCCCGGATGCGGAAGATCCGGCCCTTCGAGAGAGACCGCTGCCACTGGCCGACCGGATCACATGCTATCTGGTCAAACAGCCGGTTTCGTCATGGCTGATGTTTCTGCAGGGCGAACTGGATTATTTTGCGGTGGATGCCGACCATTTCGAAAGCGTTGTCAACCGCGAAAACAAGCTGTCGCCGGCACTGACGAAGCGTGGCATCACGCTGATCCAGGCGCCGGAACTGGAGACCAGTTATATCGGGTTCAATTTTGCCGATCCGCTTCTCGCAAACAATCTGGATCTGCGAAGAGCCATCACGCTGGCCTTCGACCGGGATCTCCGGATCCTTCACGCGGCAGGACGGTTCATCCCCGCTTACGGCCCGGTCCCGCCCGGCATTCCCGGGTACCTGACGAAACAGGAAACCGCCTGGCCGGAGAAGGATTTGGAGAAAGCGCGGCGATTCATGAAGAAAGCGGGATTTCCCGACGGGATCGATCCCGCGACGGGCCGGCCTCTGGAGCTGACGTTCGACCAGGCGGGCAGCGATACCTCGTACCGTCAGACGGCGGAGCTACTGGCGGAAGATCTGCGCCAGATCGGGATACAGCTGAAGCCCGAATACAGTACCCGTCCCCGCTTTATACAGAAGCTTTCCCAGGGGAACATGCAGCTCTTCCGCTTCTCCTGGACAGGGGATTATCCTGACACGGAAAACTTTCTGCAGCTGTTCTACAGCCCCAATATCGGAATCAGCAACCGGGTATCGTACCAGGACAAGACCTTCGACGACATGTACCGGAAAATCCTTCCCATGGCGCAATCAGAGGAACGGAACAAGATCTATCGTGATATGGCGAAATACATTACGGAACAATGCCCCTGGATCTTCGAGGCCCATACCGTATCGTTTGTCCTGACTCACCAATGGCTGAAGAACTACGTTCCGCACGCGCTGGCCTTCGCCCGCTGGAAATATCTTTCCGCCGACTCGAAAGCGCGCGAAGAAGCGAGAAGGAAGTTCCGCCCTCTGGAGATGAAGGAGCTCCGCTGAAAGCGAAGGAAGGGAGCGAATAGGCGTTACTTCCGGCCTTCCAGGTTTTCCCGGACAAGTCGCTGGAACACTTCACCCCGTTCCGCATAGCCCCGGAACATATCGAAGCTGGCGCAGGCCGGAGAAAGCAGGACCGTATCCCCTCTTCTGGCGGCGCGGCAGGCCTGTCCGACAGCCTCCTCGAAGGATCCGCAGAGCCTCGCGGTCACAGAGCCCCGCACGACGTCGAAGATCCGCCCGGCAGCCTGTCCGACGCAGAGAGCCAGCTTCACATGCCGGAGATACGGCAGAAGCTCGTTGAAGTCCATCTCCTTATCCTGCCCGCCAAGGATCAGGATGACCTTCGAGTTCGAAGGGACAGCCGTCAGCGCGGCATTGACGGCATGAGGGTTCGTGGCCTTGGAATCATCCACATACCGGACGCCATCCTTTTCCAGGAAGAGTTCCTGCCGATGGGCGGCGGGTCTGAAATCCAGAAGTGCCTGATAGACGGCGGGACTCCGAAGAGCGTCCACACCGCGGACCGACTCCAGCAAGCCGAGGGCTGCCAGAATGTTTTCCTGATTGTGGCGTCCCTTCAGGGGAAGCGGCGATGCGGCAAAAAGCTCCTTTCCGTCGCGGCAGAAGAAATCGCCCCGCATGGAATAAAACGCCGTTTTCCGCGTGGTGGAAAAGGTCAGTCTGGGGACACGAGGATTGAGATACCGCCGGGCGATGCCCCGGAGCTCATGATTCAGGATGCAGCCGGATCCCATTCCGCGCAGGAGTTTGAACTTGACGGCCGCATATGCTTCCGGAGAATCGTAGCGGTCCATGTGGTCGCTGGCCAGGTTCAGCAGGACGGCGGCCGCCGGATGCGGTATATCCATGGTCTCCAGCTGGAACGAACTGATTTCCACCACGACGCAGTCGATCTCGCGGCGAAGCGCCCGGATCACGGCATCGCTGAGGGAATCCCCGATATTGCCGGCAGCCTGCGTCCGAAGGCCCGAGGCATTCAGCAGGGCGGCGGTCAGTTCAGTCACCGTGGTTTTTCCGTTAGTTCCGGTAACTCCGACGAAGGGACACGGCAGGTGCTTCAGGGCGAAATCCAGTTCTCCGGCCAGGCGGGGAACGGCGTTCTTCAAAGCCTGATACAGAGGGGAAGTTCCGCGGATCCCGGGACTCAGCACGGCCTGTCCGGCAGACGGGAGCGGATCGCCGGGCTTCCATCCGAAACAGACCTGCTTCGGAGGATGTTCCAGCGAGCGGACAAAATCCCGAAGCTCGGGGGAATCTTTTTCATCCACGAGCGCATAATCGTAATGGAGGAAAGAAGCAAGACGTGCGGCGCCGCGGCCGCTCACTCCGCAGCCCGCGATCAGAAAAGAGGTTGGTTCATCCGGCATAAGGAAACTCCGTTCGCTATGGATTATTGGCGCAAAGATACACCCGAACCGCAAAAAGTTCAAGCCGTTTTTCCAAAATTTGTCAGTGACACCGCAAAAAGGAGCGCTGTCGTCTTTGGCAATCCCGTCACTTGAAAAGGGACCGCAGAGATGTATAGTATCGAGCGGACGACACGACTGTTCTCAAGTAGGGAGCCTGATCATGAAAAGCGGTGAAAAACGCTGTCTTGTTTTCGATTTGGATGGAACACTTTCCGACACCTTGCCGGACCTCGTTCTGGCCGTCAACCGGATGCGGGCCGAATTCGAACTTCCCGCACTCATGCCGGAAGAAGTCAAGCCCATGCTCGGACACGGGTTCGACGATCTTCTCCGGAAAAGCCTGGCCGGTTCGGGCGTGACGCCGGAGGAGGCTTCGGAAGTCTTCCGGGAAACCTACCGGTACTCCCTGAACGAACAGTCCCATCTGTTTCCGGGTGTATTCCAGGGATTGCGCAGGCTGAAGGAATCCGGGTGGCGCCTGGCGCTTCTGAGCAACAAGCTGGAGGATTTCTGCAAATTCATCCTGTATGATTTCGGAGTCGGCCCCTGCTTCGATCTGATTTTCGGCGGAAGCGACGAGTATCCGCTGAAACCGGATCCCGCCCCACTCTTCGCCGTCATGGAAATTCTGGGAACGTCGAAGGAAAAGACCTGGATGATCGGAGACAGCGCCACCGACCTGGAGACCGCCCGACGTGCCGGGGTGAACAGCGGCTTCGTGACCTACGGATACGGGAGCTGCGGAGAGGAAAGGCCGAGCCGGATTTTCAGCACGTTCGATGAGCTGTGCGGATTTTTCACGAAATAACGTGCGGGAAAAGATGTGAAAAAAGCGGAAAACGGCTTGTCTTTCGGTGAAAAACGATGTAGATTACGGGAACTCGAAACAAACACAGAATCATAAAGAATCCGGAGTCGGAACATGTCATCCAAGCTGGACAGAGCAAGCTATCTGACCGCACACCGCGGAGATTTCGCGGACGAAATCACGGTAAACGGGCGCAAATTCATTAAAGTCAACGATCTTCGTTACGGAACAAATCCCCATCAGCCTGCTGCGTTTTACCGTCCCGTCGGCGCTGTCGGCCCCGTTATGGATATGGAAACGCTCAAGACGGGGAAGAACGGTCTCTCCCAGACGAATCTGGAGGATATTTCCGGAGCCCTGAACATCGTCAAGTATTTCGACCGGCCTGCCTGCGCCGTGATGAAGCATGTCAATCCCAGCGGTGCGGCCGCGGCGGCGGGCGCGGATACGCTGCGCGACGTCTACATCAAAGCGCGGGACTGCGATGCCCGGGCCGCCTTCGGCAGCGTCATTGCCTTCAACACGGAGGTGGATGGCGCCACGGCGGAAGAGATCATGTCCACGTTCGTGGAATGTGTCGTCGCGCCCGGATTCACCCCGGATGCCATGACTGCGTTCCTGAATCCCGAGGCGAAACTGAACAAGCAGGTGCGTATCCTGAAATGCGGCCCGCTGAGCGCCCTGCCCCGGTTTGTCGGCGACGATCCCGAAGGGAACTGCCGGACCATGAAGGTGCTCTGCGACGGTTCGCTGGTTGTGGCGGATCCGCTGCTGACGCATGTCCGGACGTTCGAGGATCTGCCCGCGGCCGAGGCGGAAAACAAGGCCTGCGGCCATCAGATCTCCACGATCGAACCCTCGGAACAGCAGAAACAGGATCTGCTCACCGCCTGGTATATCAACATCTCCGTCCGCTCCAACGGCGTCGTGATCGTGAAAGACGGGCAGACGCTGGCCGTCGGGACCGGCGAGCAGGACCGTGTGGGCGCGGTGGAACAGGCCATTGAGAAATTCCGTCAGAAGTATACGGGCGCCGGAACGCTGGAAAACGCCGTCATGTCCAGCGATGGCTTCTTCCCCTTCCCCGATGCGGTGGAAACGGCGGCGGCCGCCGGGATCCGCGCCATCGTGGCACCTTCCGGCTCCCTGAAGGATGCGGATGTCGTCCGCAGAGCCAACGAGCTCGGCGTGGCCCTGCGCCATGCGCCGGAACGGGTCTTCTCCCATCACTGACCGCCGTGCAGACGGATGACGATGCCCGCAGGAAACGGTCATGAGCAAAAATCCTCCCCCGGAGGAAGCGCTCTTTCCTGCACGGAACATACCGTCACGGGCGAAGTCGAAAAGGTCCTCTACGCAAACGAGGACTCATCCTTCCTCATCGTCCGGATCCTGGACAGCGACGGGAACACCGTTACGGCCGCCGGACCGCTGGGCGGCATGGCACCCGGGCAGCACGTTTCCCTGACGGGGAAATGGGAGATCCGCAAAGAATACGGGAAACGGCTGAAAGTAAGTTCGTTTCATATTTCTCCGCCGGCCACGAAGGAGGGGATCCGGCGGTATCTGGCCTCCGGCATACTGCCGGGCATAGGGGAAAAAACGGCCGCGCTCATTGTGGCCCGGTTCGGGCTGGATACGCTCAACGTGCTGGACTCGGCGCCGAAAAAGCTTGCCGGGATCCCCGGACTCGGCAAAAAGAAAGTGGAGGCCATCCGGAAGGCCTGGAAGGAGAATACGGAAAACCGGGATCTCCGGATCCAGCTGGAGGGATTCGGCATATCGCCCGCCTATTTCCGGCGCGTCCTTGCGCTGTACGGAACGGACGCGGCCAACGTGGTCCGGGAGAATCCGTACCGTCTGGCTTCGGACGTCAAGGGAATCGGATTTCAGCTGGCCGACAAGATCGCGGAAAAGACGGGGATCGGCCCCTCGGATCCCCGCCGCATGGCGGCCGGTGTGGGATATACGTTTGCACAGATGAGGCAGAGCGGACACGTCTGCATGCCGTCCGAACTTTTCGTCTCCTTTCTGGCCGAACTCCTGAATGTGGAAAAGCCGGCTGCCGAGGAGGCGCTTCTCGAGGCTCTCCGCGCCGGGACCGCCGTCCGCATGCCCGGCCCGGGCGGCGCCGGAATGATCTACGAACCGGTCATGATGCGTCTGGAAAACGAGCTGCCCTTCCGGATCCGGACACTGCTCGCCTTCCGGAAACACTGCGGGCTCGCCCTCATGCGGATCCCGCCGCTGCCCGGCTCCCGGTTCAGCGACGAGCAGACCGCGGCCGTGGACCGCGCGGGGAAAAGCGCGTTCAGCATTCTCACGGGGGGACCCGGCGTAGGAAAGACCACGGTGGTGTCGGAACTTGTGCGCCGGGCGACGGCGGCGAAGGTGAAAATCGTTCTGGCCGCGCCCACTGGCCGTGCGGCGAAGCGGATGGAGGAGACCACGCATCACGAGGCGTCCACGATCCACCGTCTGCTCAAGTGGGATGCCGCGGCGGGAAAATTCGTGCACGGGCGGGACAATCCCCTGCCCCGGGCCGTGTACGTTATCGACGAGACTTCCATGCTGGACATTCTTCTGGCGGTGGCTCTTCTGCGGGCTATACCGCCCGGCGCCTGCATCGTTCTGGTGGGCGATCCCGATCAGCTCCCCTCCGTGGGCCCCGGAAACGTGCTGAACGACCTCATTGCCTCGAACATCTGTCCCGTCTCGAGGCTGACGACGATCTTCCGTCAGGGCGCGGGAAGCGGCATCGTGCTGGCGGCCCACGCCGTCAACGCCGGACAACTGCCCGGTGCCTCCGCGGCCGGGGATTTCTACTGGATCGAGAAGGAGGATCCCGAGGAGGCGGCTGACGTCATCGAGCGTCTGATTTCCGACCGGATCCCGAGGAGATTCGGACTGGACCCCGTACGGGACATCCAGCTGCTCTGCCCCATGAACCGGGGGACGGCAGGGACAATCGAAATGAACCGCCGGCTTCAGCTGGCGCTGAACGGTTCGGAGGAACGGGGCTTCTATTCGGGGGAACGGCATTTTCTGCTGGGCGACAAAGTGATGCAGACCGTGAACAACTACGACCGGAACGTATTCAACGGAGACATGGGTTTTCTGGAACGGATCGATCTTTCGGAAAATCTCTTCGCCGTACGCTACGACGGGCGCACCGTGGAATATCCGTTTGCCGAATCCGATCAAATCGTGCCGGCCTACGCGGTGACTGTCCACAAGTCTCAGGGCAGCGAATTTCCCGCCGTAGTCATGCCCGTCCTCTCCCAGTTCTACATGATGCTCCAGCGCAATCTCCTTTATACCGGGATCACCCGGGCAAAGAAACTTATGGTCCTTATCGGATCCCGGAAAGCGGTCTCCATGGCGGTACGGAACGCCGTACGCGAACCCCGGTATTCCCTTCTTCTCGACAAACTGAAAAGCGAGGCCAGGATATGACGACATCTGCGACTCCATTCGACCGTACCGAAATACCGTTCGAGCTGCCCTTTCCCCGTATAAGGCTGAAGGAGACCGGATGCGCCGCCGGATCCTGCTTTGCCGACCGCGTATTCGGCGCCCTGCTCCAGGCCGGAGCCATCCGCGGCATGAGCAATCCCAACGGAATCGCATACAATCCCTTCTCCATCCAGGAGTCCCTGCGCCGCCTGGAAGCGGAGTACACGGAAAGCGATTTTTTCGAATACGGCGGGCTTTGGCATTCCTGGATCCATCACGGATCCTTCTCCATGCCGACGCGCGCCGAAGCGCTGGAGAAGGCCGAGGCCGCGCGGAAGGAGTTCCGCAAAACGTTGAAAAAAGCCGTCTTCTTTTTCATGACTCTCTCCAGCGCATACGTCTATATCCACAAACAGACGGACCGCATCGTCGCCAACTGTCACAAGGTCCCGTCCGGCGAGTTCCGGAGGGAACTGCTCTCCCACGACACCTGCCGCGCGGCCATCGTCTCCGCCTGCAAATGCATCCGGGAATACGCGCCCGGGTGCCGGATCTTCCTGACCGTTTCCCCCGTGCTGCACGATCCGGGCGATTTGCGGAAGAATTTTCTCAGCAAAGGCCGTCTGCTGAGCGCGGCCGCCGATGCGCTGGAATCGATTCCGAACGCCTGCTGTTTTCCGGCGTACGAGATCGTTGCGGGCGAACTGCGTGACTACCGCTACTACGGAGACGACCTGATCCATCCCTCGGAAAAGGCCGCGGAGATCGTTCTTTCCCGTTTTCTGCGGACCTGCTGCGAGCCGGAAGTCTCCGCCTGGTATGAAGAATCGCTCCGCCGCGCGAAAGCCGCGGGCCATCAGGAAAGGAAGCGCTGACCATGTGCGGGATCGCCGGATATTTCCAGACGGACGGCACACCGGCTCTGCCTCGGCATCTCCGGGCCATGGCCGACGCCATGATAAAATGCGGACCCGACGGCGAGGGCGTATTCACGGACGGACCGCTGGGGCTGGCCCATCGGCGCCTTTCCATCATCGACCTGGAAGGCGGAGCCCAGCCCATGACGACGGCGGACGGATCTCTTACCGTGGTCTTCAACGGGGAGATCTTCAATTACCGTGAACTCCGCGCCGAACTGGAGAAGGCGGGCAAATTCACGTTCCGGACGAAATCGGATACCGAGGTGATCCCGGCCCTGTACCGTGCGGAAGGCGAGGATTTCGTCCGGCGTCTGAACGGATTCTTCGCCTTCGCCCTGTACGACAGGGAAAAGAAGAAGCTGCTCCTGGCCCGGGACCGGTTCGGCGTCAAACCGCTCTTCTATTTTCAGGACGGGACCCGGTTCGCCTTCGCCAGCACACTCAATGCCCTGAAGACGCTCCCCGGATTCGACCGGAGCGACCTCTCCATGGAATCCATTGCCGAATTTCTCGCCTTCCAGTACATCCCCGGAAACGCGACGGTCTACCGGAACGTGTTCCGTCTGGATCCGGGTTCCCTCATGACGCTTCAGCTGGACGACGGCTCCATCCGGACAAGGCCATTCGTCTCCCACGGCGACCGCAAAACGACCTCGCTTTCCTACGAAGACGCCCGGCAGCACCTCCGCGAACTCGTAACCGATGCGGTGGAACGCCGTCTGAATGCCGATGTTCCCCTGGGCGTTTTTCTTTCCGGCGGACTGGACTCGGCCATCGTCTGCGGAACGGCGGCAACGCTCATGAAGGAGCCGCTGGAGTGCTTTTCCATCGGATTTGCCGATCCGGCCTACGATGAAAGCGCACTGGCCCGGCAGAGCGCCGACTTCATACAGTCGTATGCAAAGGTCCCGGTCCGGCTCCATACGAAGGAGGCGGATCCCTGCGATTTCCGTCTCCTTTCCGAAATGGCGCGGGAATTCGGAGAACCTTATGCCGACGCCTCGCTCCTGCCCGAATCCCTTCTGTGCCGATTCACCCGCGAAACCGTCACCACCGTGGTGAGCGGAGACGGCGCGGACGAACTCTTCGGCGGCTATGACCGCTACCGGGCCATGAATTTCTTCCATCGAGCCCCCCTGCCCCGGCCGCTCTGCCGCGCATTCGCCTCGCTC
>JAFZZR010000097.1 GCA_017615635.1 Lentisphaeria bacterium
ACCCGGTTGGGGGCGATCCGATATCCGTCTGCCAGTTTCATCATGACTCCTTTCCGATGCGGTCGGGGTGACTGTGACTGGCGGGAGAATACTCGCCCGCCTCGCGTCCGGCCGGGATCCAGGCATCCTTGAAATGCAGCAGGACGCCCTGACGGTCCAGCTCCCGCTGCAGGGCTTCCACCGGGACCGCAGGAATGCCCATGCCGCCCCGGACGGCCAGCGCTGCGGCCGTCCCCGCCGCCTGACCGGTAACGATGGCAGGCGGAATGACTCTTGTGACATCCCAGAGCCAGCCCGTTGCGGAAATGATGCGTCCGGCGGCGATCAAGTTCGGGAAATCCGACCGATAGAGAGCGCGGTAGGGAATCTCGTAGAGAGAATCCCTGCGTTCCGAATCGCATACGGCGGTCACTGAATCCTCGAAATGCCGATAAAGGTCGGACTCGGTCATCGTGTATTCGCCTTCGATCCGCGCCACAGTCCGCAACTGGGGCATCCCCGGCAGGGTGCAGAGATCCCGCTCCGAAGCCGACTCGCTTTTCAGTTTTTCCAGCAGACAAAGCTGATTGGCGATCAGATAATCCGTCACATGTGCCGATGTATCGCCGTAGTAAAGGTTCATGTCTTCGGGGTGGCGGTGTCCGTACAGATCGGCATTTCCGCCGTGCCGCCACGAGCATGCGTAACGGATATTTCCGCGATCCGATGCTGTCCGGCAGTTTTCCAGCGTAACACTGTATCCGTGATAACTGAAAAAGTTCTTTCCCGTCTCGACCGGCGCGCCCGCCAGAGTGAACAGCTTTGCCGTGCCGGTGGCATCCGTCAGGATCTTTGCGCGGAACCGGACAAAACCTTCTTCACAAAGTACGGTCACGGCGGGACCTTCCGGTCCGCATTCCACATCGGAGATGACGGAATCGAAAAGGATGTCCACGCGAGCTTTGACGAGTTTCTCCAGAAGCTGCAGGGCAAAAATTCCGGCGGAATACTTTGTGGCGTACCGCAGATCGGTCGGGGATTCAGGATACCCGGTCGCCCACGCATGATTGAGCGTGTTGTAGCCATACTTGACGGAATCCCGCAGGAACTCCTCCGCCATGCCCCGGAGAACGGGCACGCCGCGTCCGTTGCACATGGGCACGAACAGATTGACCAACCCCACGGTAGCCAGACCGCCCAGCGCGCAGTTCTTTTCGATCAGCAGAACCGATGCACCGTTCCGGGCAGCAGCCAGTGCGGCGGCACAGCCGGCCACGCCGCCGCCGGCCACGATCACATCATACTCTGTTCTGCCGGAAAAGGAGGGCATCTTCAGAATCTCCGCTGCAAACCTGTGTGCTTGTGACTGCTGTCGAGCCGGTCGAGTCCGGCTTGTCCGAGGAAGAAGTCGATCCAGATGTAGTGCATGTGATTATCGCCCAGAACTTCGACGCCGTGATTGGAGCCCAGCGGGATATGAAGGAGGGTGTCGCCCTTCATCGGGACCTTGAAGTCGTCGATCAGAACATCGACGTCGTTCTCCGGAAAACTGAAAAAGAACTGGTCCAGCATGGGATGCGGATGCTGCGCAACCTTGTCGTATCCATAGGACTCCACCGAGCCCATGCAGAAGCCCGGGACAATACGCTGCCGCACCATTTCCCGGCTGATCGTCTTGTCGCTTTTATTGCGGTCACGGTACTGGGCGGAAGTAATGTACTCCTGAATATAGGGGAATTTCTGTTCCGCCGGATGCTCCCACTTGTCCAGCTCGTCTTTGAGGACCGTCCAGATGATCTCCAGCAGTCTTGTCCTGCCGGAGGCGGTGAACTCCGCACGCTGGGCCGCACCCGGAATGAAGACATAGCGTCCGGAAACGGCCTGTCTCACATCCCCGGCGGAAAATGTGAAATCACCGTCGATGGAAAGGTAGATGAATGCCTTGCCGGGGACGGGATTGGAGGCATAGGTCTCGCCGGCAGCGAGGGTCCGCAGATTCACCTCGGCACCGGGAATGGCACCGGGGAGCATGGAGACGCAGGGATCTTTCTGCAGTTCGGAATCGATTTTGATCATTTCCACATCGTACATTTCAACAGTTCCTTCCGTTGTACTGTTATGCCGCATTTCGCCGCGGCTTTCTTATTTTACGTTCAGGCAACCCCCCGCTTGCTGATGATACGGTCCACCACCAGCTGGCGGAACGGTTTGGAGAGCATGGAGAAATAAGCGGTGAAGCCGGTAACGCGGACCACCAGATCGGGATAGAGTTCCGGATGTTCGTGAGCCCGGAGTATCTGATCCTCGTCAATGATGTTGATGTTCAGGAGCGTGTTTCCCGAATTGAGCAGTGTGCGGATCATGCTCACCAGCTTGTCCAGCGCTTCCGGCGACTCGGCGATCCCGGGGTCCAGCTCCAGCTGAACGGGAGCCGTGTTGCCGTATCCGGGCTGAATGGCCGCGATGCTGTTGCACATGGCCGTAACCGCCCCGTCATGACGGAACCCGGGATGGGGATTTGCACCATGATTGATGGCGGAGCCCGCCTTGCGTCCGTTGGGCGTGGCGCCCACATGCCTGCCGAAATAGATGGTGTTGGACCAGGAGAACCAGCCGGGTATGAAATTGAGACCGGGATAACGTTGATTCTGAGCGCGGACCAGTTCGGAGAAATCCCGGGAGATCCGCACCGCCCAGCGGTCGCCCAGCGTGTCGCCCTGACAGTAGCGCTCCGATTTCTGGAGCATCTGGCGAACATATTCCCCTTCGGTTCCGGCGAAGTCGGACGTCAGATACCCGTCCAGTTCGGCAAAGGTCAGTCGTTTTTCCCGGATCACACGCTGTTCCACGGCGGCAAAACTGTCCGCCACGGTGGCCAGAGCGGCTCCGTCTACGCACATATTGAAATAGGTGGCGCTTTTGGTGACGTCGGCACCCTTTTCGATGGGACCGTGGGAAAGCAGATTGAGGATCAGTTCAGGCTCGTTCTGGTCCTGCCAGTTCAAATGGAACCGGATCCCGTCCGCCGTGGTCTCCGTCGCGCACTTCAGATGCGAAAGAAAACGCTTATAGAGTTCTTCCAGTGAGGGAGTGCCGTCATCCATCATTTCCCGCCACGCCATTTCGAACACCTTGGCCGTATTGATCTTCACGATGTCGTTCAGCGTATATTCTTTGCCGGGGATGCTCATCCAATGGCATCCGGAGGAGATCCGGGCAATGGCCTCCTGTCTCGGGAAGCCGCAGCGCATGAATCCGTTCACCAACGCCGTGTCACCGGAAAAACGGGGCCATCCATTGCGATTGCTGAAGAGATACCCCACCGCCTTCCGCAGAAAAACGGGGTCGGTCTTGTCATGGACCCGCACCGTGAGGTTGCAGGCGATATTGACCTCGTTGGCCGCCTCCAGAATAAGATAGGAGAGATGATTGATCGTGTCATTTCCGTCAATATCCGGCCCGCCCAGCTGGTAGTACCGGGAATCGTTGAAGAAGAGACAGCCCAGATAAAAGCGGGCCTCGTCATCCGTGATCCGCCCGGCCTTGATATCATTTTCGTAGTAGGGCAAAAGCAGCTGATCCAGCTGTCCGCCCGCGGACCCCCGGTTGTAGAGGCGGCTCAACATGCTGAACCAGCACATCCACTGAACGGCTTCACGCATGGTTTTCGGGGAACCGTCGGCCATGCGGAAATTGATGTCGGCCATCTCTTCCAGGTTGCGTTTCAGCGTCGGATTCCGTTCGATGAGGGAGAGCTCGGCCAGCTGATGGGAAATTCTCCGCAGGAACGAAATGATGGCCTTGACCACCGCGATCTCGCTGTCGTAAAATTCATATGTCTCCGGCGGATTCTGCGCGCGGTAATGCTCCAGTTTCTTCAGAATGCCGCCCCAGCCCAGTTCCATGCCCATCTTGATGTCGGGATTGAAGTGATGGTCGCGCCCGATGCCGCAGATGATGTTGTAACGGGCGAAGACCGGCTTCAGATCATCAAATGGATGCGCCGGATTCCACGGATACGGATAGGAGGGATCCCCCGTCATCCCCCGGAGGCGGATCAGAAAGAAAAAGCCTCGACCCACAAACGCATCCAGAGGGTCCACATACAGCGGATGCTCTGCAAGAAGCCTCGTAAAGTTCTCCGTCCATCCCGAATAACCGTAAAAATGTCCATCCGGATTATTCGGCGTGATCTTGAACTTGAAATAGTCCGGGGGGACCACGCGTCCGTAGTCGTCCTCGTCCAGCCCCCCTTCCTTCGCCACTTTCTCCGCGGTCTGCTCCAGCTTGCGTTCCCGAAGCAGCGCCAGGCGCTTGTGATAGTCGAATGTTTCCGTTTCCGGATACTGATTGATAAATTGGATCATGTGACTTACCCCGCGATTACTTTTACGCCGCCCGACTCGGCCGCCCGGATCAGTTCGGACATCCGTTCCCTGTTCAGCGGCTGAACGGATGCAAAGGGATCCGGCAGCCCCAGTGCCTCGAATTTCGAACCGCCCAGCGGATTGAAATTGAGCAGTTCCCAGCGGACCAGATTTTTCAATTTCCGCATTTCCGTTGCGATGGCCCGGATGTTTTCCTCCGTATCGGTGGCTCCGGGGATCAGCGGGGTCCGCCCGATCAGGGGGATCCCCAATGAATCAAGACGCTGAAGATTGGACAGGATCCGCGCATTGTCCACGCCCGTCCAGCGCCGATGAGCCTCCGGATCCGCCAGCTTCAGATCGAACATTACCAGATCAAGCTTTGTCAGCAGCGGGCGGACCGTATCGAAATCCCAGTGAAGATTCGTCTCCGCGGCGATGTGGAGCTTTTCCTCACGACAGGCCGAGATCAGCGCATGGGCGAACCCGATCTGGCAGAACACTTCGCCGCCGGAGAGTGTGACGCCTCCCCCGGAATCCCGGTAGTACGCTCGATCCTGCACGATCTCCGCCATGACTTGCGGCACGGTCACCTTTTTTGCCGACATGACCATGGCGCCCGGAAAACAGACCTCCGCGCATTTGCCGCAGTTGACGCATTTGCTCCGGTCGAAACCCGGAGTCCCGTTCTGTTTGAAGTGGGCTCCGGTCGGACAGACCTCCACGCAGTGGCCGCATCCGATGCACCGTGCCGGGTAAACCATCAGTTCCGCCTGCGGACGAATCGTTTCCGGGTTGTGGCACCAGGCACAGTTCAGACTGCATCCTTTGAAGAAAACCGAGGTGCGAATGCCGGGGCCGTCGTTCAGAGAGAACCGCTGGATCTCGGTGATCCACCCTTCGGTCGTCATTTCGGCACTGTTCATTTTTTGACCTTAACCCAAGCACCCTGCCGTTCATAAGCGGACTCGTACATGGCATGGATCATCTTTACGGCGTTCAGTCCCTCTTCCGCCGTGGTGAGCAGCGGCGTACCCAATCTCAATGCCGAGGCAAAACTGTCCATGGAATTCAGCCATTCGCACTCCTTGGGATACGGAGCCGTGCTGCTCCACGCATTGTCGCGGAAATAGTGAGTTTCAGGAGCCGTCAGGGGGCCCGCCTCGCGATGAACGTAAGCACCCTCTGTGCCGTGAAGTTCCATCTGATAGTACCAGCTGGCATGCGGATAGCTGGTCGTCGAACAGATGTTCACGATCAGCCCGTTGGCATATTTCCAAACGGCCAGTCCAAGATCTTCCATCTCTATGTCATGGGTCTGCGTCCAGACATCGCAGCGGACTTCATCCGGCATCCCGAAGAGGAAAAGGATCTCGTCCAAATGGTGGATCGTCTGATTGCTCAGGACTCCGCCGTCCAGCTTTCGGGTCCCGCGCCATCCGCCGTTGGCATGAAAATATTCCATCGTACGCTTGATCTTCAGCGTGACGGAGAGGCTCAAGGGACGCCCGAAGTAACCCGCATTCTGAGCCGCCTTCAGGGACTGCACCGAGGGACGAAGTCTGCGGCAATGATCCAGACCCAGGAGAAGAGACTTCTTTTTCGCCAGCGCGATGAGCTTTTCACAGGCATCCACACTCATATCCATGGGTTTCGTCAGCAGGACATGCTTCCCGGCTTCCAGCGCACGCTCCGCCAGTTCACAGTGGCGGCCGGTCTCGTTCAAAATCATCACCGCCTCGATCTCCGGATTTCTCAGCAGTTCCTCAAAATCTGCCGTCGCCGGCACATGACAGGCTTCGGACGTCCGTTTTCTGCGCTCCTCCAGAAGATCACATACCTGTACCAATTTGATTCCCGGTGTCTTCACCATCTCGCACGCACGATTGTGCCCCATGCCAAGGCCAAGAACTCCGAACCGGACCGGATCCTCCGAGTAGCTGCGGACGACCGACTCCGCGGTAAGGGAACAACTCTCCTCCTGAGCTCCGCCCGCCGCGGCCGGCCACGCTTTGCGGACGACCTCCAGAACCTGCTGACAGGCTTCCGCCGGGGTAATGTCGGGATTGTTATTGTGGACTTCGAGACTGACAGGACCGTCAAATCCGTTTTCGGTCAGTACCTTGAAGATTTTCTCATAGGGGATGCGTTCGAACCCCTCCGGAAACCATACCGACCCGATGGATTTCACATGCACGCAGTTGGTATGAGAGGCCAGTTTTTTCATGTAGGCATTCAAATCTTTTTGACGCTCCGCCTGATCGTGCATCCAGCTGTTTTTCGGATCCCATGCGAAACCCCAGCCCGGCACGTTCAGAAGCTCCAGCATCTTGAAGCACTCTTCCTTGGTGCACCCGCAATTCTCGAACGCAAAAATGATCCCGGCCTTTCTCGCCTTCTCTGCCAGCGGCAGAAACGCCTCCATCACTTCAGACTGTACATCCGGACGGACCGCCAGTTCGCCGATCCCCTCCTGTTCATGTCCGCGGGACATCTGCCAGAAGAAAAACGAGCGGATCAGTTTGCAGTTGAAAATTTCGCTGGCCCGGATCAGACGGTCCAGTTTGTGCATTTCTTCATCCCATCTTTCCTTTTCCGGCAAATTCACTTTCGCCAGTGAGGACTGAATGCAGGCGACTTCCATCCCGTTTTCATCCAACATTTTCTTGATGGACTCCATCTGCTCGTCTGTCAGTTTGTCCAGCGGACGTTGAAAGAGTCTTCCACGAAGGTCCACATACTTCAACCCCCAAGACTTGATCAGCGGGATAGCTTCCACGATGTCAAGACCGGTTTCATCCGTGAAGATGGAAAGTTTCATGCTTGGTCCTCCTAAAATTAATTTTGTTTTTTAGAAATTGATTTGCTATTTCCAAAACAAAAGTATCATGCATTTCCCATTTGTCAAGCGGCAAAATGAAAAAAATCGTATTTTTACTGAATTTTTACCGAAAAAAATCAATCTATTACGCCCCTCGGGGACAGGGAATTACCGATCCGCTGTGCAAGTCTCAACAGAAAGAATGCAAAAATCAATTTCTGTCAGCAATCTGTTTCAAGAACGGATTTACGGTGTTCACCGCTCATACACTTTTTTCTATCGTGAGCAGAGAGGGGAACAACGTTGAAGGCGGGGAGACAACACGGAGACAGCTCGTCCTCACATTTCTTCGGTCTGCCAGTCTATGATCTGGCCTTTATCCGTGGAGAAGGTGACGCCGTTCAGGAAGATCTTTTTCCCGGAGAGCTCGTACTGCTTGTAATACTCTTTCTCCTTGATCTGGGAAAGAGCGGTATCATCATTGTCCAACTTGAACTCGAAAATGAAGACGTACTTATCCGTCTCTGCTACTGCATCAATCCGACCATCGTTGGTATGCTCCTCCGCTTTGATGCGGATGCCAAGGAGCCGGAACAGCGCAAAGAAGATGTTCTGGAAGTTGCTCTCGTTCTTGTGATGGACTTCATACGAGATCCCGGCAAAAAAGACCTCCATGGCCTTGCGGAGCCGCTTTACGTCGCCGTCATTCATGGCGGCCGTGAGTTCCGCCGTGAACTTCACCACACCGGTCTGGGTCTTTCCGGAGTACCGGTTCAGCAGATAGGTGTTGAACGCCCCGGCGACTTCACGGTTCGGAAAATCCAGATTGTACCAAGTTTCGCCAAACCTCTTCTCGGCGCTCTTGATCGTCACGTATCCAGTCTGCAGCAGAAGAGTCAGTGGATCAATATTGTCGATCTCAAAGGCGCTGAATGCGATTTCGGGCACCGGTTCATTCAGCGTCGATTCAAAGTCGAAGTTCTGACTTTTTGTCAGGTCCACCAGAAACTTCGGCGTTCCGGTTTCGAACCAGTAGTTGCTGAACTCCCCGCCCGACTCAAAGAACCTGGCCAGGGAAACGGGGTTATACACCGACTCGCTGTCCGCATGGAACCGGAAGCCATCATACCAATTCTTGATCTCAGCCAGAAAGTCCGCATGATTGAGATTCTGCTTTTTCTCCAATGCGGCAATCTGTTCACGGAAATTGGTCTCGAACTCCTGTTGCGTATAGCCAAACATGGTAGCGTAACGGGCATCCATGGTGATGTCCGTTAGATTATTCAGCTTGGAAAAAAGTGAAACGTGGCAGAATTTGGACACGCCGGTTATGAACACAAAATGCTCATAATCCATTTCCTTTTTGATGGATGAGTAAAAATCCGCAAGAGTCTCGCGAATTGTCAATACGTTCGGGTTGGAAATATTTTCCAGGATCGGTTTGTCATACTCATCCAAAAGAATGACGACGGGCTTATCCTTTGCAATCTCTTCGATCAGTTCGGAAAACGAAGAAGAAAGTTGTGTGCGCTGGATATCCACTCTGACATTGTGCTGTTTCGCCAGCCTAGTCATCATCCTGACCAGATAGTCCCGCAGGTCCCCCTCGGAATGAACATCACAATTCGCCATATCCAGATGAATGATCGGATACGGCTTCCAGTCGTAAGGCTTGTCGTAAATGGCGAGGCCCTTGAAGAGTTCCTTCTTTCCTTCGAAGACGGCTTTCAGTGTGGAGAGAGTCAGGGACTTGCCAAAGCGGCGCGGACGGGAGAGGAAATAGGACTCACCGGCGGGATTTATCAGATTCCAGATAAATTCCGTCTTATCAACGTAGAGATATCCTTCGTTCCGAAGTTTCTCAAAACTGTACACGCTGCTGGTAAGGTTTTTCATCGCCGTTTCTCCCTGAATCTGTCCGACACTATACTCCGGTTTTCCGGATTTTCAAGTTGTTCGGTCGAATTGCCACGGGTTTACTGTCTTTTTCCTTCGATTTTCGGCTGGGATGGGCGATTGTTCCTTCAAGTGAAGATATTATGAGAGACGCAAAGGGCTGACATAACAGTCGGCCGGAAGGAGTTTCTCAAAATGACAACGTCAGTCACCGCCGCAAAAACGGGGCTCTGCCCC
>JAFZZR010000098.1 GCA_017615635.1 Lentisphaeria bacterium
AAAACGCCGTCCGGATCCTCGGCGCCTCCCCTGCCGTCCGGAGCCGTCTCTATCGGAAGGGAGACCGTCTGTTGCTGGGTGTCATCAATCCGGATACGGAACGCTCCGGATTCATCGAGTTCGAGGCCGCGCCTCCCTTCGGGTGCTTCGCCCTGCTGGACCACAAGAAGGGAAAGTATTACCGCAGCCGTGAAAAATCCTGCGTATTCGAACCGGGCAGCCGCTGCATGATCCGTCTGGATCCGGGCGAAGTCCGGTTTCTCGAACTGGAAAAGGCCGCGCCGGAGCATCGGAAGGCGGAGGGGATCGACCTGTACGATCCGGAAGATCGGAAGCCCGTCGTCATCTTCGAAAACGAACTCTGGAAATGCGTCCGGAACCGGGACGAGATCCGGATCGCCGGTCCGGTTCAGGACTACCGGATCCTGTTTTCTGACGGCGCCGTGCTGGCAGGCCCCGGGATCTTCACGGACGGCAACGGAGCAGGCGGCTTTTTCCGGGATCTGATCCTCTATCCGAAGGTGGCCAACTGGTGTCCCGACGCCCGGGCGGAATACAAACTGGACAAGGTTTCCGCCGACGGACAGACCCTCACGCTCGGGTTCTCCCATCCGTACAAACTGGCCGCGCTGCAGGGCCTGGTGCTGGAAAAAACCTACCGCCTGAAGGCGGATCCCGTTTCCGTGGAAGCGGACATCCGGCTCGTCAACCGCTCGGACAAACCGATGACCCTTGCCTACTGGAGCCATAACCGGACCGATCTGGAAATGGAGGAGGCCGTCTACTCCTTCGGGCGCGATCAGGTGCTGAAAAGCGCGGAAGAGCAGAACCGGCAGAAGGGCGGACAAAGGATCCCCGTCAGCGGCGGGCCCTGCCGCATTGCGGAACAGTCCGTCGGCCTTCTGGAATGCACCGCCGGGGAGATCGCCGACTTCTATTTCTGGACCGGAAGCCGCGGGCCGACCATGGAGTTTCAGAGTCCGAGGCTGACCATTCCGCCGGATGAGTCGCTGCATTTCGTCTTTCTCTTCACGCCCTGCCGGAACTCGGCGGAAAAATAAGACGGCCGCAAACACTTTTTTTTGAAAAAAACGGTTTTTTTTGCTTCCCCCGCTTGACTTACCTGCACTTCAAGGTATATATATATCGAACTGCAGGAAAAGAGATGTACATCCGGCATCGGCCATGGACATCAAAAAGAAGGTGGAATGCCGTTATGACAAAGAAAACCAGGCCGCTTCCTCGAATGATCCGGATCTGCGCGGCAGCCGTTTTCCTGCTCGCCTTCGGATTCGCGTTTTCCGGATTTGCCGGTATGTCTGCGCAGTTCCTTCATATTCAGTTGGGACCGGCGCTGATGAAGTGCGCCGCCGCGTTTTCTCTCGGCACACTGGCCGTCGTTCTGGGAATTGCCCTGTTCACCTTCCTTTTCGGAAGATTTTACTGTTCCGTTTTCTGTCCGTTCGGGATATTGCAGGATGCGGCGGGATTTCTCTCCCGGCGCAAAGCGAAAGCCGTCCCGGATCACGCCAAAACCCGCTGCGCGATTGCCGGCATCGTTTTCGGGCTGCTCCTCTGCGGCTGGTCGGGCGGTTTTCTGCTGCTTGATCCATACTCCAACTCCGGGCGGATCTTTGCCTCGTTCACGCTGGGAGGCCTGATCCCGCCGGTCCTCATTGTTCTGCTCGCCGTCTGGAAAAAACGGATCTACTGCACCACGGTCTGCCCGGTCGGCGCTCTTCTGGGACTTCTTGCAAAACACGGACTTTTCAAACTGGCGATCAACGAAAAATGCGTCAAGTGCGGAAAGTGCGTGCAGGGATGTCCTTCCGGGTGTATCGATATCGTCAACGGCATCATCGACAACGGACGCTGCGTCCGCTGCATGAACTGCATTTCCACCTGTCCGCTGAACAGCATCGGTTTTGCCGCGCCGAAGCGCCGCGAAGTGCCGGTGGACGAATCGCGCCGGGCTTTCCTGATTTCCGGCGGCATCCTGATCGCCGGCCTTGCCGCCGGGGCCGCGCTGGCGAAGACCGGACTGGGAAAAATCGGAGAGTTCGCGCACCGGTTCAAGATCCTGCCGCCCGGCGCGGGCAGCGCGGAACGGTTCGCCGCGAAATGCACGGCGTGCCAGCTCTGTACGGTGAATTGTCCGGCGAAAATCATTGTTCCGGCTCCGGGCGGAGACGGCCCGGTTTCGCTGGATCTGAGCCGGGGCGCGTGTCAGTTCGACTGCAACCGGTGCACGCAGGTCTGTCCGACCGGAGCGCTGAAGCCGCTGACTCTGGAGCAAAAACAGAAAACGAAGATAGCGGAGGCGAAATTCAATCCGCGGAACTGCATCGTTTTTCAGGAGGGCGAACCGTGCGGACACTGCGCCTCCGTGTGTCCGGTCCAGGCGATCACGCTCCGCAAAAACGGCACGCCCCGTCCGGTCGATACCGCCCGCTGCATCGGCTGCGGCGCGTGTCAGGAGGTGTGTCCCGCGGAAGAAAAGGCCATGACCGTTCACGAAATCGAAAGACAGATCCTTCCAGACGCGGAAAGATCCCAGGCTGACGAATCCTGACAATAACATAATCACGGAGGTGTAAAAATGTCGCTCGGATTTACGGAAATCATTTTGATTGTCCTGTTTGTTCTGCTCGTTTTCGGAGCCAAACGCATACCGGAGCTTGCCCGCGCGCTCGGACGGGCTTCGTACGAATTCAAAAAGGCGAAAAACGATCTGACGTCCGAAAGTCAGGAACTCTTTGACGCGGCGGAAAAGGCGGCCGGGAAAGACGCGGAGAAAAAAGAGGAAGAGAAGAAGGTCTGATGCCCGGCGAAAAGGAAAATACGCTCATTTCACACCTGGAGGCTTTGCGCCGGACATTGCTTTGGATCATCGGTGCCACCGCGCTCCTGTATCCGGCGGCGTTTCTCCTGTCGCCGTATGTGATCGATTTTCTGGTGAAATGGAGCTTCCCGCCTGAAATCGGAAAACTCCATTACTTCGCGCCCATGGAAGTCTTCTGGGTGCAGCTGAAGCTGGCCCTGGTGATGGCGCTGGCAATGGCCTATCCGTGGAACATATTTCAAATCTGGCGGTTTGTGCTTCCGGCGCTCTACCGGAAAGAACGCCGGGCGCTGGGGCTCTGGATCGTTTTTTCCTCCGTGCTGTTCGCCTGCGGGATCGCCTTCTGCATCGGATTGATTTTGCCGGTGCTGATGAAGTTTTCCGGCGGTTTTGCCACGCCGGAGCTCCAGCCGGTCCTCGGACTCGCTAATTTTCTGAATCTCGCCGGATGGCTGATGCTCGCTTTCGGCGTCATGTTCCAGTCTCCGATCGCGGTGCTGCTGGCGGTTCGTTTCGGCGTGATCTCCGCGGAAACGATCCGCAGGAAGCGGCCCTATGTGATGACGGGGATCCTGATCGCCGCGGCGATCCTGACCCCGCCGGATATCGTAAGTCAAGTCATGCTGGCCGTTCCGACATGGCTATTATTCGAACTCGGTCTGATTTTGGCCGGAAAGATGGAGGAAAGACAGAATGAACAGGCGTGATTTTCTGAAAAGTGCACTGACGTTCGCGGCCCTGGCGCCGCTGGCGAAACTCCAGGCAAAATCGGGCGCGGACGGGGACAAGAGTTCCGATATCGTTTCAGGTCCGGGAATCACCCGCCGGCACTACAAAAATACCTCGATGACGCTTCCTCTCCTCGGCTTCGGCTGCATGCGGCTGCCGCGGCTCTCGCCCGACAAGCCGGAGATCGACTTCACGACCGCGGCAAAGATGGTCGACATGGCGATGAAGGCGGGATGCAACTATTTCGACACCGCCTACATGTACCACAGCGGCCTGAGCGAGCGTTTTCTGGGCGAAGCGCTGAAGAAGTATTCCCGCGATTCATATTATCTGACCGACAAGATGCCCGTATGGTTTGCAAAAAGCGCGAGCGATCTGGAAAAGATCTTCAACGAGCAGCTGAAGCGCTGTCAGACCGATTATTTCGACTTCTACATGCTCCACTCGCTGGATGAGAATCACTGGAGCAAGGCGCAGAAGTTCCACGCGTACGAATTCCTGGAGAAGATGAAAAGCCGGGGCAAGATCCGCAAGCTCGGTTTTTCCTTCCACGACAAGCCGGAAGTCCTGCAGAAGATCATTTCCGGCGGATCATGGGATTTCGCGCAGATCCAGCTCAATTATCTGGATTGGGATCTTTACCGCTCGCGCGAGCAGTACGAGATTCTGACCCGGGCGGGTATTCCGGTGATCGTGATGGAGCCTTTGCGCGGCGGCGCTCTCGCCACGCTTTCGCCCGAGGCCGAAGCGATCCTGAAAAAAACCGATCCGCAGGCGAGCTGCGCCGCGTGGGCGCTGCGGTACGTCGGAAGTCTGCCCAACGTGCTCTGCATCCTTTCGGGGATGACGCTCCCCGAGCACGTGGAGGACAATCTGCGCACGTTCACGCCCTTCAAGCCGCTGACCGACAACGAGCGCAAGGTGCTCAACGAGGCTCTGGCCGCCTACCGCAAGTGTCTTGCCATTCCGTGCACGGCCTGCCGTTACTGCATGCCGTGTCCGGTGGGGGTCGAGATTCCGAAGATTTTCGGGATTTACAATCAGTACAAAGTATCGGACAACCGCTGGATGTTCAATAAGAACTACTATGCGATCGACGAGGATTCGCGGGCATCGGCGTGCGTCGATTGCGGCGCTTGTCTGAAAAAATGTCCGCAAAAGCTCGACATCCCGAATCTGATGAAACAAATCGCCGGGGAATTCAAATAAAAAACACCTCAGAAAAAGGAAAAACAAAATGAACAGACTGGTCGCAGGAGGATTGATGATGGCTGGAATCCTGACAGGATGCGTCGAAAGCAATGCCGCAACGGCAGAACCCGTCGCCGTAGAGAAAGGCAAGGTTGCGGTGGTCTATTATTCGTGGAGTCCGGACGGCAACACCAGGTTCGCGGCGCAGACCATCGCGGCGAAGGCGGATGCAAAAATTTTCGAGATCAAGGCGGAAAAACCGTACAGCACCGACTACCGTACCTGCTGCGACGAGGCGAAGCCGGAATGCAGAGGCAAACAGCTCCGTCCGATTCAGGCGATCGAGGGGCTTGACCTCGCGCAGTATGACGTGATCTTCGTCGGCACGCCGAACTGGTGGGGAACCATGGCTCCGCCGGTACGCACGTTCATGACGCAGAATGCCGCCGTGCTCAAGGGCAGGACCGTCTGTCTGTTCCAGACCAATGGCGGAGGCGGGATGCAGCGGTGCGAAAAAGAGTTCGCAGAGCTCGTTCCCGAGTCCACGGTGCTCCCCGCGCAGGCGTTTTCGGGCAGATCGGTCCGGAACAGCGTGAAGGAGCTGGAAAAATACGTCACCGACCGGATCACGGTGAAATAACGCATCGGACCGGTCGTCCGTCAAAATCCGCGTCCGGAATTTTTCAGCTTATGGAGCCGGCTCGCCGGCCGGAACGGGATCCCAGGTTTCATAACAGCGGATGACCCGCTCCATGCCGTCGGCGCTGTGCCGGTTCTTGTACTCTTCGTAAAGATACTGGAACGCGATATCCTTACCGTATACCCGGTCGATCAGGAAGCGGGAAAACGCGCACCGGGGCGCATGGTCGAAGGTGAAGACCAGGACATTGCTCAGAAATCCGTTCCGGACCTTCTCGCGGAAATGGCCCGGCTGCGTACGGGATCCTTCGTACCCGCTGTTCCAGGGATTCATCGTGCCGGTCAGAGACGCGACAACGCCCCAGAAAAGAGCCAGAGCGAAGAGGAATCCGCACAGTCCTTTTTTCCTCCGGACCTGGAAGGAGAGGAAAACGTAAAAAAGAAGGACCGGCGCCAGCGGGATCAGAAAGCGGAATCCGTAGCAGAATCCGCCGTAATCGCTGGTAACGACGGCAAAGAGAAGAGCGGCGCCCAGCGCACCGGAAAGCATACACGCACAGACCCGGTCCTTCCCGGGAAACCGCCGGAACAGGACGAGAAACAGGAAAAGACAGGCGGGCATATAGAGAAAAAAACCTTCGCACCCGAAAAGGATATCCCACGCGTACCGGAGATAGTCTTTATGGACCATATCCGGTTTATGGCTCAAAAGATACAGCGGAAGGGGCGATCCGTAGGACACGGCATTCATCCCTGCCTCCAGGGCCAAAAGGAGCGCTCCGCCCGCCGCGTATGCCGCCGCCCGGCGGATCCGGGTACGCCACTCCCCGGACGCGGTGACGCAGAGGACGAAAACGCTGAGTCCGTATACACCGCCCAGCACAAATTCGCAGTTGAAAATCAGACCCGCCGTCACGCCGCAGAAAAAGGAATCCCGGATCCTCCAGGCGGCGGATTCCGCCTTCTGAAGCTGCAGGAGCAAAAGCATCAGCAGAAGGGCGCAGGGGGTATGATTGTTGATGGTGACGGAGTAGGAAAAGACCAGAGAGGAAAGGACCGCCAGCGCGGAGACCGCCGCCCTGGTCCGCACCGACGTGAATCCGCCGGCATATCTCGTGTACGCCAGATAAAACAGGATCCCCGTGCCCGCCGCCGTCAGAAAGTACAGCAGATTGATAAAGAACATCACCAGGGAAAAGTGACTTTCGAACGTCAGACCGAATCCCTTCGCCAGCACAAAATACCAGCCTGCCGTCAGCCAGGTGAGAAGGGGCGGCTTGTCTCCGTACAGTCCGCCGCGGTAAACGGCTTTATCCGGCGTATGGAATATACTCTCCCGGATGTCGAACGTTCCATTGTCAACCAGCGACTGGACCACGGCAAGACGGCTGGACTCGTTGCCGGACTCCGTCACATCCCGTTTGACGAAAAAGCAGGCGGCCGTCAGGAAAAGAAGTACCGCCGCGCCGCCGATCCAGAGGGAACGCCGTGACGGAAGGATGTTTTTGAAATCCGTCATTTATCCGTCACAGCTCCGTTTTTTCAGGAATTCCGCTGTCAGCGCTCCCAGCGGAATTCTCCGTTCACCATGGTTTTAAGCACTTTGAAGTCGGAATCCAAAATGACGATATCGGCCAGATATCCCGGCTCAAGACGGCCCAGATCTTTCAATCCGAGAGCGCAGGCCTGATTCCAGGAGGTGGTCTTGACCAGATCGGAAAGCGGCATGCCGGTAATCTCGGAGACGTTCCGGAAGGCATCGCAGATCTGGAGCGTGCTGCCGGCGAGAGCGCCGTTGGACGCCAGACGGGCGGCGCCGTCACTGACGACGACGGGAAGACCGCCCAGCGTGTAGTTGCCGTCAGGCATTCCGCTGGCCCGCATGGCGTCGGAGATCAGCTGGATGCGGTCGCATCCCTTGAGTTCGAACACCAGATCGATCATATCCGGACAGATGTGAAGTTTATCGCAGATCAGCTCGATATATACGTCGTCACAGGCGAACCCGGCGCCCACCAGTCCGATGTCGCGATGATGCAGAGGAGACATCTGATTGCAGAAATGACTCAGGTTTCTCATGCCGTGATCATGGGCGGCCAGGAACTGACGGAACGTGGCGGCGCTGTGAACGCAGGAAGGCGTGATCCCTTCGGCCAGCAGCTGCGCAGTGAATTCCGCGGCGCCGGGCATCTCCACGGCATAGGAAATCTTGCAGACGGGGAAGATCTTCGCCAATCGCTTGACCTCTTCGATGTCCGGCGGACGGACATAATCCGGATTCTGCGCGCCGATGAACTTCGGATTGATATAGGGGCCTTCCAGATGCACGCCCGGGATCCGGCATCCCTTCACACCGCTTTTTACATATTCTGCGGCCGTGGCCAGTGCGGCGGCCAGCGTTTCCTCGGCCAGGGTCAGCGTGGTGGGAAGCAGCGTGGTCACGCCCTCTTCCAGTTTCTTCAACCCCATGCGCGTAACGGCTTCCAGCGTGGCGTCGCTGAAATCGAGTCCGGAACGGCCGTGGCAGTGCACATCGATAAAGCCCGGAACGACCATGTTGCCGCCCGCATCCACGACCCGGTCGGCATCGCCGGGCAGGGCGTCGCCGGGCGCATAGATCCGGGCGATCCGTTCATCCCGGATAAGGATGGCTGCGCATTCGAGTTCGGTGTCGGGAGAGATGAGGCGGCAGTTCTTGAGAAGCGTTTTCATGTTGGACGTTCCTTCCGGATAAAATTTGGCAAAATTGCACGATATGGAAAGATAACGCGTTTTTCCCGTTTTTCAATATGAAACACGGAAAAAACGCGCAGGATTATAGGACAGGTACGCTGGGAATCACTTCCCTTTCGGCACCATGCGGTCAAACCGGCAGTAGGGACGGAGAACCTCCGGGATGGTCACGGAGCCGTCGGCCTGCAGATGATTCTCCAGGAACGCGATGAGCATTCTGGGCGGCGCGGCCACGGTATTGTTCAGCGTGTGGGGGAGATACATCTTTCCGTCCGCGCCCTTGACGCGCATTTTCAGCCGGCGCGCCTGGGCGTCGCCCAGATTGGAGCAGGAACAGACTTCGAAATACTTCTTCTGCCGGGGACTCCATGCCTCGATGTCGCAGGATTTGACTTTCAGATCCGCCAGGTCGCCGGAGCAGCACTCCAGCTGACGCACGGGAATCTCCATGGAGCGGAAGAGTTCCACGGACATCCGCCACATCTTCTCGTACCAGTCCATGGATTCCTCGGGCCGGCAGATCACGATCATTTCCTGTTTTTCGAACTGGTGGATCCGGTAGACGCCGCGTTCCTCCAGGCCGTGGGCGCCCTTTTCCTTGCGGAAGCAGGGAGAATAGCTGGTCAGGGTCTGGGGCAGATCGGATTCGGGTATGATCCGGTCGATGAACTTGCCGATCATGGAGTGCTCGGAGGTGCCGATCAGATAGAGATCCTCACCCTCGATCTTGTACATCATGGCATCCATGTCGGACTGGCTCATGACGCCTTCCACCACATTGCCGTGGATCATGAAGGGCGGAATGCAGTAGGTGAAGCCCTTGTCGATCATGAAATCGCGGGCGTAGGCCAGCACGGACGAATGCAGACGGGCGATATCGCCCATCAGATAATAGAAGCCGTTCCCCGCCACGCGGCCGGCGCTGTCCATATCGATCCCGTTGAAGGATTCCATGATCTTCGTGTGATACGGGATCTCGAACTCCGGCACTAGAGGCTCGCCGAAGCGCTGGACTTCCACGTTCATGGAGTCGTCCTTTCCGATGGGCACGGAAGGATCCATGATATTGGGGATCTGCATCATGCAGGCCTGGAGATCGGCTTCGACCTGGGTCTCCTCGGCCTGGAGCGCGGCGATCCGTTCGCCGGACTGCGCCACCTCGGCCTTCACGGCCTCGGCTTCCTCCTTCTTGCCCTGCTTCATGAGCATGCCGATCTGCTTGGAAGCGCTGTTGCGGTTGGCGAGCAGGGTCTGCACCTCGGTTTTGATGGCGCGGTTACGCTTGTCCAGCTCGAATGCCTTGTCTACCAGCGGAAGCTTCGCGTCCTGAAATTTCTTCCGGATGTTCTCCCGGACAAGTTCCGGATTTTCCCGAATCAGCTTGATGTCGATCATGGTATCGTCCTCCGGTCAGAACTGGGGAAGCGGGAAACCGGCGGTGAAGGCATGGACCTCGTCCGCGATTTTCGCCAGGGCGGCATCGTCGTTCTTGTTGAGAACGGCGCGGTCGATGAAGTCGGCGATCCGGAGCATTTCGGGCTCCTTCATGCCGCGGGTGGTGACGGCGGGGGTGCCGATCCGGACGCCGCTGGTGACCATGGGCTTCTCGGGATCGAAGGGGATCATGTTCTTGTTGAGCGTGATGGCCGCCTTGTCGCAGGCGATCTGGATCTCCTTGCCGGTGGCGTTCCGGGGCCGGAGGTCAACCAGCATCAGATGATTGTCGGTGCCGCCGGAAACGATCCGGAATCCCTTGTCCTTCAGCGCGGCGGCGAGGGCGGCGGCATTTTTGACGATCTGCTTCTGATATTCGCGGAATTCCGGGCTCATGGCCTCCTTGAAGCAGATGGCCTTCGCGGCGATCACATGCTCCAGCGGGCCGCCCTGAAGTCCGGGGAACACCTTCGAGTTGATCGCCTTGATGTATTTCTCGCGGCAGAGGATCAGTCCGGACCGCGGTCCGCGCAGCGTCTTGTGGGTGGTGGTGGTCACCACGTCGCAGTAGGGCACGGGGCTGGGATGGACGCCCGCGGCGACGAGGCCGGCGATATGAGCCATATCCACAAAGAGATAGGCGTTGGCCTTGTCCGCGATCTGACGGAGTCTGGGGAAGTCGATGATTCTGGGATAGGCGCTGGCTCCGGCCAGAATCATGCGGGGCTTGCACTCCATGGCCAGACGCTCGACTTCATCGTAGTCGATCATTTCGGTTTCCGCATTCACGCCGTAGGGAACGATATTGAACAGCTTCCCGGAGAAGTTCATGGGATGTCCGTGCGTCAGATGTCCGCCGTGATCCAGGCTCATGGAAAGGACCGTGTCGCCGGGATTCAGCAGCGCGAAATACACGGCCATGTTGGCCTGACTGCCCGCGTGCGGCTGCACGTTGGCGGCCTCGGCGCCGAAGAGTTCCTTCGCGCGGTCGATGGCCAGCTTTTCGATCTCGTCCACAAACTGACAGCCGCCGTAGTAACGCCGTCCCGGATAGCCTTCCGCGTACTTGTTGGTCAGCACCGAGCCCTGCGCCGCACGGATCGCCGTGCTCGTGAAGTTTTCCGATGCGATCAGCTCGATCCCTTCGTTCTGACGGGCCGCTTCCCGGTCGATCCAGGCTGCCACTTCCGGATCCGCGCTGCGGATCGCCGCGATATCGTCATAGGTTCCCTTTTCCAGCTTTTCGAGACGGCGCAGATGGCGCGCATCACCGGAGAAGGGCGTGGCGAACCAGGTCTTGAGGAAACGGACCGATTCTTCTTCCGTGATGTGATCGGCAGGCAGGACCAGCACGTTGGAGCAGTTGTGCTCGCGGCTGGACTTCACCACTTTTTCATTGTAGGCCACGGCCGCGCGGACTCCGTGGAACCTATTGGCGTCGATCCCCATGCCGACGCCGGAACGGCAGAGCAGAACGCCCAGATCGATTTCGCCGCGGGTCAGTGCGAATCCCAGCGGATTCCCAAACTCGGAATAATCGTCCTGCGGATCCAGAACGAACGGGCCGAAATCCCGGCAGACGAAGCCCAGAGCCTCGATCTCCTTGATCAGTTTCTTCTTGAACTCGAATCCGCCGTGATCCGAAGCGATTCCCACCTTCAGTCCGGTCTTTCCCTGCCAATCTTCGATTTTCCGCATATCTTACTCCTGTCTTTGGGGTTCTTTCACAAGTTCACAATACATATTGTCCAGCGGACCCTTCATGTCCGCAAAACACAACGAATAAATCTCCGCCGTCCCCCCGTACGGATCCGATACGTCCCGGGCCGGCCCCCCGCGGAACTCCCCCAGCAGACGCACCCGGTCCGCCGCTTCCGGCAGCATCCGGAGGATCCGGGCCTTGTGGGAGGCCGTCATGGGCACGATCAAATCGGCATCCTCCAGCATTTCCCGCGTCAGACGCCGGGCGGAGTGGTCGACGATGTCCGTGTGATAGGGCGCCAGGGCGGTCCGAGTGAAGGGAGAGGATTCCTCGCCCTCCCAGGCGTCCGTTCCGGCGGATTCGGCAAGAAGGACCTCGCCCGTCCCGTTTTTGCGCGACAGACTGTTGAAATACGCCTCACACATGGCGCTGCGGCATGTATTGCCTGTGCAGACGAACAGGACCTTCATTTTCGGAACGGATCTCCCGCGTTTTCCTTTGTTTCCGGCGACGATCAGGTAATATACATCCGTTTTCCGGAATCACCAGTCCAAAAATGAAAAAACAGGCTTCTTTGAATAATACTGTCGTCTCCTTGACAAAAGAAAAAAAGAGAGTATAGTGTCCCCCGGGACTTACAGGGAGAAACGACATGAAGGACATCACCGGCAGCGTTTACACATTCGAAGATCTGATACAGGGCAACTTCCTGTATGTGGACAAGACGGAATACATCTGGCAGCTTGTAAGGCCGGCCAAAGAGATGTACTTCCTCTCCCGGCCGCGCCGCTTCGGCAAGTCTCTTACTCTCTCCACATTGAAAGCTGTTTTTCAGGGAAAAAAGGAACTCTTCAAGGGCCTCGCCATTTACGACAAGCCGTATGACTGGAAACCGTATCCTGTCATTCAGCTGGATATGAACGGCCGCGACTTCAGCACGCTTGAGAAGATGGAAGAACGTTTCCGGCAGATACTCAGAGAACAGGCGGAGCTCAACGGCGTTTCCTTGAAAGAGGCGTCTTCCGATACCATGTTCCACAAACTCATAAAGACGCTTCACGACAGAGACGGCGATGTGGTCATCCTTCTGGACGAATACGACAAGCCCATTCTGAACAACATTTCCAAGCCGGACAGCCGGGCATTTCTGGACGCTCTGAAGGTTTTTTATTCGGTCATCAAGGAAAAGAACGGGATGATCCGGCTGGCCTTCATCACCGGCGTCAGCAAATTCTGCCATGTGTCGCTCTTCTCCGATCTGAACAACCTCACCGACATCACCATGGACGCCAAGTATGCCACCATGCTGGGCTACACGCAGTCAGAGTTCGAGACCAGTTTCAGCGAGCAGATCGAAGCGACGGAGAAGAAGCTGAACCTACCCCGTCAGGAACTGCTCAGGAAAATCAAAAACTGGTACGACGGATTCCGGTTCCATGCAGACAGCGAGTCGGTATACAACCCGGTGTCCCTGGCAAGGTTCTTCGAACGGGGAGGCGAGTTCAGCAATTACTGGTTCGAAACCGGAACGCCCTCGTTCCTGCTGGAACTGATCATGAAGTCGAAGTTCAACTATTCTGAAATGTTTACCGAACCGGTTTCAGAATCCTTTTTCAGTGCCTTCGAAATCACCCGGCTGAAGCCGATGGTTCTGCTGTACCAGTCCGGATACCTGACCATCGGAAAATGCGTTGAAGAAAAGATTCCGTACACGGATGAGACCATCCGGAAGTATTATCTGAATTTTCCGAACACGGAAGTGGAGCGGGCCTTCAACAACTCCCTGCTGGAATACTGCACCGCGATCCAGACCGAATCCTCGCAGGAGTTCTTCAGCAAACTCATTACCGCAGTGGGCTCGGGCGACGCCGATGGCTTCATGAAGCTGCTCCAGTCTGTTTTTGCCGGTATACCTTACAATATCCACGTGAAGGACGAGCACTATTATCAGACGGTGTGCTACGTTATCTGTGACCTGCTGAATCTGCTGGTCCAGGCGGAAGTCTGCACGAACAACGGCCGAATCGACATGATGGCGGCGGCCGGCGACTGGATCTACGTGGTCGAGTTCAAGCTCAACAGGACCGCGGACGAGGCGATGAAGCAGATCGAGCACAAAGACTACGCCATGAAATACCGCAAGACCGGTAAAAAGATCATGCTCCTCGGCGTCAACTTCGACTTCCAGAAGGGCAGCATCACCGACTGGCTCAGGGAAGAGTATTCCTGCTGAAGTTAAACCGGAGCGATGATATGCGGACCCGGCGAAAAGACTCCGTTACCGGCCGTATTTCCAGCCTTTGAAGTTGCACGCGGCGTTCCCGTTGACCCGGAAACAGATCCGATGCTTCCCGGTCAGCGGCACCTTCAGCAAAACCGTGAAATCTTCATAATTGCCCCATCCGCCCGTGCTTTTCAGGGGGATGACCGCGACTTCCGTTTCCGGCTGTCCGGGTACGGCGGTGAGGAGCTGAATGGAACCGCCTGCGTACGCGGGATCCACCGCCGCGTTTACCGTTACGCTCCGCGCTCCGTCTGTACCGAAATCGACCGTGCCGAAAGCGATCAGCGCCCCGTCCTGAATATAGCCGATATGACTGTCATCCGAGGCCGCATTGCAGTACATATTGTCGGACCGGTCTTTGGCCGTGTAAAGGTGATCCGGGATTCCCGTAATCTTTATCCGGGCGAATTTAAGGACTGTACGGATCGATTTTCCTTTATCGAACGACGCAATTTTCCGGAGCGTCGTCTGAACGGCCTCCGCTTTCTCCCGACTGCCTTCCACCCAGACTTCCGTATGCAGCGGTTTCAGTTTGACCGGGCAGGCCGTCTGTGAAAAAACGGGAGCCTCTGCGCCCTCACGGCAGATCCAGAATCCCTTTTCGCTTTCGATCACGGGAACGGCAGAGGATTCATCGGACATCTGTGTGTTGACGAACAGCCACATCCTTGTGCCGTCCTTGTCTTCCCAGGCGGAATTGGCGATGACCGGCATGGTAACATGCTGAGGGACATACCCGCCCCAGAGGGCATGTTCCATTTTCATGGTTCCGCCGAAATCGATGGGCGCCAGCATCCGTCCTTCATTGAACCAGTCCAGCAGAGCCAGCCGGATATGCATGGCCTTTTTGGTGAACAGCCGCCGGTCATCGGGTTCGTACATTTCGGAGGGGTAAAATCTTCCCAGCTGTTCGGCATTGACCAGCTGTTGTCCCAGAATGCTGAAAAATGACTGTTTATCGCCCGGACGGGGAAAATTGAACAGTCGGCCGACGAACTGGGCACGCCCCGAATAGATGGACTGATACAGCGGTATCTGATTGTCCTCCAGCCAGCGGCACACCACATAGCCGTCGAACTGCTTCAGATACGGTTCCGCATTTTCCTCTGTGGTGTGGCCGCAGTCGGGATGATGCGTATGCAGATAAGCGAAGAACCGGTCGAACATGGGCCAGTAGCCTTTTTCCAGCCAGAGAGAACTGTCATTCAGCAAATGACCGTGAGACGGATCGTAACACGCCCGGGGCATTGCGGTTCCGACCTGATCGTGATAAATGCCGCTGAAACCGTAGTCGGAAACCTGTTTCACCAGATTCAGCATGACATCCTGCCACTCCCTGACATACGGGCACATCTTGACATACACTTCGTTTTTCCCGTAGTCCTCCTTGTAGACTTCCCCGCGCTGATCCTTGATTGCATATTTATATCCGTGGGACGTGTACATATAATCCGTATTGTCCGGTCCGTCGTTGATTTTCCAGAGCAGGTCGTCGATGTAGGGAATGGTGTAGATCCCGCCTTTCTGAAGTTCCCTGTTGATCCGCAGTACGAAATCTTTGATCGGAAAATGCGGATACCCCATTTTCCCCTGATCGTTCCAGTAATACCAGTGTCCGGCGAACGGCAGTTCGAAATATCCTCGCAGGTAAAGAAATGCGTCCCGGATGTCTTCTGCTTCCCGCTCGCCTCTGGTGCAAAATTTCATGCTGAGCGTATTATTCCGGAACCATTCCGGCGTGGATTTTCGAGGCAGTTCCGGGATCCACCAGGCCGCCTCCTTTTCCAGAAATCTCCGGTAGATCTGCCCTGCTTCGTACCATTGTCCCCGATAAAGCTCCACAACCGCTTTGCCGTTCAGCTTGAAACGATTCTTCCCGGGATTCACG
Source organism: Lentisphaeria bacterium (assembly GCA_017615635.1). Classification (GTDB taxonomy): domain Bacteria; phylum Verrucomicrobiota; class Lentisphaeria; order Victivallales; family UBA1829; genus RGIG8244. The sequence goes on from JAFZZR010000098.1 coordinate 15,443, forward strand.
ATCAGCGGATTTTCCCAGCCGATGATCAGATTCTTTCTCCGTCCGTCCGCCAGCATGGCTTTGGTCCGGGCCAGTCCGTCCTCATACCCGAAATAGATTCCATCTTTCGCCGCATTGTAGTACGCGCCGAACTGCATGGTGGCCGAACCGGAGGGAAACACGGCCGGCGCGCCGCCGCGAAACGGCTCCTCGGTGGGATCCTGCGCCAGCATTCCCGACATGCGCGGATGAACCAGCGTGTCGCCCTCGCCCAGATGCCGGAACGCATAAAGCGGATATCGTACCGATTCGAAGGTGCAGTCCGACTCGTTCTTGAGTTCGAACGTGCTTTCCAGACGCGGCCCGGCGAACCGGACTTCGGAACGGGCGGTAAAAGGAATATCGCCTTTTCCCTTCCAGACAACAGAAACCGTATTGCCGGAAAGTTCCGATTCCCAGACCACGTCTCTGCCGTTGTACGGAATCTCTCCTTTTTCCCTGCCTCGTGTCCACAGAATTTCCCAGCAAAGCGTTCTCTCCCCGAATATCTCTTTCCCGGTGCGTCGATTCAAAACCCCGATGACCGGGTGCGCCCCCGTTCCCCTGCCGGTCAGCACCGCAGCGGCCAGATCGGACGTCAGCAGAATCCGGCAGTTCAAGGAAGATCGATCGAACTTCTCCTTCAGTTTTTCCAGATCGTCATCCCGGTGTTGCTCTGTGAAATCCGCGATGGCAGTCAGTGCCTGCTGATCGTATCCGCCCGATGCCGCCCGGAGAAGTGCATCCGCAAGCCATTGCGCCGCCGCTTTTCCCTGCGCCCGGATCCGGTCCTCCCGTTCTTTCAGTTCCGCCTGAATTTCGACGAATCCTTTCCGAACAACTTTGACCCGGGGATCCTGACTGCAGAGATCGGCGATTTCATCCGGGCTCAAGGGGCGGTCGAACATGATGACATCGGCGAACTCGCCGTTCATGAACCACGGACCGCCGCCGAAGCCGCGGCCCAGTTCAATCGGCTCCTTTGTCTGCACGGGCTCTTCCATGGAGACCCTTTTGCCGGCCTCCTTTTCTCCGTTCAGATAAATACTGATCCGGTAGCCGAAATCTCCCTGCGCCCAATCCTTTTCATAGCTCACCGTTACTGCCACGTGCGCCCATTTGCCGGACTCGGGTACCGCACCTTCCCGGGTCAGGAGGTTGGCGCACCACCGCTTTCCATTGTGAAAATTGAAATACAGACTGGTTCCCGATTTCCCGAAAATGAACTCCTTTCCCTTGGAAAAGAACATATCCATTCTGTTGTCCACGGAGGGATCCGTTTCGGAATAGTTCAATTTGACCGTGGCGGCCAGTGTCATGCCCTTTTCCGCAAAGTGCATATTCTCGCTCTCCGGCACCAGTGCATAATCATCTTTCCCGTCCAGAGACAGCACACCATTCGCGATTTTCGCGTGCTGTTTCAGTTCCGGAGCACCGCCCCGGCTGAAATCATAATGAAAAAGCACGCCGGACGGTTCATCCGCCCCGATCAGCACGGTCGTTCCCGCGGCAAACGCTGCGAACACAGCCAACAAATTCCGTTTCAGCATAAATCGTCCTTCCATTCCAATATGGTTTGTTTTCTTATTTCTTCAAATACGGCTCTTCCCTGCATAACCCGGCGACTTCATCGTCCGACAAAGCATAGTCGAAGATCATCAGTTTTCCCAGAAGACCGCAGAAGCACCACGGGCCGCCCCATCCGCGTCCGATGGCGACGGGATTTCCATTCGGTCCGTCCATTTCCTGAAGAAACGTCTTCTCCGCGGCTTTCCTTCCGTCGATGTACAGCCGGACCGTGTAATTCTTCGTGCCGTTTTTCGTCACGGTCGCTGCCAGCGCGGTCCAGCGTTCGGTCGGGATGTCCGGCGCTCTTACGGCCCAGCACCATCTTCCGCTTGTCTGCATATTGAAATACAATTCGCCGCAGTCCCGCCCGAACAGCAGATTCTCCTGCTTGAAGAGAATCATGTCATGGGCATCCGGTTGACCGGACTCCATCCCATTCTGATCGAACCGGACCAGAGCGTAGAGAGTTCCTCCGTTTTTCAGCGAAAAAAACGTACTCTCCGGCACGGACAATTCCGGCTGACTGAAATTCCCGGTCAGGATCAATGAATATTCCGGACATGAGATGGTCATATCCGGGGGCAGTTCCAGTTGCCGGCAGATCCCCCCCTGCCGGATGGCAGGCTGAGTAAAATCATAATGCAGAAACAAGCCCCGGTCTTCCGCACAAAGCAATCCCGACACGGTCAGAGAAAGAGAAAAAAGGAATCGCCTCACTTCGTACCTTCTCCCGCTGATATGCCTTAAAGCACCTTAATGGCAATTGATCGGTTTGGGTATCCACCCGCCGACGAGTCCGCCGAGATCCGTTCCATGCATGGCATCCGGGCTGTTGACGAGTTCCTCCCGATTCCAGCTGACAGCATGTCCATCCGCATAACCAAGACTGGCCTTTTTCTGATGTCCGAACGCAAGAATATGATTTCCTGATTCGACCATATAGTACATATAACTGCTTTTATGATCATTCTGTCCGGTCAGAAAATAGGTATCCGCGGTCAGAATAAAAGCATTCAGCCGGCTTTTCACTTGTCTTAGCGAATAAAAATCGCTGGCCGTGCTGCTCTGAGGAATCAGACCGCGCCGGACGCCGAAAACCCCATGCTCCCAGACTTCATCATCTTTCCGGTATTCCGGTTCCACCAAAGGGCAGACCACCGATTCCGCCCCCTCCGATTTCAGATATCCTAGATATTTCAGATATCCCCAACAGGTTTTTTCGGGCATTTCCGTCAAGATTTTCGGACGCGATCCCAACATGAAGTCATCGTTGTCTGATGAATACAGCAGCATGGGGATGACCGCTTGTTTTTTCTGACTGACACACTGGATGCGATGGGCGGACGCCTTTGCCTGACCAAGCGAGGGGATCAGCATACCCGCAAGCACGGCGATGATGGCGATGACGACGAGCAATTCAATGAGCGTAAAACGCTTCTTTTGGTATGATCCTCCTTCGCTGAAGCTGCGGAGGACGTGGAGTTTAAAACGTCTTTCTCGGGTTGTCATGATTTTTACCCTTTCTGAAGTTGTGTTCTTATCGTCAGACCTTTCTTACTACGTTCCTTTTTTCGCTCTCCAGCTTCAATGCCACGGACGGGAAAGGCTTGCCGGTTTCGGCCAGTTCGAGGGCGGCTTTTCCGGCAAGGGAGCCGAACCGCTCGAAAAAGTCATCCAGATGCTCGAAGGGGAAGAATGCGTTCAGCCAGGGATAATCGCGCTTCATCTGGAGGTACATGTTTTCGAATCCGAAAACGGGCAGAAGGGGGCGGAAATCCGGCAGTTCGCGGACGGCCAGAGCGAAACTGTGCTGCATGCCTCCGGCGCAGTGAACGGCATCGAATTTGTACTTCCGGATCAGCTTCGGCAGTTTCTTCGGCAGATCGGCGGGATCGGAGATCAGCCATTCGTCCCGCCAGGGCAGCTTCCATTTTTTCATTTCATCCAGCATGATTTCATGGATCCTGTTGGGCGGCGAAACATGGAGGAAGGTCCGGCATCCGCGCCGAACCGCGGCCCGGACATACTCCCTCGCCCAGTAGTCGTGATCCATGCCGATGGCGTTGACCTTCGGCATGCGGATCGGCAGATTTCCCGTATTCAAGTACGCGTAAATGAGCCTGTTCCGCACCGGTTCCGGCAGTGCGCCGAGAGTCCGGACGGGCATTTGTCCGCCCGATTCGCACCAGACCATGGAATCGAGGCCATACTGCCGCATGACATCGGGAATGCTTTCCGGAGAGGTCCGCGGCAGGAGACGAAGCAGACACTCCGCATTCCGTGTGAAAACCCGGAAAAATCCCGACATCCAGGCCGGATAATCCACAAAACCCCGTTCATCGCCGGCAACGTTGAAAAGACCGATCACATATTTTCTCTTGTGAACGGAGAGAAACGTGCCCTCTTTGCGGGATTTCCGGTAGAACTGTCCCTCCTTGATCAGTTCGTTCATGCAGGCAAGCAGCATGTAGTTGGTGACGCCGAGAGCCTTCCGGAACTCCGCCACGGTGGGAATGCGGTCGTTGACCGCGTGAGTCCGGGCATATTCCAGGATGCGGTCCCGCAGTTCGACTTTTTTTGAAGCGGATTCGGAGGATTTCATAATTATCTTCCAATTTTTATTGAAACATAAAGAATGTAACGCCGCAAAAACAAAAATGCAAATGCTTTTGGAAAAAAGACGAGATTTTTTTTCGCCCTCTGGCCGTTACTTCCGGGATGTATTTCCCGCAGAGGGCCGGGGTTTCTGGGTCACGTTCGGGACAAAGAAGGAGAGAGTCAGGGAGAAAAGCGCGGAACCGCACAGGAACCAGAACAGCGTTTCGTAGGCGGCGGAGGGAAAGACGCCGCCGGGGAGCATGTCGTTTTTCCATCGGTCGAGGACGGTGCCGGAGAGGTTGCCGTACAGCGCGATGAAGACGAAGGCGGAACAGTTCAGGACGGCAATGGCCAGGCCCGCGTTTTCCGGAGGATTGATCTCCTTGGCCACCAGACTGTACATCGAGAAAAAGCCGGCGGGGATCGCCGTCAGGATAAATCCGGCCAGCAGGCAGAAGGCGGGAAGACCGAAGCGGAACGAGAGACAGCCCAGGATCGTCCCGGCCAGCACGCTCACCATGCCGGAAATGTAGATCGGACGGGTCCGGCCCTTCGTCAGCTTCAGCAGAAACGAGATGAGAATGTTGTTGAACGCCACGATCAGGGCAAGGACCGTAATGCAGAAGGAGGCGCTGTACCGGCTCCAGTGATAGACATCCTCGAAACACTTCTGGCCCACCTGGGTCAGCAGCGCATAATAGATCCCGAACATGACGGCCGAGGATACGCAGAGCAGAAGCATGCCGCGGACCCGGAAAAGCGCCGGAAGGAGACGGAACGTCTGGCCGGGGACCGTCTTTTTGATTGTCCCTTTTGAAAACAAAGCGATACCCGCCAGAAAGAACAGAGCGGCCAGCCCGGGAAGAAGCAGCGCCGTACGCCATCCGAGCACATGGATCAGCCAGACGACGGGCACGGTCCCGGTCACGGGCCCCAGATAGCCGATGAACAGGGCGATCCCCAGAACCATGGCAAACCGGAAAGAAAAGAGATCCGCCACGATCTTCGCCAGACCGATGAAGACGATTCCGGCGCCGAATCCGGTGAGGATCCGGAATCCGTACAGCAGAAGCAGATGGGAAACAAGCGGGAATCCGATCATCCCCGTACAGAACAGGGTGCCGCCGATCAGCAGGATCCGGACTCCGCCGTACCGGTTGGAATAGACCCCGATCAGAAGCTGGCTTACGGCATAGGAGTACATGAATGCGGCGCCCAGACCGGCGACCTGCGCGGGATCCAGAGCAAGATCCTGCAGCAGGTGATTATAGACCGGTCCCGGCACCAGCATTTTGCTCATGCTGGTAAAGAACGAAAGGCCCGCGCCGAAACACAGAATAATGAATTTTCTGCGGTTGACAGCGGTATCCTCCACTTCAAACGGAGCTTTCATTCAAACACCTATCCTCTTTTGTTTCAATGGATTCCTTTTTACCGTCAATCGTTCGTCAATGACGGACCTCTGACGAAACAGCCCGGTTTCGGAGAATTCGCAGCACCGCGGCGGCGCAGTGACATCCGAAGACAGCCGGCATATAGGAAACGGTTCCCGTCACGGACCGCTTATCGGGAGATGTCGTGTCGTGCCGGATGCTGCCGGGGACGGGAGATTCGTCAGAAAAGACGGCGGTGATGCCGGACGTGACGCCCTGGTTTCTCAGGTTGGTCCGGATGATTTTCGCCAGAGGACAGACCGTTGTCCGGGCAATGTCGGCACATTTGACGGATTCCGGATCCTGCCGTGCGCCCGCCCCCATGCAGCTGACGACGGGGATATTCCGTCGGACGCATTCCAGAAGGAGCGCCGTTTTCGGCGCCACGGTATCGATGGCATCCAGAACGCAGTCCCAGCGGTATCCCTCGAAAAGCTGCCGGACGGTATCAGGACGGAAATACCGGGTAAAGGTGCGGATCCGGAGATCCGGATGGATGTCCCGCGCCCGGGCGGCCAGGACATCCGTCTTGAATTGTCCCGTTGTGGTGACCAGGGCCGCCATCTGACGGTTCCGGTTGGTCTCCTCCACCCGGTCGCCGTCGGCCAGGCCCAGTTCTCCGATCCCGGCGCGGACCAGCGTTTCCACGGCAAATCCGCCGACGCCGCCGACGCCGACGACCAGGACTCGGGCCTGCCGGATCGCGCGGACGGCATCCTCTCCCCAGAGAAGGACGGTGCGGTCCTGCCAAAGTTCATGACTCATGAAAAAAGATCCTTCTGTAATTGCGTTCGACCATGGCGGTGAAATCCTCCCGGTTCATCCGGCGGCAGGACGCCGCAACGGAATAAAGGACATCCGGCGAAAGGTCGGATTCGTCCGTCTCCATCAGAATGGACTCGCCGGGAAGGGAGCGGAAAAAATCTTCCAGAAGGGAGGCTTCCCGGAGAAGTCCCTCCCCGAAGGAAAGGATGAATCCGGCATCCGCCCACTCCTGAAGCCGCGCGGCGGTTCCGCGGCAGCCGTGGACGATCCAGGGCACGGAGGGCTGGCGTTTCTTCCGGAGTCGGATCATCTCCTGCCTCGTCCGGACGGAATGGATCACCAGCGGCTTGCCCAGTTCTTCGGCGGCGTCCGCGTGACGGAGAAAGAGTTCCTCCTGCTTCTCCAGCGCCAGAGCTGCCCGGCGGTCAAGACCGCATTCGCCGATGGCCAGGCACCGTTCGGAACGGAACAGATCGAGAAAGGGCAGGGGGATATCGGACGAATCCGCGAACATGGGATGGACTCCGGCGGAGAAAAAGACGCCTTCGGGCGGCATCACCGGCTTCGAAACGGAATACAGGAACGATTCCGGATCGGCGGAAAGGCGGTGCGTATGACAATCCGTCATTTTCATAAATTCGGACCCTCCTTCCGGCGGAAAACGGCCCGGAAACCTCCGTCGCAGTCGGCGTCGGAGGGAAATGACTGAAGACACCATTGCTCTTTTCCGGCGAAAGGAAACGGGCAGGGCTCGAACTCGGGATGCGCCGAGAGAAAATGCTCGGCCGTTCCCCGGTTTTCGCAGTCGAAAACGGAACAGGTCCCGTATACCAGCAGGCCGCCCGGCTTCACCCGGGAACAGACGGAGTCCAGAATGCTCCGCTGGATCCGGCACAATTCATCCACCCGTTCCCGGCTCATTGTGAGGCGGGCTTCCGGATTTCTCCGCCAGCGTCCCGAGGAGCTGCACGGCGCATCCACCAGCACGCCATCGAACATCCGCTTCTCCGCCTCTTCCCGGGGCAGGACCCGGATATTGGAAAACCCGCCGCGCGCCGCACGGCGCCGGATCTCCTCCAGGCAGGATTCCCGGATATCGCCCGCAATGACCCGGGCGCCCGCGGAAGCCAGAAGCAGAGTTTTTCCGCCGCCTCCGGCGCAGACATCCCACCAGAGACTGCCGGGCTTCGCCATGCAGGCAGCCCCGATGCACTGGGAGGAAAAATCCTGGATCTCGAAGCGGCCGGCGCGAAACGACTCCAGAAGCTGCAGATTGATTTTCGCGTGATGGGAAAGCCGGAACGCCTGAGGAAGCCGATCGTCGCCCGAGAAGCCGATCGTCGTCTTTTCGAATTCGCGGAAGACGCTTTCGGCATCGTGCTGGATTCGGATCCAGACCGGCGGACGGCTCTTCAGGTACGGCAGATACTCCGTTTCCGCCCCCGGCGCCAGAAGGGGAAGCATCCATTCCGGCAGCATGTCGCGGGAGGAAACGGGCACCCCGGTAAATGCCTCGAACCGTTCTTCCGGCGCGGACAGACGGAATATGCGTTCGCCCGGTTCCGGATCATCTCCGCACCAGAGATCCCAGGCAGGCGGACGGATCCCCTCGGCGGCGAACGCAGCCAGCAGACACTTCTCCGTGGAAGCGTTTTCCGGCAGGGCTTTCGAGATCCACAAAGCCCAGCGGTAAAACGCGAAAACAGCCTCCGTGATGAAATGACGGTCCCGCGAACCGAGACAGCGGCGCAGGCGGAACGTCTTCCGCAGATAAAGGTCCGCCGGGGTTCCACTTTCCATGAGCATGCGCCGGGACTCCTCCAGGAGTTCCACGGCTGTCCCCGCCAGCGTACGCAGTTTCTTTTCCGATAAAGCAGAGGACGGCGTCATGGTTCGGATCCTCCCGCTTCGGAAGTTTTCCGGAAACGATAGAACCGGATCCGGCCTCCGGTTCGTTCCTCCAGCGCCAGACACTCCGGCGCCGTCAGAAACGGTTTTTCACACAGGTACAATCCGGCACGGTCCTGTTCGTCCGCCCGGAATCCGGCCGTGAGAGCCGCGCTGAACCGCAGCCATTCTCCGCGCCGGAGGACAGTTTCACAGCGCGCGTGGGACTGGACGTTCATCAGAAGCGGACCGGAAGAAGAAAGATCCACGTTTCCTCTCAGGGATTCGAGCTTGAAGAGAGACAGCGGGATCCCGCTTTTCGGAGGCAGCTCTTCCCATGCGAAGCCTTTCAGCGGAACATCCGCATTCCGTCCATAGGCGTCGAAAACTTCCAGCACATCGTTCCGGCCCATGACCAGGAGACCGGAGAGCCCGGCCGGATTACGCAGTCTGTCCCTCATATCCGGGGCGGCTTCCGGACAGTTGAAGAAGACCGGAAGCTCGTCGCCGCGGCGGTAGAGGATCACCACGTCTCCGGGTGTTTCCGCCATGACTTTCGCGGCGATATGCTCACTGCCCGGCGGTTCGGTTTTCTCCATGTCTTCCGGAAAAACGGCCAGCGGAAAGAGGGAAACAAGAAGGCCGGCGGGCAGGATCCAGCGCGTCCGCCGTATGGCGCGGCACAGGACGGTGAGCGCGAGGGTCCCCGAAACCGTCAGCGGGGCATACAGCGGGAGATAAACCCGAAGCGGCCCCGCCTTTGTCGCCAGCGCGGAAAGCAGGACCAGTCCGCAGAAAATCAGGGAGAAGGAAAAGAGGAAGCGAAAGGGATTTCTCTTCCGGACGAAGAGACCCGCCGCCGTCAGGCACAGAAGCGGCAGCACATGCAGATTTCTGAGCGTGCTTCCGCAGAAGCGGAGAAAATCGGAGATGCCGGTCAGCTCCGTCCCGAATTGCTGGCCCTGCTTCAGCTTGGCGTACTGACTCCCGTACCAGAGTCCCGCCAGGATCAGAAACACTCCGCCCGCCGCCGCGACGGCCTTCCAGGAGCCCTTCTCCGAAACGACGGGAAAGGCAGGGCCGTTTTTTTTCCGCCGGGAAAAAGCGAAGCACAGCAGCCAGGCAGCACCGGCGGCGCCGACGAAAATCAGACCCGAGGTCACGCTCAGACATGCGCCCGAAGCACAGACGAGAAGAAGCAGAGCCGTTTTCCACCAGGATCCGGATATCCGCACCGGACGGATCAGCAAAAGGAAAAACGCCAGGACAAAGAGACATTGAAGGGAATATCCCCGGGCCGTCCGGGAATAGTGGATCAGATCCGCCTGAAAAGCGATCCAGAAAGCCGCCATGATGACGGCACCGGACCGGCGTGCCGTTTTCCAAACTGCCAGGAGGACCAGAACGACCGTAAGGATCCCCGCAACCAGAGCGGGAAGCCGGAGGAGGGCGGCCGAGGCGGGGAACAGAGCGTACAGCCACTTGATCAGGAGAGAATTCAGGCAGTGATTGTTGGGTGTGGCGAGATCGGTGAATATCTCATGCCAGGAAAGCGGGACGTAAAACCGGAAGGTCCAGATCTCATCGTACTCCAGAAAGCGGTCCAGCCCCTGACAGCGCAGGAAGATCCCCGCGGCGGCGAGAAGAGCGGCCGAGGCAAAAGTAAACAACCGGATTTTCTGTTTGTAGTCTGCCGGATCCATGGGAGAACTATACACCGGAGTTTGGCGATTTCAAGGGAGAAAAAACACGGCGAACTCCGGAACCGGAGTCCGCCGTGCTGTCTGCATGAAAGCAGTGCCCGAAGGCGTTACTTCATGAGTTTGCCGACTTCCTGGTAGAACTGCATCCGGGCGGCGGCATCCTTTTCGGCCTTGGCGAAAAGTTCTTCCGCATGAGCCGGATTGGCCTTGAGAAGTCCTTTGTAACGGCCTTCGCTGCGGATGAAGTCCTGGAACTTGCCGTTGGCCGGGGCCTTGACATCCCAGGTGAAGGGCACTTCGTTGGCCGGGTTGTACCGGTACAGCGGGAAGTATCCGCATTCCACCGCGCGCTTCTGCTCGGTCTGGGTCTTGCTCATATCGATGTTATGAGCGATACAGGGAGCGTACGCGAAGATGATGGAGGGACCGTGCCAGGCTTCGGCTTCCTGGAAGGCCTTGAGGGCCTGCGTGCGGTCGGCGCCGAGAGCGATGCTGGCCACGTAGACATACCCGTAGCTCATGCTCATAAAGCCCATGTTCTTCTTGTAGGTCTTCTTTCCGCCGGCGGCGAACTTGGCCACGGCGGCGGTGGGAGTGGACTTGGAGGCCTGTCCGCCCGTGTTGGAGTACACTTCCGTATCGAGGACCAGGATGTTGACGTCGCGTCCGGACGCCAGAACATGGTCGATTCCGCCGTATCCGATATCATTGGCCCAGCCGTCGCCGCCGATGATCCACACGGACTTGTCGCAGAAGTAGTCGGAAAGTTCGTTGATCTTCCGGACCACATCGCATCCGCATTCGGACGCGGCCTTGGCGATGAGCGCCTTGGCGGCCTTCTGGGCCTCCTGCGCTTCCGCCGTACGGCTGTTGTCCCAGAAGGACAGCGCCTTGGTGACGGCTTCCTTGAGGTCCGCGGGAGCCTTGTCGCTCTCCAGCAGCTTGCCGCAGTAGCTCTTCAGGGTCTCGCGGTTGGAATCCACGGCCATGCGCATACCGAGACCGAACTCGGCGTTGTCCTCGAACAGGCTGTTCGCCCAGGCGGGACCGCGTCCGTTGGCGGCTTTGGTGTAGGGGATGGTCGGGAAGGTTCCGGAGTAGATGGAGGAGCATCCGGTGGCGTTGGCCACGATCATGTTCTCACCGAACAGCTGGCTGACCAGCTTCACGTACGGAGTCTCGCCGCAGCCTGCGCAGGCGCCGGAGAACTCGAACAGAGGCTTGCGGAGCATGGCGCCCTTCACGGTGGCCGCCGTGTTCTTGCCCATGATGTTGTCCTCAGTGGATTCGAAGAACTTCTCGTTGGCGTTTTCGCCGGCGGCGCGTTCGGCTTCCAGCGTGGACCAGGTAAGAGCCTGTTTGCCTTCCTTGGCGCTCATGGGGCACTGATCGAGACAGACGCCGCAGGCCATACAGTCTTCGATATAGACCTGGACTTTGAACTTGAGGCCGTCCGCTTTCGGAACCGGATCCTTGGTCTGGAAGGTCGCCGGCGCCTTGGCCAGATCTTCCACCTTGAACAGCTTCGTGCGGATCGCCGCGTGCGGGCAGGAGTTGGCGCAGATGCCGCACTGGATACAGTTCTGGATGTTCCAGTGGGGAACCTTGGGCGCGAATCCGCGTTTTTCCAGACACGCGGTGCCGGTGGGCAGCGTGCCGTCCAGGCTCATGGCAGACACCGGAATGGAGTCGCCGTTGTTCCGCATGGAGGGCTCGACGATCTTCTTCGCAAAGTCGTCGGCATCGTCCGGGATCAGCTTCAGCGGCTCGGCGTGAGCGACGCCGTCCAGAGAGGCCGGAACGGGCACTTCGACGCAGGCGTCGGCGGCCATGTCGACCAGCTGATTGTTCATGTCGATAACGGCCTGCCCCTTCTTGGCGAAGGTTTTGGCGTTAAGGGCCTTCATTTCTTCGGACGCCTTGTCGAAGGGAACGATTCCGGAGACTTTGAAGTAGGCGACCATCATCACGGTGTTGGCGCCCTTGCCGCGGAGGCCGGGCATATTCTTGACGATGGCTTCCGCATTGACGTTGTAGAACTTGATCTGGTTGGCAATGATGTATTCCTGCATGTCGCGAGTCAGATGGGAGAAGACTTCCTCCCGGCTGTAATGGCTGTTCAGCAGGAACGTGCCGCCCTTCTTCAGGCCCTTGAGCAGATCATAGCGTCCGATGTACGCCGCGGTGGAGCAGGACACGAAATCGGGGCTCGTGATCAGATAGGTGGACTTGATCGGGGCATCGGAGAACCGCAGATGGGAGCAGGTGAGACCGAACGACTTCTTGGAGTCGTAGGCGAAGTACGCCTGGGCATCCTTGTCGGTCAGATGGCCGATGACCTTGATCGTGGTCTTGTTGGCGCCGACGGTGCCGTCGCCGCCCAGACCGTAGAACATGCAAGCGGTGGTGCCTTCCGGCTCGGTGGTGATGTGCTCATCGATCTTCAGCGACGTGTTGGTCACATCGTCGTCGATACCGACGGTGAAGCCATGGAAGCCGCCCTTTTCCAGGTGCTTGTAGACCGCGAGGATCATGGAGGGCGTGAAGTCCTTGGAGGAAAGACCGTAACGGCCGCCGATCACGGTGATGGCCGGATTGTTGACGGCAACCTTCACATCCATGTAGAGCGGCTCGCCGATGGCGCCCGGCTCTTTCGTGCGGTCGAGAACGGCGATGCGCTTGACCGTCTTGGGCAGAGCGGCCAGGAACGCTTCGGTGAAGAAGGGACGGTAGAGACGGACCTTGATCAGGCCGTACTTGGTGCCGCGGTTCTTGTTCAGGTAGTCGATGGTCTCTTCGATGGCCTCGCAGCTGGAGCCCATGGAAACGATCACGTCCGTGGCGTCCGCGGCGCCCACGTAGTCGAACAGGTGGTACTGGCGGCCGGTCACCTTGGCCACGGCGTCCATCTTTTCCTGCACGATGGCGGGACAGGCGTTGTAGTAGGCGTTGACGGTCTCGCGGCCCTGGAAGTAGACGTCGCCGTTCTGGGCGCCGACCTTGCAGACGGGCTTTTCAGGACGGAGAGCGCGTGCGCGGAACTCTTCGATGTACTTCGGCTCGATGAGCTTGGCGATCTCCTCGTAGGGGATCTCTTCGAATTTGTGGACTTCATGAGAGGTCCGGAACCCGTCGAAGAACTGAAGGAACGGGACTTTCGACTTGTAGGTGGCGAGATGGGCGATCAGCGCCATATCCATCTCTTCCTGCACGGAGGCGGCCGCCAGCATGGCGAATCCGGTGTTGCGGCAGGCCATCACGTCGGAATGATCTCCGAAGATCGCCAGGGACTGGCAGGCCAGAGACCGGGCGGTCACATGGAACACGGTCGGGAGCATTTCGCCCGCGATCTTGTACATGTTCGGGATCATCAGGAGAAGGCCCTGAGACGCCGTGTACGTGGTGGTCAGCGATCCGGCGGCCAGACAGCCGTGCACCGCTCCGGCGGCACCTGCTTCCGACTGCATTTCCACAACGGAAACCGGTTTGCCCCAAATGTTTCTTTTGTCCTCGGCGGCCCATTGATCGACCCATTCGCCCATGGTGGACGAAGGAGTGATGGGATAGATCGCGGCGGTTTCGCTTAATGCGTAAGCGACATACGCGGCGGCATAGTTGCCGTCCTGTGTGTTGATGTGTCCCGACATTCCTTTACTCCTTGAATGTGTGTAACGGGGCCGCGCACGTCGGTACATCCGCGGCCTCTCTTATTAAAGAACTTAAAGACAACAGCATTTCCTTAACATACACCCGGTTTCCCCGGTTGTCAACCCGTTTCCGGAAACTTTCCGGACCGGGTGGTTACAGTTCTATAATTTCGAACACCTTGTCGTTATTGAAAACGACGCGGCGCCCCACCAGAAAATCGGTCCAGTACAGCCAGGTGTCCAGCGCTTCGTCCGGTGTCTTGAATTTGCATGGACGCCCGTACGCCAGCCGGACTTCCTGCTTGGACATCCCCTTTTCCACGATCCCGCGCTTCAGCTTTTCCACATCCGTAACGGGGATCCCCTCGGTCAGCGTTTCCGGATCGTCCCGGGTGAACACTTCGCGGATGTAGTCTTCCGGCGTCATCATCCGGTAGCCTTTTTCGTATACGATCACATAGTCCTTGTGGTCGGCCACCGTGCGGAAGCGGATCTTGTCCTCCGTGGCGCTGAGGATCGTCACTTCCGTGCCGAAGGGCAGGATCGCCCCCTGCTGCATGTTGATCGAACGGATCTCTCCGTCTTCGTCATGCCACAGATTGTACGCCGTGAAGATCCGGGCATGCGCGGGCAGCTGCAGGGCTTCCTCCACGATCACGTCCCGGGCACAGCCCGAAAAAAGTGCGGTCACGGCGGCGAAAAGAACGGCGGCGAATAAAACTCGTTTCATGTTTCCTGTCCTTATGGTATTTGTTCTGCCTGTTCGGCTTTTTCTGCAATCTCTTTCCCGTTTCCGCGGAGGATCCGCAGTCCGCGAAGCACCTCCAGAGCCCGTTCCAGCGCCGTGTCACGCACCGGATTCGGCACCAGCGGACGCAGTTCGCCCGGATGGGAATTCAGCTGAACGGACAGCTGGATCCGCTGCGCCGGGGTCAGCGGGATCTCGATATCCGGGGGGATCCCGTTCCCGTGGATCGGGAGACGGCCCGGCGTGAAGTACCGGGCGGTGGTCAGCTTCAGCGCGCCCCGGCCGGAGGCGAAGGGAATGATCGACTGGACCGATCCTTTCCCGAAAGATTTTTCCCCGACCAGCACTGCGCGTCCGTAATCCATCATGCAGCCGGCGAAAATTTCGGCGGCTGAAGCGGTGTTCCCGTTGATCAGGACGATCAGAGGCAGATCCGTGAACTTGGGCCCTGCATCCGTGGACCGGACGAGCTGTTTCCGGTTTTCCCGGCCTTCGATGGAGACGATCAGTTTTCCCGCCGGCAGGAACCGTCCGCAGACCGGCGTCACCGATCCCAGGATGCCTCCCGGATTATCCCGGAGATCCAGAATCAGCGCCGTCATGCCCTCCTTGCTCAACCGGTCCAGCGTTTTGTCCAGATCCGCGGCGGTATCCGGACCGAACTGCGTGATCCGGCAGTAGGCGGCGCCGTCCGTCCCCGGAAGGATCCGCGCTCCCTGAACGCTGCTGACGGTAATGACATCCCTCGGCACGGAAAATTCCAGCCGGGCATCGCGGGATGGACGGTACACCAGGATCTTGAGCTCCGTTCCCTGTTCGCCCCGGATCTTTTCCGCCGCATCCGAAGCGCTTTCCCCCGTGAGATCTTCACCATCCGCGCTCAGCAGCACGTCGCCGCTCCGCAGGCCCGCCTTATCCGCCGGGCCGCCGGGCAGAACGGAGACGATCTCTATTCCGCGGGCCCGGGATGCGGAAATGACGATGCCGATTCCGACCCGTTTTCCGGAAACGTTTTCCGTCATGGACCGGAATTCCTCGGGAGATTCGTATTCACTGAAGGGATCCAGTTCGTGCATGAGCCCCCGGACCGCATACTGGAAAAGATTCTTCCATGTTACGCGGTCGCCGTCCACATAGTGTTTCCGGATGATGGAGAGCATTCCGAGAAACTCGGCCATCTCTCCGTATGCTTCGCTGTCCACCAGTCCGGCACCGGCAGCCGGGCTTTCGGGATTCCGGGAAGCCGGAGCCTCCTTTTCCGCCGGTTCCTGTCCGGCAAAGAGGACCGATGCCGAAAAGACGGCTGCGGTCATAAAAGCGGCAAGACGGCGGGACATCGGACTCCTTTCGCGAAATGAAGATCGTACGGTTCCCGTTAATGTAACCTGCGTACGGCGATCTTTCAAAAGGAAACGGACGAAAAAACAAAAAAAAAATTGACAAACGCGGCATGCGGGTCTATATTAAGTCCAAACGTGTACATGTAACAGGAAACAAATGAGAGGAAAATCATGTCCGGACACAGTAAATGGGCAAACATCAAGCATAAAAAGGAAGCCACCGACAAGAAGAAAGGGCAGGCTTTCTCGAAACTTGCCAAGGAGATCATGGTCGCCGTCAAGCAGGGCGGCAAAGACCCCGACGGCAACATCAAGCTCCGTATGGCCCTCTCCTCCGCCCGCGCCGCCAATATGCCCCGTGAAAATATCGACCGCGCCATCAAGAAGGGCGCCGGCGAACTCGGCAATGTCACCTACGAAGAAATCACGTACGAAGGATACGGTCCCGCCGGCATCGCGCTCATCGTGGAATGTCTGACCGACAACCGGAACCGGACGATCGGCGAAGTCCGCATGACTCTCGACCGGAACAACGGCAACCTGGCCGGATCCGGCGCCGTCGCCTGGATGTTCCAGCGGAAAGCCCATTTCGTCATCGAAGGGGAAAACGCGGATGAGGAAAAACTCATGGATCTCGTGCTGGATGCCGGCGCGGAAGATCTGACGGTGGAAGACGGAGTTGCAGAGATCTGGGCCGCGCCCGAAGCGTTTACCGCCATCGCCAAAGCGCTGGAAGATGCCGGAGTGGAATGCACCGAGGCGAATATCACCCGCCGTCCGGAAAATTCCGTGGAGATCAAGGATGCCAAGACCGGACAGCAGGTCCTCCGCCTGATCGACCGTCTGGAAGAGCTGGACGACGTGCAGTCGGTCCACTCCAATGAGGAGATCTCCGAAGAACTGATGGAAGAGATCGACAAACTCGGAGACTGAACGTTTCCCGCTCATCAGGGGTTTTCATGATCGTTCTCGGCGTGGATACAGCCATCCGGAAAACCGGATACGGTGTGATTGATCTTCAGCCGGGTGGCTCTTTCAAAATTTTGGATTGCGGCATTATACGGAACGGGCCTTCGCTCCCTCACAGCGAATGCCTCCGGCGTCTCTCCGGAGGAATCCGCGAGCTGGTTTCCTCTTTCCATCCCGATGCCGCATCCCTGGAAACCGCGTTCGTCAGCCGGAACATCCGCACGGCCATGATCCTTTCTCTGGCCCGCGGGTCCGTCATTGCCGCTCTGGCGGAGATGGGAGTGCCCGCTTTCGAGTACTCCCCGAAAACCGCCAAGCGGGCGGCCACCGGCAACGGCGAAGCCGACAAATCGCAGGTCGCCTCGGTTCTGGCGGCCTGGGGCAGACTCGACATCGCGGAAATCCCCAATGATGCCACCGATGCCCTGGCGCTGGCCCTGTGCCATGCGTCGCTGGCCGTACGGCCGGACGGGGCGTGCCGGATCCCCAAACCGATTTGACGATCCGCTGCGGCCCGACGCAGCATCCGCTTGAAAATTTAACGAGGTTCTTCCTCATAGGATTCTGGAGGTAACATATGAAATTGACCCGATACGGAAGAAGGGAATGGCTGGGCTCCCTGATACTGGCCGTCCTCGCCATCCTCGCCGTTTGCGGTTTGGCCGTCGTCATACCCGCCATGCGCTGGTCTCCGGCCATTATTGTTTCCGCTCTTATCTTCCTCGTCTGGATCTGCATCGCCGCCTTTTTCCGGGATCCCGACCGCAAAGTGCCCATGAATCCCTCCGTCGTTCTCTCGCCCGCGGACGGTGTCGTGAATGACATCGAACTGATCAAGAGCGAAACCGTCGATTCCGAAAAACTGAAAGAGCTGTTTCAGGGGCGCGACATGCTCCGGATCGGCATCTTCCTCTCCGTCTTCAATGTCCATCTCAACCGGGCTCCCGTGAAAATGAATGTCGCGTTCCGTGAGTACAAGGAAGGCGCATTCCACGACGCACGGGACGGACGGGCCTCAAAGGAAAACGAATCCATGCTCGTGGGTGCCGAAGGCATCTGCAGCGATATTCGGTACCCGCTGGCCGTCAAACAGATCTCCGGCGCCATCGCCCGCCGGATCGTCTGCCCCGTGGAAGCGGGTACCCAGCTTGACCAGGGCCAGCGCTACGGCATGATCAAATTCGGGTCCCGGACGGAGCTGTATCTGCCCGCGGGTATGAAACTCGAACTGGCTGTGAAAGTCGGTCAGCCGGTGACCGCCGGCATCACTCCCCTGGCCCACATTTACCCGGCCGCCGTGGAAAAAATCCGGCAGACGCAGATCGTAGATGCCGCAGCGGCATCCGAAAAGGAGGAGACTCCGCCGGTATGAAACGGAAGTTCAAGGCCCTCATTGAACAGAACAAGTGGATCAAAGCTGTTCCCAACTCTCTGACCCTTTGCAACTCTCTTTGCGGTTTCGCCTCGATCCTGATCACCCTTCAAGCCTATAAATACAC
>JAFZZR010000099.1 GCA_017615635.1 Lentisphaeria bacterium
GATGATCCCTCCGTTCCGGCCTTGCCGTTCGCATCCGGCGAAAGGCAGGGCCGCATGTTTTTTTGGGGCCAGGCCTCCGCAAATTTCCGGAAAAAAAACAAAGAAAGCAGTTTCTTTTTGACTTGTTTTTCCCATTTTGCACTGGAAAGGAAATTATTTTTCTCTTGGTGACGACGATGACATTCTCGCTTGGAAAGAGGGATATGATAGACAATCCGTCTCTGATGAATGTGATTTCTCTATCAGCAGAATTGCTTGTTTCAATGGGAAGTTGCTGATTTTCGGGGAAAACAATGAGTTCGCCATAGGCGAAATTCGGGTCAATGGATCTGGACAAAAGAAATCCATTCCCGCCAAGATTACTAAAAAAACCAAACCACCCAAAAAACCGAAACCAACTCCTCAGGAGAACGCACAGACTGCTTTGGAAAATCTGGCGAATTCTTTGGAAAAACTGAACGATGAAATCAGAAAGAATCAAAGTCCTTTTGAAAACTTTTTAGATGATATTTCTGACATTTTTAGTTAAAGAGGAAAGGAGTGAATCATGTTCAAATTCATTGATCTTCAGAAGAGGTGCTGCATCACCTGTCAGTATTTCAGGGGGCAGCGGCGGGTCGAGGTGATCGGCCGTCAGACCTTCATAGACTACAACAGCACCATGGGAAGCTGCGGGATGTTCAACAACGTCCCGAAGCAGGTCGGAGATCCGGCCGATATGACCAGCTACTGTCGTTACAAGCGCTGGATCGAGCTTCCGGACTGATCGTTTTTCCCAATCTCGCGACAAAAATCCAATCCTCCTGCGAATATAAGGTTGAACAAAATCTTGTTCACAGGAGTTTTTTATCGGCCTCCTGCGAAAACAACTTACCTCAAACCATGGAGAAAAACATGCGCGACAAAGACATGCAGGAAATCAAAGACATGCTCGAGGATCTCAAAAACATGTCCGAAGAACTGGAGAAAACTCAAAAGGAATTTGACAAGTTCGAAGAACAGATACGGCAGCTCGATGAAAATGGCAGACTCGATTTTCCGTATCGGCTGCCCGCGGATTATCCGGCACCGCGCGAGATTTTGCGTCAGCATTTCCCCCGGACAGCCAATCAATGCTGTTTCAAAGGCGGCTGGGGTTATGATTCCGGCGATGCAGTGGAAGTCCTCGAATTCGATCCGGAAATCAATCCCGATGAAAAGTTCGACGGCGTTTCGCTGGAATATGCGTTCATCGACAAACGCATTCGCGAAGAACTGATCTTCTCCCGGCCGGAAGGTGAACGCTTCGAACAGATCAGCCATCAGCCGCTGGGACAGAGTCTGCATCACCTCGACGGCGTCCCGTATGATTTCATCGAAGTGGAAGTGACGGCTTATCCGGAAAAGGAATGGAACGAGCTCAAAGCCGACTGGGAAGCGCATGACGGTTACAAGGATGATCCGAAGGGGCGCGGAGCCAATCTCAAACGCAAAGAAGCGGTGAAGATCACCTACCGGACCGAATTCTGGTTCAACATCAAGGATTTCTTCTGAAATATTCATCTTCCCGCGACAAAAATCCAATCCTCCTGCGAATAATCGGCTGAACAAACCTTGTTCACAGGAGGTTTTTTATCGGCCTCCTGCAAAAAAATCAATCCCAAAGGAAAGAAAGGACCCGAAAATGGAAGAAAGAGAAATCACCGTGCAGGAACTGATCGATCAGCTTAACAAAATCGAAAACAAAAACATTCCAGTCGACATTATCATGCTGGACGAAGGGTTCATCAAAATCAAACCCGGGGACCACATTTGCTTCACGGAACTGATTGAAAACAAATCCATACCAAGCGGAAAAACCGTTTCTGTCTCCATCGGTACAAACGGTCATTGGAAAGCGTTCGATAAATCGTTTGACGACTTTGTGTCTGTGAGAGATTCGAACAACCCGTATGATAAACACATGCTTGAAAAGACGACAAAAGCAATGAATGGCGACACGGAACTTGCTATCCGTACACTGGATCATCGTAAACGAGCCATTCTTGCAATGAATCATGGAACGACCCTGTGATGACGGTCCCGCCAAAACTCGCGGCTGGACTTTCGGAGTCTCTCGAAAGTCCGAAATCCGGGTGCGCCACTTTTGGCAGGGCCGTCTGTGATGATGAAGCAGAATTTTTTTAATTGACTGCCCCCGCAGAAAAACAAACCTGAACGCGCAGGCTCTTTTTCCCGCGGTGCAGTCATTTTTTCTGCTGCCGGGATTCAAAAATCCTACTTTTTTCGTAGTTTTTTCTGCAGCGTGCTTGAAATTGTCGTTTACCCGTATATATTCCATCCCGTCAGGAATGTCAATCGGAGAAAGACGAAGCTATGAAAATCTCTACCAAAGGGCGCTACGGACTGCGCATACTGATCGATCTGGCGACTCACGACCCGGAAAAACCCCGGATGCTCAAGGATATCGCCCGATCCCAGCAGATCTCCGAGAAATACATCAGCCGTCTGGTGATCGATCTGAGGCGGGCAAAGCTCGTCCGCTCGGTCCGTGGCGTCTACGGCGGGTTCCATCTGGCCAAACTCCCGGAGCAGATCACGCTTCTGGAGGTGCTGGAGACGATGGAAGGGCCGATCTCGGTGGTGGACTGCGTCCGTTCGCCGGAAAAGTGCAAAAGGCAGACGCTGTGTCCGGCCCGTGGCATCTGGATGGATCTCAACAACGGGATCCGGGAGCTGACCTCGAAGATCACGCTGGACGATATTCTGAACGCCTACCGGAAGCACAACGCGGAAAACGGGATCTGCGACTACTGCATCTGACGGCAGCCGGGCTCCGTGTTACCAGGTCTGGCCTTTGGCCTCGAAATACTCCGCCACGTGGGGGACGATCGGCTTGATGAGTTTCTTGATGGCTTTCGCGTACTCGCGGATCTCCCACTGCGCGTGATCGCTGTCCCGCAGTTCCAGGAAGTGGAGAAGATTGCTCAGATCCACCGTTCCCCAGAAGGTGACCATCATGTTCTGCGAGAGGACGCCCCGAGCCTGTTCGCGGCAGACGCCCGCGTCGAGAAGCTTCTGGTACGTCTCGTAGGAGGCCTTGTTCTGGCGGTCGATGAGCTCGCGGTACGCCTGATCGTCGAAATCCGGATCGGCGCAGGAGGCCTGGCGGTTGTTTTCAGCCTGACGCCGGAGCTTCGGCGGTGTATAGAACTCGATGTCGATCTCCGTGTAGCGGCGGGAAATCTCGTTGTAGGACCAGGTGCGGTGACGGTGCCACTGTCCGCGCACGAAGAGAGGACAATGCACGCTGAAGGTGAAAACGATATGCTCCAGCGGACTGGTGTGCCGGTTGTCGATAAGGTAGTGAAGCAGTTTGACATCCCGTTCATCCATATCCGTCTTGATCTTGCCGAAGGAAACCCGTGCGGCGTTGACGATGGTGGATTCCGAGCCGAGGGTATCGATCAGGCCGACCCAGCCCTGTCCGTCCAGTACGGATACGTGATTTTCAGGCGGAATGTTGATGTGCTGCTGCGCCATGGGAAGAAGTCCTTTCTTGAGAAAATGCTGTTTATTCGGTATTCCGTGAGTACATTAGACCGCCAACGGAAAAATTCAAGGGCGCGGAGAAGATTTCCGGATATCTTTTTGCAGACGGGTGCGCGGATCATTTCCGGCGTTCCTGCCGGAAAGCAAGTGCGGTGCATCCGAAATGCTCCCGGAACACCCGGCAGAAATAGTACGGATAGCTGAATCCGCACTGCCGGGCGATCTCCGAAACGGAAAGTCCGGTCTGCGCCAGGAGACGCTTCCCCTTCTCCAGACGGAGCTCGAGAATATGATGGTTCACCGTCCTGTGCAGATTCTCCCGGAACAGTTTGCCCAGGGAGACCGCGCTGATCCCCGCGGCCCGGGCCGTATCCATCCGGGTCAGGGCCGGATTGCAGAACTGATTGTCGATA
This sequence comes from Lentisphaeria bacterium, assembly GCA_017615635.1. Taxonomy (GTDB): domain Bacteria; phylum Verrucomicrobiota; class Lentisphaeria; order Victivallales; family UBA1829; genus RGIG8244. Next base: position 3,945 of record JAFZZR010000099.1, read on the forward strand.
TACTGCAGGGCGCGGCTCAAAGGCTCCGGCAGTCCCGTCCGGGCCGAGAACTGCTCCGCGGCCTCGTTCAGCAGACGGAACGCCATGGCCCCCAGCAGAACGTCGTCCGGTTCGCCATGTCTGCGCAGCACCCGCCGGATGTCTTCGAAACACCGTTTCAGGCGGACGGGATCCGGAGCCTGTCCCTTCGGCAGTCCGTTCGGGAAAAGACTGTCCAGCAGCTCGCGGAGGAAGCGGTTCACCCGGATCAACACGAAGTACCGCTCCAGATGCAGATTGTTTTTGAAGCGGGACGGAGTCAATTGATTCAAATCGGAAATGGAAAAATATCCCGCCTCCCGCACGCCCTGATCCCCGTCCGGATCGGTGAAAAGTTCCTTCCCGGAGAGAACCAGCGATACCAGAATGTAGGGCATGGCGGTCGATCTTCTGTCCCGGAAGCTCGGCATCAGCAGGGAGTGGCAGAAAGAATGAAGGCTGATCGCCTGCCGTTCCGGGACGAATTCCACTGTGTTCAGCAGATAATCCTCCCTGTATTCCGGAGCCAGCGAGCGTCGTTTTTTCATCGGGCTGATAGTCCTTTTATATTATTTTTATTTCTTTTTTTATTATCCGTTCCGATTGAAATATATTGTCTTCTCCGGAAAAATCAAGTATATTGTCGGCAGTTCCCTGAACAAAACGAGGATTTTTGCTATGGACAAGATCAGATTCGGAGTTGTCGGCCTGGGACATCGCGGGCGGCTCATGGCGCGGCTCGCCGCGGAATCCTTCCCCTGCACGGAATTCGTCGCCGCATGCGACATCGATCCCCTGCTGTGGACCGAAACCCAATGGCGCGAGGACCGTCCGCTGAAAGACCGGTTCCCGAACGTCGTTTTTTTCGAGGATTATGAGAAGATGCTCGAGCAGAGCCGTCTTGATCTGATCCTGGTCGAGACCGGCGCCGACGTCCACGCCGATTTCTGCATCAAAGCGCTCGGGAAGAACATCAATGTCTTCTCCGACATTCCCTCGGTGGCGAATCTGGACGAGGCCAAACGCCTGTGGGAGGCGGAGCAGGCATCGGAAGCGAAGCTGATGACCGGAGCCAACCCCAACGAGTGGGGCTTCATCAATACGCTGGCCGATCTGTATGAGAAAGGGCTGCTGGGCGAGCCCTACTACATGGAAGCCGAGTACATCCACTCCTCCCGGCTGAAGCCCTCCGAAAATCCGCTCCTGATCCACAGTCCCTGGCGGAAGACTCTCCCGCCCATCCGCTACTGCACCCACTCCCTGGGGCCGCTTCTCCGCATCATGAAGGAAGATCTCCGATATGCGATCTGCGTCGGCACCGGCGTGCATGTCGATCCCGAATCGCTGAAGGACGACATGCAGGCGGCCCTGTTCCAGACCGAATCCGGCGTGACGATCCGGCTTCTCCGCAACGGCTGCTGCCGCGCGTTCATCGGACACCATTCCTACCGCGTATTCGGAACCAAAGGCTATTACGAACGGATCGATTCCCGCGGCAAGACGCCCCCCGTGGTCCGCTTCCGCTCCGATGTCCTTTACGGTGCAGACACGATCACTGAGCTCCCCGTCGACATGATGCCCCATGAATACGCCGACAATCCGGCGGCGTCCGGACACGGCGGTGCGGACTACGCGCTGTTGGACCACATGTTCAAGGCCATGCTGAACGGCGACAAGGAGTTTCCCATCACGCTGCGCGACGGTCTCTGCATGACCCTGCCGGGCATCTACGCGGCGGAGTCCGCAAAACTCGGCGGCAAAAAGCTCACGATCCATTATCCGTGGGAACCCGAGTTCGCCGCCGACATCGAACGTATGTCCAGGTAACCAATACCCGAGGTACTAAGAAACGTTTTACGATAAAAACAAGATTTCAGAAAGGAGAAACGCCGTGAGGAACAAAAAATTTACATTGATCGAACTGCTGGTCGTCATCGCCATCATCGCCGTGCTGGCGGGCATGCTCCTGCCTGCCCTGGGCAAGACGAAAAGCAAAGCGATGCTCATCTCGTGTGCGAGTCAGCTCAAACAGATCGGCGTCGGGATGCATGCCTACGCCAACGATTTCGAAGACTATCTGCCGCCCGTCAACCCAAAACCGATTCCGTCATATCTGATTTATTACGGATATGCGCCCGCTCCGCACGTCAGCAGCAGCACCACCGGCAAAATGGGATACTGCTATTTCGAGGGCCCAAGTCTGTATATCTGCCCGAGGGCGCTGGTCGGCTCGGAAAAACTCAACCAGACGCCGTTCCTTCAGACGAATTACAGCATAACGTATGCGGAAAGGAATAATCAAAGTTCACGGTCATACGCAGCAACCGCGGACTCTTGTTCCTCCCCGAGTTTACCTGAAATATTCTCCAAAAAACTATCGAACATCAAGGGAGATGTCATCATGGGCGAACGGGAATTCTATTACGATGACGTCAACAGCGGCATAGAGGGGAAGAAAGTCCGGACCGCCCGCAAAAATTCTGTGAATCAACCGCAGATCATCTGGTGGGGAATGGATTACGCGGCAAGCAAAGAGTTCAAAAACGGCTATGTGCATGACCGGGGTGCGAACTGGCTGTTCAAAGACGGACATGTTGCCTATCATGAGGCTTCCTACCAGGGGCTCAAGTATACCTTCCGGTTCTCGAACTGATCCTTTGCAGCAAATTCAAAAAGGAATGACATACATGAAGTGCATGTTGTCTTTACTGGCCGCCCTGACGATCCTGTCCGGCTGGTCTGCGGACTTCACCCTCGTTCGGAACAACCAGCCGAAGGCCTCCATCGTCTGCGGAGAGGACTCTTCCGCCCCGGTGAAAACCGCCGTGGCGAACTTCAATGACACGCTCAACACCATCACGGGCACCCGGCTGCCGGTCGTTCCGGACGGGGCGGAGGGAAACCGGATCAAGCTCGTCGTGCGGAAGCCGGAATCCCTGCACACAGCGGACAACTTCACCATCCGTTTTCCGGATGAACGCACCATGGAGATCGAAGGAACGGAGCATTCGGTGCAGTGGGCATTCAACCACATCATCCGGGAGTTCGCCAAGGCGGAATGGGTGCTGCCGGAAGAGTGCGGACTCAGCTACACGCCGCTGAAAGACCTGACCGTTCCAACGCAGACGGTTGAAGTTAAAGATGTCTCCTGGCCCCTCAGCCGGACGCTCAGCGTTCATCATACGTGGTGGATGCAGAATCTGCGGGACGGCACGAAATTCAGTCACGAACTTCTGACTTTTGCTTTTCCGCTTTCCAAGTACGGGAAGGATAATTCCTGGCCGGAAGCCATGATGCCAGTGCTGAACGGGAAGAAGATCACCGCCCTGCCGAATCCGGAACGTCCGCGGCTGTTCTGGCAGCCCTGCTATTCGAATCCGGAGACAGCGAAGATCGCGGTGGAAAACATTCTGGAATATATGAAAAGCCATCCGGATACTCTGGCCGTCGGGCTGAGCGTCAACGACAATCAGGGGTACTGCGAATGCGGCGAATGTCTGAAGCTTGACAAGGAGCCCCGGCTCTGCCGTTCGGAATCCTATTACACGTTTGTCAACCGGGTGGCGGAGGAGCTCTGTAAGACATATCCGAACCTGCCGATCAAGGTGGGCGCGTACGACCGCACCTATCAGCCTCCGTCGTTCAAGCTGCATCCGAATGTGCTCGTGCGTATGACGATCGACTTCAACTCCTGCGTGAGCCCGAAAATGCTGGACTATCACAAGCGGATCATCGCCGAGTGGGGAAGCAAGGCCTCCATGCTGGGCGTGTGGGATTATTCGTGGGGCTATCCCTACCCGATGCCGAGGCTGTATGCACCCTATCATCTGGATATGCTGAAGTACCTGCATGAGCACAACGGCAGAGCCTATGATGCGGAATGCTGGACCAACGATGCCTATGAGGGCCCCAAGCATTATCTGATTTCCAAGTTCCTGTGGAACAGCGATCAGGATATGAAGAAACTGGAGGAGGAATGGTACGTCCGCTGCGTGGGCAAAAAGGCCGCGCCGTACCTGAAGGCCTACTATAAAATCTGGAATGACTACTTCACCGGGCCCGCCATGAAGACGCCGTGGGGAAAAAGCGCCACCGGTGTTTATATGGCCTATAACGACGTCTCCTGCGTCTACGCACTTCAGGAATCCGACATTCAGGCGGCGGACGAAGCTATGAAGCAGGTTGTCGCGCTGTCGGAGACAGCACAGGAACAGGCCCGCGCCGTCATCCTCATGCGTCTCTGGCGCCACACGTACCTGCGGCTGCGTCTTCTGGGCGCCGGGATCTACGACGACAAAGGGTCCATCCATACGCCGGACGCGGCGCTGAAACTGCTGGCGATCCTTTCGAAGTCGGCGGAGTACATCCGCGAATACGAGGCCCTCAGCGAAATTCTGATCGGAGATAAGAACCTGAGGCACTACTATCTCAGCAACTACTACATACAGGAAGGAGGCACTCCGGTCGGCAGGAAATTCGACCGGAATCTTGACGGGCACATTCTGGCGGCATCAAAATTTGCAGACCAGCCCGAGGTAAAGGAGCGGATGCAAAAGATTTATGCCGATCAGCGTCTGCCCGGTTCCGTCCGGGCACTCTGCAAGCTGCTGATCAGCCCCGAATCATACCGGAATCATATCCCGGAAGGCGATGCGGAATCCGGTGTGACGCCGGCCTTCTCCGCGAGTTCGATCCGGTATTTCGTGAAGGACGACAGTCCGGAGCTGGTGGAGCTCTCCGCAACGGAGGAATTTGCCGCGTCCGGGAAAAAATCCTTTCAGCTCGAACTGAATTCACACAACACCGTCTTCCGGGTCACCGTCCCCGGACTCAAGCCGGGGAAAAGATATGTTCTGACCTTCAAAGCGTTCATCGAAAAGCCCAGTGAGGAGGGGTATATTCAGGTATGGTGTCCGGGCCGGGATGCGATCTATCATGAATCCTCCAGGCTCATTCCCTTCAAGCTTTCCGGCAGCGTATGGCAGAACTGCACGGTTATGTCTTCTGCACTGCCCTCCGATAAATTGTTCATTCGGATTTATCTGAGGAATTTTTCCAAAGGGGACAAGGTGTATCTGGACGACCTGAAACTCATGGAGATCGATGATCTGTAACCGGAAGCAGGAAACAAGAAGGTATCATGTGGGACTATTACTACGACTTTGAGCGGGAGATCCAGCTTGCAGACTGGAAGATCCGGGAGAAACGTGCGGATGGCTCGATCCAGCTCGTCTGCGAAGTGACGCTGGAAAAAGAGGCGGAGAAGATCCTGCTGTGGACGAAGAATCCGCCGGGCGCAAATATCCATGCCCGCGTGCTGGAAGTCAACGGACGTCCCGTCCGGGAGATACCCGGTTTCTATATCGGATGCCACGCGGAACGGCAGGGTATGCGGCTCCGTCTTCCGGCGGGGAAGAACCGGATCGAGGCCAGCGTTCTGCCGGGGGCCGAAGGGATCGAAAATTTCCGGATGCAGCTGATCGACGTTCTTCCGTTTGTAGAGCCGAAAGAGTATTACCGGGCGTTCTCCGAATCGGAGAAAGAAGTCTTTCCCGAGGCTCCGGCCATCGGGATCGAGGGTCTGACGCCCGGAGCGGGACATAAGCCGTATCCGGGGCGGTTCGGCTTCGTAAAGGGGACGGGTCTGCTGGACTGCTCCATGCACGCCTTCGGAAAGATCAGCAGGATGTATCTATGCGGCGATCCGAAAACAAAGGTCCCGTGGGCGTGGGGATACTCGCTGATCCAGGAAGAGAATACGGAGACCGAAGAAGCGGCGGGATCCGAAGAATATCAGGTAAGTCCGCTTGCCCTGCGCTGGAAACGGGGCGGGACGGAGTATCTCTGCTCCACGGCGTATCCCGGGATCGTGACGAAGTGTCCGAGCCAGCCGTATCTGAAGGTATCCGAACTCACCTTTGCGGGAAACTATCAATATGTGCTGACCGCGGGCGAAGCCGCCTCCACCGGCCGTTTCAGCGGAAAGCTGACGGAAAACTGGCTGCTGCTCTTCGGCAGCACGGAATATCCGGATCTGCCCCTGATGCTGATCCCGGACCGTCCGCCGGAGAAGATCGAATTTCTGCGTAACGGCGAAAACCGTCTGACCGAAGTCCGGCTGTACGGATGTTCCCGTCTGACCACTCTGACGCCGTTCGGCTTCGAGCCGCTGGATCCGCAAAGTCCGGAAGATGAAGCGTTTCTCGCCGAGGCTATACGGAGGTGCCGGTTCTGGGCGCGGGCGTCGCTCGCCATCCCGACCGCCTGTCGGGAGTATTTCCGGAACGATTACGAGAAACAGGAGGTGCGGATCGTCCAGAAGTTCGAGTACGAGGAGTTCACGGACGGCTGGGACACGGAAAAACTGCATCTGGCACCGCTGCCGCCCGCGCTGGGACTGGATAAGGAAGGGACCGCCTCGCCGGGAGCGATGGATTTCCGTTTTCCGACCAAATACGGGCCGCTGACGGGCCGGATCGGACAGGACAGCGAATACACGCTGAAAATGGTATATCCCTACCGGAAATTCCCTCTGAAACAGGATGGTTCCAAAGCGGAGAAGCTGATCGCACGGGATCTGGAAAACTTTTTCGAATTCCAGAGCCGGTTCCCGGACGATCTCCGGAGCTTCGCGTATCCGGGAGCGATCCTGGAAAGCTACGCCTACAGCGGAACCATGTTCAACTTCATGCCGAAGGAAAAACGCGACCTGCTGGCGAAGATCCTGCCGCCCCGCATGAAGCTCTCCTGCGATCCGAAAGGCAGATACACGCTGAAGCTGACGGAATGGGCGCATCTTTTCCGGACCAGTCCGAACCGGGACGAGGTGGAACGCTATTACAAAAGCGATGCCGTGCGGAGCATGGAGATGCTCAATCTGTATGACCGGACCGAACCGTTCACGGGCGCGTCCTACAAACTCTGCTATCTGAACTGCTCCATGCTTTTTGCGGGGGAGCTGAAAACGGGTACGCAGGAGGAAGTGGGGAAGTATCCAAAACCCTGCATCGAGATCGACTGGGGAATGGGCGTCTTCTTCTACATGCTCTATCTTTCGGCTCTGATCAGCGGGGATTTCTCCGCGGTCCGGGAAAACTGGTCCGTGCTGAAAAAGATCTTCGTCTACTTCGAAGTCTACCACGACTGGGCGTGCATGGGCGCCGGATATGCGGAAAAAGCCTGTACCTGGGTGGAAGGCGCCGACTTCGGAGCGTTCACCGCCTTCACGCATCTGGCGCGGATCGTCGGAGATCATGAGGCGGCGGAACAGGCGGTCTATCTGACCGCGAAACTTCTGGTGCTGGACAAGAGCCGGTTCTTCGCGGGGCCGTTTTTCGCCGGGCTGTATCATGTGGAACCGTGGTACGGGCATCTGTTCTTTCAGGAGGAATACGATCTGCTGCATAATTTCCTGAGCGTTCCGAAAACGACCTCTCTGAGTCCGGGCGAACGGATCCGGCGAGGAGCGCTCCACGGTCTGATCACGGAAGGATTGTATCCCGAACTGTTCGAGGCATTCCGGAAAACCTCGCCGAAGGTCCACCGCATGACCATGAGCCGGTACCGCGAAGCCTACGGGAACGGATACGATTCGGAGAATCCGCCGCAGGGACGGCTTCAGTGCGATTTCAATTATCTGCTGGTCAACGATGCGCTCGATCCGGAAATTCCGCCGGACCGGACTCTTCGGCTGATCGAAAAGGCCAGATCGTACCGGAGGCTGATGGGCCAATGGCACGACGTCCACCGATTCGAGAACAACACCCCGGCGGATTATCTGGAAGGTCAGCTCAACGCCTGGCTGGAGATGCGGGATCATCCGCTCTGGCTGGAGCACTGGGAGGATCTGCGGATCGTTTCGGCTCAGTGGCATCCGGCGGAGGCAGTCGCTGAAATCGAAGTCAGGATCACGGGAGAGAAACCGCTGCTGCGCTGCGGGATCAGAGTCGTTCCGGAAGGAGCCGTGCTCAACGGCAAAAATCTTCCGCGGGACACCGTGACCGACGGAATCATCGTATTTCATCCGTCCGCATCGGGACTGCTTCGGATCAGCTTCCGCGCGGGCGAACAGAGAGTAATAGATAAAAAAGTAATATCCAAGGAGAAGATGGAATGATCGAAATCACCAGTCATCGTCAGGGCGCGATCCTGAACCGGCATCACGGAACGGAAAGCGCAAAGAGCTTGAAAATCACGGTACAGGGGATATCCGAATCGGGGCATCCGGTAAAAGTCAACGGAGTCCCGGCGCAAATGGACGGCCGGAACTTCTCGGCGGAAGTCGAACTGACGAAGAAGGTGAATCCGGTCACGGCGTCGGTGATGACTCCGTACGGAATCTATTCCCAGGAACTCGAACTGGTGTGGGACAAACAGTCGTTCCGTCGGTTCAACTGCTTTATCGACGACCACAGTTTCGTGTTCACGGAACTCACGAGACAGCGTCCGAAACACGCCTTCAACCACTTCTATCTGGCGGGTCTGAAGAAGATCCATGAGGAAACCGGATTCAAGCTGACGCTGAACACGTTCTACCGCAACGACCACGACAAAAACGGCTTTCTGCTGAAGGAAATGCCGGACATCTGGAAATCCGAATTCGAGGAAAACTCCGACTGGCTGAAGATATCCTTCCACTCCTACAGCGAATTTCCGGACCGGCCGTATCTGGAATCCACCGCGGAAGAGTTCGGACATGATTACGATCTGGTCAAGAACGAGATCATCCGCTTTGCCGGGGAGAACACTTTCATTCCGCCGATCGTGCTCCACTGGGGCAATATTCACCCCGCGGCCGCCGCCGAACTCATCCGCCGGGGCTCCCGCTGCTACAGCAAGGGATTCCGTCCCCGGGTGATGGGCGGTCCCAGTCTGGCCGAGCGCCAGAAGGGCGGCGACATGGCGAAGGTGCAGAACCGCTCCCTGTCGGGAGAGGACAAGCAGGCACCCACGGACGGACTCAAGATGCACTACGGATTCCAGGAAGAAACCGAGTATCAGGAAAAATATCATGCCTTCTATGATCCGTCGCTGGATTTTCTGTTCTACCGGGGGACGATCTGCTGCAATCTGGTGCCGCTGGCGGAAATTCCGAAACGGTTCGAGGCGATCATGAAAGACGTTGAAGCACGCGGGATCGATGCGCTCAGCTTTGCCAGTCACGAGCAATACACCTTCCCGAGCTATCCGAACTATCTGCCGGATCATATGGAACGGATCGCGCTCACCGCCCGTCTTTACGCGGAAAACGATTTCAAGCCGGTTTTCTTCAACGACGGACTGCTGGGCAATATGTCCTGGGAGAATCAGCCGGAATAACCTCGAAATCCACACCTGTCCCATTCAGCCGGACAGCGTTCGGACAGAAAGTTTTTTTCAAAAAAAACATTTTTCTGTTTGACAATGTACGCGAATGGAACTATATTTACACCAAGAGCAACGATCCGGAGGTACGGCGCATTCGGTTTGCGCTCACAACCCGGGTCAAAACGTTAACAGAAAGGTTTTTCGAATGAAAAAGTCCCTTCTCCTCGCCGGCAGCGCCATGGTTGCTGCCCTCGTCATGACCGGCTGCGCCGCTGTCGCCACCAACAATGGTTCCGTCACCACCGCTTCCGTCGGCCCGAACTTCTACTCTCAGGTCTCCGCCAACGCCGTCATTCCGCAGTACGCTGCCGCCGGCGCCAAGATCGTGAAGCGCGATGTCACCGCCACCGCCACGCTGAAGAGCTTCTTCACCTGCGTGAACCTGGGCGATGCCTCCTACGAGACCCTGAAGGCTGAAGCTCTCAAGCAGGCCGCAGGCGCCACCGATCTGACCAACGTCAAGATCGACTACAAGCAGAACACCATCTGCGGCATCACCGAAATCACTGTCAAGCTGACCGCCGACGCTGTCAAGTATTGATTTTGTGACGGGTTTCCGGATCGGCGAAGGCAACTCCGCCGATCCAGGATGCAAGGACACCCTTCCCTTCCGGAAGGGTGTCTTTTTTTATGCACGTTCGACAAAGACGCGGTGAGGAGGGGATAAGGGGAGAGAGGAAGGAGAATATCCGTGAAGGAGGGCCTGCTGCCGTGCGGTCATACCGCTGTTTCGGACCATTTATTTGTGAAATAAATATTCGGAAAAGAATGGATCAGGGCGTCACATCTTCGCTCTGCCGGCGGAGCCGCTCTTCCAGATAGCGTATCTGTTCCGCCACGTTCCGCTGAAGTTCCGGATCGTTCTGAAGATCGGCAGGGGGACGGTAGTTCTGCCAGATCCGGAGGGCGCCCGCAAAATCCTTTGCCGTTTCCCGTTCACCCGAAAGCCGGAGCAGAACCGTCATTTCCGTTTTCCGCCGTTCGGCCGGATCGGAATCGGGAGTCGGCTGCCGCCCGGCATCCGGATCCGTCTTCGGTCCGGCGGGGACGGTGTTTTCCACCACATTCCCCTGCCCGGCGGCGGGAGCGGCCGTGCGGTTTTTCCGGATGAAGAAGATCAGTACCGAAAGAAGCACGGCCAGGATCAGGAGTCCGGTCACGGCGGCGAGGAGGAACTTTTTGCGGTGCGGAAAGGATTCGGAGGGCTTCGTCCCTTTTTTCACGGAATCTCCGTCCACATCCGCCAGGTCGGCAAGGGATATGGGGACGGTCTCGAACTGTGCCAGAAGCCTCGTCGTCCGCCGTTCGATCTCTTCCCAGCTGGCCGGCCTTCCCGCGGGATCCTTGGACATCATTTCATGGATCAGCGTGGACGTTCCCGGAGTGACGGCGGCCTCCTTCCGGAGAATGGGCACCGGATTTTTGAGGTGCATGGATACAACGGACATGGCGTTCGGCGAGTCATACGGCGGATGGCCGGACAGCAGATGATACATGGTGATCCCCAGAGAATAGATGTCCGACCGGAAATCGATCTCCTTGCTTCCCCGGGCCTGCTCGGGACTGATGTAGACCGGAGATCCGATCATGACACCCGAAGAAGTGAGTTCCGTATGGCGGCCCGAAGGATTTATGATTTTGGATATGCCCACATCCAGCAGCTTCGTGCCGCCCGACCGGGTCCGCATGATATTGGCGGGCTTGATGTCCCTATGGACCATATTGAACTTGCTCCAGGCGTAGCCCATGGCCCGCGCCACATCGCGGGCGGCGGAGAGGACCTCTTTTTCGGTGAGCCGCTCCTGAATGGCCAGCTCCGTCCTCAGATCCCGGCCGTCCACATACTCCATGGCGAAGAAACAGGTCCACTTGTCCACGCCGGCCTCGATGGCCTGAACGATGTAAGGATTTTCCAGTTTTGCCAAAAGCCGGACTTCCCGGAAGAACCGCTCCGTGTATTCAGGCTGAGCGGAATAGTCGGCCCGGAGGATCTTGACGGCCACAAGCCGCTGCATGGAGATTTGTTTCGCCAGAAAAACGGAGCCCATACCGCCGGCGCCGATCATCTGTCCGAGGAGATAATCGCCGACTCTGCGTCCGGTGGCGCCGAACGCAGGGATGTCCGATCCTTTTTCCGGCCCCTTTTCTTCCGCCACGATCCGTCTCCCGCCTCATGCAGAATTACAGAGATAATCCGGCCCGGTTATCCGAATCCGGAGAAAAAAAACAGAAGCAGGGTATCATAAACGCTCCAACACATCTGTTGTACGTTAAAGCCTGGGCGGCTTTGAAGTATTCATTGTTCAGAGGAATGAACTCCTGCTTCCTGATCCTACTATACACCGCTTTTTCAAAAAAGCAAGCGCCTCTCCGCACAGGTGCAGAGACCCGCACAGAATTTTATTTTCCCCGGGCCGCAGCAGCGCCTCCTCCAGCGTGGTTTCATCCCAGGGGATCCCCGGCGCACAGCCTGCAAGCTCGTCGCCCAGGGACCGTCCGCTCCGGCTGGCCCGGTCCGTGTCCTCGAGATGAAGGAAGGTGAAGGATTCGGCGAGGGGAGCCAGTCGGGACAGAGAGGGCATGGTGTCCTTATCGGAAAACGCGCCGAAGAGGAAATGGAATTTTCGGCCGGGATAGAGTTCTTCCAGCGTATCGGCCAGCGCCGCGATCCCTTCCGGATTGTGTCCGCCGTCGAGAAGGAGGCCGGGCAGGAACTGGAACCGGGCGTCCCACCGAACCGTCTGAAAAGCCTCCGCCGCCTTCTCCGGAGAAAAACCGAACACGGGAGCGAAATGGCAGAGAACCGTGTACGCCAATGCGGCATTGCGGCGCTGATGAGGCCCCGCCAGCGGCGTGGAGAGCCGTGTGCCGTCTTCCAGCCGGAAGGTCTGGAGAAATCCTTTGTCGCCTTCGGGCAGACGGATGGTCCGGTCTCCTTCGCGGATCGGAGCGGAAAGATAAAACGGCGAGTTCAGCGACTCCGCCCGGGCCCGGATGACATCCAGAGCCTCCTTCGGGGTGGCCGCCGCACAGAAGACCGGCTTTCCGGGCTTGATGATCCCGGCTTTCTCAAATGCGATCTTCGCCAGTGTGTCCCCCAGAAACTGCTGATGTTCCAGCGAGATCCCCGTAATGACCGCCGCACGGGTGTCCGGAACGTTGGTGGCGTCGAGGCGTCCGCCCATACCGGTCTCCCACAGAACGACCTGACAGGCCGCCTTCCGGAAAATCATGGCGGCCAGAACGGTGACGAGTTCGAAATACGTGGGGGCTTTCCCTTCGGCCTTCATGGCTTCCGCTTCGGGGAACAGCTGCTCCGCCGCCTCGTTCAGCTCGTCGGAGGAAACGGGTTCGCCATCGATCCGGAACCGTTCGCACGGCGAGATCAGATGAGGCGAACTGTAAAATCCCGTGCGGAGACCCGCCGAACGGAACGCGGCCTCCAGATATGCACAGACAGATCCCTTTCCGTTGCTCCCGGCCACGTGAAGGAAGAAAAGATCCCGTTCCGGACTGCCTGCCCGGCGAAACAGCTCACGGGTCCGCTCCAGTCCCATCCGGATCCCGATCATGCCGATGGAGTTCAGCCACTCCTCGGCACCCGGGAAAGTGCCAGCCATACGTCCGCCTCCTTTATTTCTTCAGGAGAGGCGACCAGTCCGGCTGATTGAGTTTGCCGGATTTGGAAAACAGCGGTCTCTTTTTCCCGAGCCAGGTATCCACAATATAAATGACTCCGTTATCCGCCACCGCCACATGGCGTCCGTCCGGCGCCCAGACGGGCCCCTCCCCCGCAATGGAGGCGGGCTTTCCTTCGGGCCCCACCGTTTCCATGACCGGCTTCCCCGTTGTCATGTCCGCCACCGCCACGACGTAATCCCGGCCCACCTTGGCGGAATAGGTCAGCTTGCCCAGGGGGGACCAGCAGGGTGTGACCCGTTCGCTGCCGGCCAGACCGCGCAGCGGTTCGGGACGGCCACCGCGGAAGGGATCCACCGTGTAGAGAAGCGGACGGCCCGAGGAGTCGGAGACGAAGCAGAGCGTCTTGCCGTCCGGGGACCAGCAGGGGCTGGCTTCCACGGCCTTGTCACGGGTGATGCGCCGGAGATCCGAGCCCTCCAGTGAGCGGATGTAGAGATCCACCTGATTGTCCCGGTTGAGCACCAGGGCGATGGTCTTCCCGTCCGGCGAAATGGCGCCTCCGGCATTGAGTCCGCTGTACTTGGAAAGACGGCGCGAAAGTTTTGTCACGGTATCGTACTGCACCAGACAAGTGCCGGCCCCCGTGAACAGAGAGTAGACGATGCTTTTCCCGTCGGGCGACCACACCGGATCCATGCACAGTTTCCGGTTGCTGGTGATCTTCCGGGGATTCCGTCCGTCAAAACCGCAGACAACCAGTTCCCGGTTGCCTCCGCCCGTATCGACGGTAAAGACGATCTCGCTCCGGCAGATCCCGGGCACGCCGAAAAGTTCTTTCAGCACGGCGTCCACGCCCCCGTGCGCGGTGTCCGCCGGATCATCTCCCCGGGCACTGACGGTGGCGACTTCCGCCCCCGCCGAGTTTTCGATCCGGAGCGTGACCGTACGGCCGTTTCCCTGACCGCGGATCGTGTAATCGCTTTTGACGCCGGGCTTATCCTTCAGCACGTCGAACCAGCCGCAGTACAGGAAGGAGGTCCGCAGCGCCTCGCTCAGCGCGGGATCGCCTTCCGTCCCCTGAAAGATCAGGGTCGGATTGGAGTTTCTGGCCGATTTTTCCACGACAATGGATTCCGCCGCGAAAAGGTGCGGAACGACTGCGGCAAGAATGACAAAGAGAAGAGATTTCTTCAAAAACATGATCCTTTTTCCTTTCTGAATCTGTTTACCCGGAAGTATAGCGCATCTTTCCCTCTTTCGCAAGTGCCGAAATGATTATTTTCGCCCTTATTTTTCGTTTCTTTCCGGATATCGTTCCATTAAATGCCGACGAAACAGCTCCCGGACACGGAACGGCGTATCCTCACCATGCTCGGCGGAGAGCTTCCGGAGAACCGGAAAACGTCCGCCCGCGCCGCTTGCATCGAAAGCGCTGAAGGCGATCCTGGCCGTTTTTCCCTCGGGCCAGGGGATCCCGTTGATCCGGAGCCTGCCCCGGACCTTCCCCTGCGGACCGGTCTCGTATTCCAGACCGGATACGTGCAGGGCCGGGCCTTTCGCGGAAACGGACAGCTGTTCCTCGAGAATGGACCGGGTCTCTTTCTCCGTCAGAGTCAAAATCCGGACAAGATTCTCATACGGCATCAGAAGAAAGATATCCCGTTCGGTGATTCTGCCGGGCCCGATGGAGACCTTCCCGGACACCGAGCAGAATGCCGCATCCGCACCGGTCCCCGTCCGTACGGCTTCCGCTGTCAGACCGGCCGCGGAACATGGCTTCCCGCCCTGCTTCGGCTTCAGTACAAAAGGGATGCAGGCAGCCGGTTTGTTCATGTATTTCCGGTTCTCGGTTTCCACGGGACGGAAAAAGTTCAAAAGCTCCGGATCCGGTTTTTCGTCCGCTGCACGGAAGAGGCGGGTCTGAAACACCAGATCGTCTTCCTGTTTTCGGACGGTGACCTCCGCAAGTCCGTCCGCCAGAGCGGGCGCCTGCGCATATACCGTATCCGGCCAGAACTTATCGAAAAGGACCTCTTCGTGGGTATGTCCGCCCAGAATGATCCGGATCCCCGGAAATTTCCCTGGCAAAGCGGCGATCGTCGGTTCCGTCCGCTTCCCTCCCCTTAAACGTCCGGCGGTGAACCGGCCTTCATGAACGGCCAGAATGATAAGATCCGGTTTCGCACGCTCGATTTCCGGCATGACCTCAGCCACAGCCTCCTCCACGCTCTTCGTGCGGACTCCTTCCATTTGCGCGGGCGCCAGCCAGTGGGAAAGATACGGCGGGATGCATCCGATAACGGCGATCCGGAATCCTGCACGGTGAAAAAGCGCCCATTTCCGGCAGGGCGGCGGGTCCTTCTCGAAAATCAGGTTGGCGGCCAGAACGGTTCCCCGGAAACTCCGGATCCGGTCGGCAAGCACGGCCGTTCCGAAGTCGAAATCGTGATTGCCGGGCACCCACACATCGCATTTCAGGAGATTCAGCGCTTCGAGCATGCTCTCACCGCGGTCCTGTGCCGCGGAAAACGTCCCCTGAAGAAGATCGCCGCAGTCGATGTACAGAACGTTCTCCCCGCCGTGCTCCTCCCGTTCCCGGCGGATGACCGAGGCCAGACGGATCACGCCGGATTTTCTCGTGAAGAAGCCGGACTCGCCATGCAGATCCGTCGACTGGAGTATGCGCAGGATCTCCTTTTCAGCCGCGGAGGCAAGGCCCGGGATCAGAAGGAAGAGAAAGAGGAGAACGCGCAGAACCGCTTTTCCGGGAATCCGCATACGAAAAAAGCGGACCCGCCCGAAGGAGAGATCCGCTTTGCTTTCGGAATGATGCATCCGAAGGGAGGCGTCAGTTTTCCTCGCCGGCCACCCAGCGGGTGAAGCGAATGACGTTGACCTTGGGATAGAGCTTGGAAAGAGAACTCTTGTCGTTCTTGATCCAGGGCTGATCCACCAGGCAGACTTCGGCGAACCACTTGTGGATCTTGCCGTTGAGGATCTTTTCGATCATGGCGGCGGGCTTGCCCTGCTCGGCCAGCTGGGCCGCATTGATCTCTTTCTCCTTGGCGACGGCGGCTTCGGGAACTTCGGAGCTGCGGACGTACATGGGCTTGAAAGCCGCAATGTGCATGCAGATGTCATGCTTCAGGGCATCGTCGAACTCGCCGCCGATTTCCACCAGCAGACCGATCTTGCCGTTCCCGTAGAGATAGGGAGCGATCACCGCGCCGTCCTGCGCTTCGAAGCGGACAGCCCGGCGGATCATCATCTTTTCGCCGAACTTGGCAAACAGGGCGCCGAGTTCTTCGGCTTCCTGCGTACGGGCGATCTCGGTGACGTCGCCGTTACCGCTGGTGGCATCGAACGTCCGCTTCGCCGCGCCGTTGGCGAATTCCAGGAACTGCTCGTTCTTGGCAACGAAGTCGGTCTCACAGAGGACTTCCAGCATCACGGCGGCCTTGCCTTCGCCGGAGACGCAGATCACGCCTTCCTTGGTGGCGCGGTCCTGACGGTTTTCCGCCTTGGCGATACAGGCCTTGCGGAGGGCTTCCACCGCCGCCTGCATGTCGCCGTCGTTTTCGACCAGAGCCTTCTTGCACTCATTCATTCCCGCGCTGGTTTTGTCGCGGAGTTCCTTCACCATCTGGGCTGTAATTGTCACGGCCATGGTATGTTTTCCTTCTTTTCGTATGTCCTGTTGTTGATGCTCACTCGGCAGTGGGGGCCACATCCGACTTCTTGATCTCGGAGAGGCTCTTCACTTCCTTCTTCGCCGCGGGTTTGCGACGGGGAGCGGCCTTCTTCACGGGCTCCTTTTCCGCAGGCTCCGGATTGCCGGCCGTCTTTTCGACAGCTTCGCCGTCGGCGTTCTTGGCGATGCGTTTCGCGGGAGCGCGGCGGCTGGCAGCGCTTCTGGGGGCCTTCTTGGGCGCGGCCTCTTCGGCGCCTTCGGCTTTCGCCTTGGCCTTTTCATCGTCCTCTTTGGCTTTCTCTTCGGCGGCTTTCGCCTTGTAGAGCTCGGAAGCGTCCTTGATGGCTTCCACCAGCGTATCGACAATGATCTTGATGGACTTCACGGCATCGTCGTTGGCGGCGATCGGATAGTCGATCAGCTCGGGGTTCGCGTTGGTATCCACAATGGCCACCACGGGGATATTCAGCTTGCGCGCTTCGCTTACGGCGATGCTGTCATGGCAGACGTCGATGACCACGACCACATCGGGCAGCTTCTTCATGTCGGCAATGCCGTCCAGGTCGCGATGCAGTTTCACCGCCGCGCGCTGCATGATGGCGATCTCGTTCTTCTTGAGACCGGCCGCATTGTCGCCGCCGATGGTCTCATCGATGTCGCGCATCTTGCGGATGGATTTCTTGATGGTCTCGATATTGGTCAGGGTGCCGCCCATCCACCGCTCGGACATGTAGAACATGCCGGTGGCTTCCGCGGTTTCCTTGACGATCTGCTGCGCCTGACGCTTGGTCCCCACAAAGAGGATCCGCGCGCCGTCCATCACTTCACGCTGAAGAAAATTGCAGGCCTCGCCGATCTGACGGATCGTCTTCGTGAGGTCGATAATGGAGATTCCGTTCTTCGCCCCGTAGACAAAGTCCTTCATCTTCGGGTTCCAGCGTCTCGTCTGATGTCCAAAATGGCATCCGGCTTCCAACAGGTCTTTGACTGTGATCGGCATTTTTCTGCCCTTTCCTTCGTTTCGGCCCTTTCAACCGCGGGTTCCTGAAGCCCGTGCGGCAAGTCGGCCTTTTTGTTTAAGTGTTCTCTTCCGGTCCGCCGGTTGGTTGATTTGCGGCCCGGACGAGTGTGAAATCCCATAAAATAGCACGCTTTCCGAAAAAATCAAGAATTTTTTGAAAAAAGATCCGGGGTTTACTCGTCTCCGCTAATAATTCTGGGGAAGACGTGATCCTCCCACCTTCCTTCAGAATCGTCCCATAATCTTTTTCTCAGATCCGGCGAAGCAGAAAATGAAAAAGGAGATAGTGGAGAATAAACGAGGAATCTCAATTATGACAAAGAATCGACTCATAGAGTTTTTCAAAACGTTCCATATCTCCCTGAAACGTTTTGCAGAAAAGTACAAAATCATACATGATCAGACTCGATATCCGCAGGAATAAAAAGGAAATTCGTATCCGATATTTTCCGATAAACATACCGGTGTTTCTTGAAGAACTGGATCAATCGTTTCAAAGATTTACTGTCAAGTGCTTCACACCACACAATGGGATTATCTCTTGAAATCGTTTTTTCCGCACCGAGAAGAACATCTGTTTCCGCTCCCTCTACATCTATTTTTATGAAATCGACTTTTCCGATATTCAAAGAATCGAATGTCTCAACGGGAGTATTTCCATTATCATCCGGAATAAATGAGGTCCCACCCCAGTTCTCCGGATCAAAATTATTGATGGACAACATTCCTTTTTTGCATCCCAGTGCAAAATTAGAAAGTGTCACTCCCTCACAGTGGTTGAGTTCAGTATTTTTCTGAAGAATCCTGAATATTTCCTTCTGCGGTTCGAAAGAATAAATCTGTTTTGCTTTGCAGATTTTCGAGAAAAAAACGGTATGATTGCCGATATTCGCTCCAATATCAACATAGACCATTCCCTCTTTCAAGTACGACCTAACCTTCTGCAGCAGATCAATTTCATAAAAGCTGTTTGTCGTTATGATGATACTCTGAATTGCATCATAACAAGCATAGGGGAGAAAAAAACGGCACAATTGGTCTTCGTACAAAAAATCAGTTGTCTTGTCTTTACAGTCCGACCGAGCAAAAAGCATTGCGGCAAGGATCATTTTATTTTGTCCTTTCAACTCAATCAGATATTGTGCAATCCGCTCTCTTTGACGATATGCAGGGTTCAGCATCAGTAATTTGTTCATAAAATGGAACATCTTGTTCATCCTTTCATCGGTTTTGTGTTTTCCTTGATTCTTTTGGATGCGGGCATAACTTCTTTGAAGTTGCTTAATGATTGCAAGTCTATATCGTTTGCCAGCAGGGAAAGTCCCTCAATGATTCTGTCATACTCCTGCTCATCTTGCTGAATTGTCTTCAACAGCCCATCCAGCATATTCTCCCGGTATATGACCGCATTTTGGCAGGTGAACCCATATTCTTCAGCAAATCTCTCCTCTACAATCAACGGGACATTCATTCCGATGGATAACTGCCGGATCCCGCTGGTGACTCCGCTGAGATAATGGCGCTGCTCCTCCGAAGAAGGGTCCAGCATGGCCAGAATATAATCCATCTCCGAAGTTAAACGATAAAAATCGCGAAACGGAAGATCAAACAGGAATTCCATGCTTTCCCTCAAATCTTCCGGAATCTCCGGCGGATAAAGCCGTCCCACGATATAAAAACGGCATGTCCTTGGGTTTGCCGACAGAAACTCTCTCGCCGCCTGATAGAACTTTTTCCATACATCCGGCGGCTTCCAGCCTGCGATCAAAATGCGCCTGGTGCCTTCCCGCCGTTCCCGTTTCAAGGGATGAGAACCGAAGAAGACAGGACAAAGCATGGGGATTTCCGGATGCTCACGAAGGGAAAACACGTGCACTCTGTCATTCATGATATTTCTGATTTTCTTCATATTTTCTTCACCGGTATAGTGCAGCATGATCAATGTGCCACAGTTACCCGAGGGCATAAAGCCGAGCCAGTCCCAGTAAAACTGATTAACGAATCCCTCTCGGGAAAAAAGTTCCGTCGTTAAAAACACATATTCGTATTTTTTCATTTCTTTTCTTTTCAGCCTCCGTTTCATCAAAAATGACGAACAGGGATATATCTCCGGTTTTTTTGGGCATTGGCAAAAAGGATCCGCCTTGTCGTTTTTGTGCCGGATGAAGAGATCGACATGCCAGCCCGCTTTTTCCAGACAGGAGAAGATGCCTGGGAGGATTTCGCCATGTTGCGCATTAGGTTCAACCATCAGAATACTGCCTTGGTGGATTTCACAGGGAAGCCATTTCCTTGCTGCAATATCCTCAAACAGCTCCATCACAAGTGTCATCCTCGCCTTAAGGATTTGCTTTAAGCGGGAAATATGGACACGCACACTTCCTTGTTTCAACAGACTCATTTCCTCCGGATAATCTCCATAGTGACAACTGCTCTTCCTCACGTTTTCCGCAAAACTATCCGAAGAATGCGTTTTCCAAAGTGGTATATGCTTCGCAAAGTTTCATATCCGAAACGATACAGCTTTTTCAGTGTTGGGTTCAGCGTGATCCGCAACCGGACCTTCAGCAGGAAAACGGACATGGGGTGTTGCTGGACCTGAAGTATCCATCCGTCGTCAAGAAGAATTTTGAATGCCTGATTCATCCGGTCCAGGTTCTCCTGTTTCGAGGAGATCCCGTGTTCGTCATTTCCTGTCTGATAGGCAATCTCCTGGGTGGAACCGTATAGCTCCGGCGTATTATCCGGATGCGGCGGGACGATGGTCGGGATTCCCCGTTTCTGGAGCTGCCTGGAAAACGACATATCCTCGGCGGCACGCTTCATTATGCGAACGGATTCCGGAGCAGAGAAGAGATCCTTCAACCACTCTTTCCGGAAAAACCAGCTGTGCCCGACGAAATCGACTTCCTGTGCAATCGGGAGATGTCCGTCCCGCGGCCAGCCGATCCGGTAGTATCCGCCCCGTGGATAGGATTTTGTGTCTTGGGCCATAATGCCGACAGCACCATACAGTGCCTCGCGCTTCATCATTTCCGCGTGGCAGTTCTCCAGCCAGCGGTTCCCCGGAACAGTGTCGTCATCGAACACGCAGACAAAGGGGGATACGGCGGTCCGTTCCGCAAACAGGAAACGCCCCCAGACGCCTACATTCTCCGGACTGATCTCATATTTATCGAACCGTTTCAGTATCTCCTCGGGGATCTGGACGGGCGGGCCATCAGTTACACCATCCTGAAAAAGCAGGATCTCCTTCGGCTTGAGACTCTGCTGCTCCAGCGCATCGAGCTGCACCCGCAGCATTTCCGGGCGTTTATGCGCGGTAAGAACCACGCTGACATCTAAACAGAACGAAGGATCATCGTCAATCTGGCAATTCCGGATCGCGTAGGTATTTCCCGGAATCATGTACGGACGGGTCTTCACCTCACGATAGAAGCCGTCCAAGGAGGATCCGAAGTCGATATAGCAGTTATACGGATTGTTCCGAAACAAATCGGCTATGATCGGATTGGAGAGCGGTCCCGCGGAAACGGCGAACAGCAGGTTTTTCCGATCCCCGAAATCTTTTTTTATCTGCGTCAGAAGTCCCAGTGCATCGTGTTCCCAGAACCCGATACAGTCATCCGAAACCGGATAATGTTTCAGAATATTCAGGTTCCCGATTTGTTTTCCCGCGGCACGATAATTGGCGATCAGGACGGTGTCCCTTTTCAGCTCGGAAAACTTTTCTTTGAAAAGCGGGTAATTGACATTGACCCAGATATTCGAAAACGTGAAATTGTGGCCGGACGTATGTGTCCGGTACCAGTAATAGGCCTCCCGGTCGCAACAGGGACAGGATATCCCGTAGAAAAAACGCGGGTCGTCAATGATCAGACTGTCCCGCAGGGCATATCCCAGGGAAGAAATGGAATCGGGTGACTGCCAGCCCTCTTGGGCGGTCACACTGCGCCCCCGCATGATGGCGTATTCTCCATCTGCGCTCCGGCACAGCGTGAAATTCTCATTTCTTTCCAGCTTCCGCCAGAAGAACTGAAATTCGTCGTTCAGATATCTCTGGTGAAAATTCATCCTATTTGTCTTCCGTAAAAATTCAGAATTGCTTTTGCTATACGCTCCGAGGCATGCCCATCCCCATACGGATTCACAGCGCGAAATCTCCGGTCTGCTTTCCCTGAAAGAATCGCATCTGCCTTCTGAACGATCCGTTCTTCGTCCGTCCCGATAAGTTCCGCACACCCGGCATCGATCCCCTCCATCCTCTCCGTCTTTTCCCGCAGGACCAGCAGCGGAACACCAAAGCAGGGAGCTTCCTCCTGAATACCTCCGCTGTCGGTAAGGATCAGGGCGGATCGCCGGATAACGGAAAGAAGCGATACGTAATCCATCGGCGCGCAAAGGCAGATATTACTCCGTCCATTCAGACAAGCTGTTACACGGTCGTGAACGGCAGGATTCGGGTGAACCGGCAGAACAAAGCGGCAATCGGAATGTTTCTCCGCAATGACGGAAATTGCGGAGAGGATCGAATTCATCCTCGCCCCGTGATTCTCCCGCCGATGAACGGTAATAAGGACGGTTTTGTCATGATTCAGGATCCCTTTCCGGATCAGTTCCTGTTCCGCCCGACCAAGACGGTCAGAATCAATCATCTTCAGAGCATCGATAATGGTATTGCCGGTCAGTATGACGGAGGCTGGATCAATGTGTTCCCGCTCCAGCGCCAGAACCGCGGATTCCGTCGGGGCGAAATGCAGCGATGCCATCCGTGTGATCATTTGTCTGAAGCCCTCTTCCGGCCAGGGCTCCAAAAGATCGTAAGACCGAAGGCCCGCCTCCACATGAAAAACCGGTATTTTATGATAGAAGGCGGAAAGAGCGCCCGTGTATGCGCTCATGGTGTCTCCCTGAACCAAGACCCCATCGAAATCATAGCTGTTCAGGAGATTTTGAAGAGAGATCAGAAGACCGGCCTGCAGTTCCGCCAGAGATTGATTCGGACGCATTGCCTTCAAATCGAAATCACTGCGAAGAGAAAAGCAGCTTAATACCGGTGCCGTCAGATCTTTCTGCTGCCCCGTGTCGCAGAGTCGGCAGGGAATCCCCTGCGTCCGGAAAAAACGGACCAGCGGTGCAATTTTGATCGCTTCCGGCC
Organism: Lentisphaeria bacterium; assembly: GCA_017615635.1. Classification (GTDB taxonomy): domain Bacteria; phylum Verrucomicrobiota; class Lentisphaeria; order Victivallales; family UBA1829; genus RGIG8244. Next base: position 26,841 of record JAFZZR010000099.1, read on the forward strand.
TGGTACCATATACGAACAGAAATTCCTTATTACGCAACGGGTTCATTGACATGCCTCTTACACGGGCTCTTCTGCGTCATCTGTGCAGTCTCCTGTACAAAAGGCTCAGAAGCATGCCGTACATGCCGGGAGCACACAGGGCAAGAGAAAAAACGAGAGCTCTTTTTTTGTTTTCCGCCCGCGTTACGGATATTTTTCGCCGGTATTTCCCGGCATTTGTGAGAAGAGTTCTCCGGTACGTTTCGCTTTTGTATCTGTCAGCCTGCATATTGTTGAAGACCCCCATGACGGCGAAAAAGGCTTTTTCGTAAATAATGTTTTCCAGCCTCGGGAATTTATTCAGAAGAATAGGAAGGAGTCTTTCGTATGCTTCGACCTGATCCATTTTCAAAGGGGAAAATGCGCTTCTTGTAACGCTGGCCGGATGCTGCCTGTAGAAATACAGCGGCAGATCACTGTAAATGACCTTCTCGGCGTTGGCGCACACCTGAGGAATGAATACGATATCTTCGTAGTAGATGTCGACCGGGTACTCTCCCGTATTCTGAAGGATATCTTTTCTGAAGATTTTGTTGCAGGAGAATGCACCGAAGGAAGGATCCGTCAGAAAACATCGGGCCGCATCTTCTCCATCAAAAATACGTACCCGGATATCCTTCTGCTCACGGAATTCAGGCTCTGTCTGGAGCCGGCAGACGGCAATCTGTGCATCATACGCATATATTTCCCCCATCAGGATCTGCAGCATGTCACGCCGGATCACGTCATCGGCATCGACAAAGGCTACGTAATCGCCGGAGGAATTTTCAATGCCGTAATTCCGTCTGGCTCCCTGTCCCTGCTGATCGTCGAAGCGGATATACCAGATTCTCCGGTCCATTTCCGCATGCTTCCTGCATATCGCATCGGTTTCATCCGTCGAGCCGTCGTCAAGCAGAATGATTTCCAGGTCACGCCAGGTCTGATTCTCCACCGAGCACAGGCATTCGTCCAGATACGGAGCTGCATTATGGGCAGGGATGATCACGCTGATCCGATCGTTCATGACAGACTCCCTTGTCCTTCTGCATCCTTACTGTTTTTCCGCGGGAATGCACGGGGAGAAATCGTCGATCAGATCTCTCCAATCACAGCTGAGGGCTTCCGCGTACAGCCGAGCCGTCCTCAACGACCGGATCCCGCGCTTTTCCTGCTGCTGGACCGTCTGCGCCGTAATCCCCAGCCTCTCGCCGACTTCCCTTAACCGCAGGCCCATCTTCCGTCTCTGGATCGTCAACTTGGTCATCGCTTCACCGCTATTATTTTATCGTTAAGTTGCGTAGAATATAATCGCGTAAAGACGATTTTCAAGCCTTTTTCTGAAAACTTTTAAGTTTTTTTATTGATTTATCGCGTTTCGGCGATAGTTTAAGCAAAAATACTTAAACGGGACATAAGAATGTTGACTCAAGATGAATTTAAGCAGGCGCTGGAGGCGGAGATCCGGAAGGCGGGATCGCAAACTGCTCTGGCCGAAAAGCTGGGAATGACGCAAAGTCAGATTTCGGACTATCTTCGGGGGCGCTTTCAGGTGGAGAATATAACGATCGGAAATCTCTATAAACTTTTCCCGAATACGCAGATCAAGTTATCAGGATCAATCACTGCAGAGCCTATTGCAAAGTCCGTGGAAGATCAATTATTGGAAGTCTACCGGAGACTAACACCCGAAGAAAAAGTCAGATGCCTGGCCATCGTCATCGCCAACTTCCCCGACAAAATCAGGAAGCGGATGACATGACGATTATAAATGCCGCCGGATACACACCATAACCTTGCTCCCGCCGATAACAAAGCAGATTCCTGTTGTGCGGAGCAATGCTTCATCTGCCTAGGCGAGTAATTTGTTATGAAGCAGCGCTTCGCGCTATGAAGCGTGCCTTCGGCACATGAAGCGCTTTGCGGCGCCGCCGCAAAGCATGAAGCGAAGCCTTGACAGGCTTCATTGACCATTTTTGCTCAGCAAAAAAATGGTCGGAGCAGAGGGATTCGAACCCTCGGCCTATTGGTCCCAAACCAATCGCGCTACCAGGCTGCGCTATGCTCCGATCTAGGAGAGAAATCTGCCGGATAATGTAGCATGAAACAGGCTGATTTCAAGAGCGGCCCGACAAGAATAACGAAATAACAGGAGGATGCCGATTTTTTTAGAGACGGCGCTTGCCTTCATGTGAAAAGGCTGTATATTACGGACAGGCTGGATCCTTAGCTCAGTCGGTCAGAGCAGGTGACTCATAATCACTTGGTCGGCGGTTCAAGTCCGTCAGGATCCACCAATTTATTCCCAGCTCAAAATCCCCATAGCATTCATCGTTTCAGCCTCATTTTCTCTTTTGACGACCCGTCTTGAGTTCTCTACGCGGGCTTCCTCTCCTTTTCTCTCTCTTTGCGTTCTTTTCCGACTGTCCGAGACAAAATGAATAACAAATGAATAACAAGTTTTTCAAGGCTCGGACACTGACGGCATAAGATATCCCGTCCCGCCGATTTTGCAAGTCGGGACAACAGGTTCCCGGTAATCGCGTGTCTCCAGACAGCGGATTCCCCCCGGCCCGATCATTGCTGCTGCCGTCATGGCATCCCCCCCTTTCTCTTTACCCTTCTTTACCCTCTTCTACCCCTTATACCGCTGATGATGGCCCGGCATTCCGGGCTTTTGCAGTGCGTTTGTCGCTGCATCACCCCCTTTCCTGCCACCATGAGATAAAGGCATACCGGTCCGGAACAGATCGTAGAAAGACCGAATGCGCCTCAAAAAGACAGCAGAAATGAAAAAAACGCTTTTTCATTTTACGCATCTGCAATGGTAGAACGCTTCTCTTAACCCACGCGTTCGGAAAGGTTGATACAACTTATGAAAGAGACATCACTTGCTCTCATTCGCACCGTCCTGGACGGAGACAACACCGTAACCAAAGAACAGAACGACCACATCATGCGCACCTGCAAGCACCCCATCATGCGGCGTAAACTGATCAATGCAAAACAGGCCATGAGCATTCTGGAAGTGTGTCGTCCGACACTTCTGGCTTATGTAAAGCGCGGACGCCTGACGCAAATCAACATCTCACCCCGCAAGGTCCGGTTTGATGAAGCAGAGGTCCGCAATCTGGCATACCGTGGAGTAACCGACTAACCAAATCACTCCATCCATGCTGTCCCTCCATCCGTTTTTTCAGATATCAGGGGGGACAGCGCGGCTGGAGAAAAGACATCGTATAGTAAGATAAATTAACGGTGGAAATCCCACCAGAAAGGACACTATATGAACAACCAAATTCAAGCCGTCACATCAGCTGCGGCGACCGACACCCCATTCTTTTGGAGAAACGTAACCGAAGAGAATGTCTGGGATGCCATTTCCGGCTCCTTCCTCGAAACCATCTGCAAGGCTTCTGCTGCAAGATGCTTATAGATCTTTGCAACAAGTCTATCATGGGGAACATTGTCGAAGAACGCTTTCAAGTCCAGTATGATTCCGAACTTATATCCCTCGGCTCTGATCTTGTCCACTTCGGCAATCGCATCAGCCACGCGACGGTTCTTCCGGTATGCATAGGAGTACTCACTCCAAGTGTCCTCCGGCGTATTCTTAGTGACAGCCAGCAGGATCATGTTTTGTACCACCCGGTCCAGAACCGTAGCGATTCCCAGTTTACGTTTCTTCCCATTAGCCTTCGGTATCTCAGTAATACGCACCTCATGAGGCACATACTTCCCTTGCAGGATCCGTTGCCGGATTTTTTCCCTGGCTTCCGGGTCATTCAATAGCGGCACACAAACCTCTCTGACAGTCTTGCGATCGCATCCTACAGCCTTTCGGGGTTCAGAATTGACCTTTACCAAGGCCGCATTAAAGTTCGTGTCGGCAACAATCTGCTCAAGCAGATTTGGAACATTGACAGTCGGAATTGGATGTTTGCCCAACCAGGGATCATATACCCCGTACAGGCCACTCCGACCGTTTGAAAATGCGGCCTTGTTCCGACCGCCAGTGAAGGATCTGGCATCAGTCAGACCGACTTGTAGACGCGGAGCTGTTGCAGTACCTTGTTCTCCTTTCTTGTGCTGCAGGGTGCGAACCGTGTCCGGTTTATGCTGACTGGGGTCCTGCTTTTCAGCATGTGCGCTACAGCCAGCATGAGTTTTGTAATTTGATGTGTGTTTGTTGTTGGTCTTCTTATTATGCGTCTTCATCTGAACTGTTCCTTTCTATTTTTTCAGATGGTTTTCATTGTTCTGGTTCCGTATGGATCGTCTCTTTACCATACATCAACCGTAAATGAAGACGCGTCAAGAATCATGAATCAAGAGTAAGTCCCGCTCCCTCCTTCCGGATAATATCGAATATAGCATGGAGCTTGTCATCCGGAAGGGTTGTGATTGCAGCCGCCAGTTTTTCGCGGTTTATCGGCGAAACACCTTGTGCTTGAAAAACGGGCAGCCTTTTTATCGCTTTTTCCTTTGCTTCGTCAGAAATATGGGCATAGTGCCGAGTCATGGCAATGCTTCCATGTCCGACGATGGCGCCGACAACATCCAACGGGACTCCGGCATTGGCACAGAAGGAGACGAACGTGTGCCGGAAGCTGTGCAAACTGTAGAGATTCGCCCGAAGAGCCCGATGCCCCTTGTCTTCAGAGGAAGTGGTGTCCTGCCCGGTGGCGCACATGATAATCTTCTGGACATCACCCTGAACACCGCTGTGGTTCCGTTTATAGCGCTCCGCGACAGAGGGAATGATGTAGTCCTCATGCGGACGGTTTCTGTTTTTGAAGGCGGAGGCTTCCTTGAGGGCGCCAGCCAGTTCCGGATGCAATGGCAGCGATACTGCCCGGTTATTGGTCTTTCTGGCGGTCTTATGGGGGATATAGGTTATCGTCCCCTGTTCCATATTGACATTCGACCAGCGCATCAGACAGCCGTCCTGTCCTCGGCAGCCCGTCCAGCAGCAGAGCATCAGCAATATGCGCATTTCATCTTTGTACAGCGGCTCATATTGCAAGGTGCGCTCTACCATGACATGTTTCCGGCCCTTTTCCATTCGCATGACCTTTGTTTTGTAGAAGAACCCTGTCCTGAAACCATCGAATATTGCCTTGACCTGTTCTTCCGTAAATGCCAGACGGCTCTCCGTGTCAGTCGGTTTTCCGGTGATATGTGCAAATGGGTTTTCTTCCAGTCCTGCCGGTTCGAGGATATGGGAAAAGATCAGCTTCAGGGCTTGGCGGTAACAGTTATAGGTCCTGCCGGAGACCTTCCTTTCATTCCATATATGAGAGAAGTAGCTGCCAGCTTCATCTGGAGTAATCTGTGCGGCATGCTGGATTTCAGGCCGTTCCCGCTCCAACCAGTTGATGAAACGCCGAAGCGCGGCTTCATACCCATTCAGAGTCTCTTTCCCGCTATCCGGACGGGTGTACTGCTTCAGATACACCTGCCATATCTCCTGGATGGGGATTGACCCTTCATGCCTCAGCTTTTTGGCTTTTGCAATGTGAAGAGCGATCTCTTCCTTCTGTTCCGCCCGGAGTACCGGACGGAGAAGTGCGGCAGCTGCCTCCGCATCTTTGCGTGTCGTTACGGGCTTGTCGTCTTTGCCGCGCAAAGTGGTGGTCTTTGTTTTCCCGCCTGTTGTAAGTTTCAGACAGAAATGGCTGCCGGACTTGACGATGGTGCCAGTCCCCTTTTCACGAATCAATCTTCTGGTACGAGACATAGTTGCATATCCTCTTTTCGAACAGATTCTTTGCGATTTGTTGCGAATCTGTCGTCAAAAGAGTCAATGCGTAAAAAATGAATACTATAACTTCTATGCCTTTTGGAAAAATTGAGCGTATTTATAACAAAAAACGGCCTAACTCATAATCACTTGGTCGGCGGTTCAAGTCCGTCAGGATCCACCACCTTCTTTTTTCTTGCTACTCATTTGCGAGCAATGATTTACTGAATGACGCAACACCCCTTCTCTTCTGGTTTTGCTTTCTCTTGTTTTTCCCGTTTTTCCGTTATTTTCCGAGGGTGAGGAGGAGCGATGCGTCCCACATTCGTCCCCCCGCTTTTTCTTCCCGCCTGGTGAATGCAGCATCGCCGGCGACACGCGTATATCCCCCGTGACAGCAGAGGCTTTTCCGGTATCCAAGGTACCACTGTATGGTAAGAACAATAGAGGGACAGCATACGAACGGGAAAGCCGCATCGCGTTTCCCCGGCAAAGATAACCGTTTTACCAGATGAATTCGCAGCCCGCGTCACGCTGACGGGCATCGCGCCGGACAAACGATGTCCATTCCTTCTGACGCGGATCGCCGCAACAGACTTCAGCCAAGGCGGTCAGTCGGGGCAAAATTTTGTTGAGCAGCCGCCGTTCGGGCAGATATTCGCCCCACGAACAGCATTCCACGCCCAGGATCTGACTTCGGAAATCTTCGTGCCCGGTATAAGGGTCATACAGATAGTTGTCCTGCACGCCGAGATAATTCTGAAATTCCGCGAACTGGAGTTCCCAGTCGAACAGGCGGTCGGTGTAACACCGTCCGCAGGGGGACATGATGACCGGATTTCCGTTTTTCAGGTTTTCCAGACGGTTCTTTTCTACCCAGATCTGCACGATCACGTCGGCCGGATAAATGCCCGCATCATTCCAGACGATAGCCTGACGTCCCGAATCCTGCACCTGCCGGATCAATGACAGCACGAATTCGTGTTCCAGCTCCCGCACCGAGTTCAAGGCGCGCTCAAGGAGCGCCTTCTGACAGTCCGGACAGGCCTCCCAGTGTTTGGAATCGGCTTCGTCGCCGCCGAGGTGGATCTCGGTGCTTTCCGGAAAGAGTTCCATCACTTCGTTCAGCAGTTCTCCGACTTTGTCGCGCACACACTTCTTTCCGAGGCAGACTTCATCGCCCGCTCCGGAGGCGCACCCCATTTCTGGCAGAACCCGGATCAGACGGCGGCTGTGTCCCGGCAGATCGAATTCGGGCACGATCCGTATGTCGAGAGCCCGGGCCTCCTCCCGGATCTCGGCGATGTCCTCATACGAATAGGCGCCATCATGCAGTTCGCCGCGGCCGGAGAGTTCCGGTGCGACGTGCGAAGGGAGACGCCAGCCTTCGTTGTCGGTCAGATGCCAGTGAAAGACATTGCAGCGGAAGTGCGCCATGATCCGCAGAAGTTTGATAATCGTCTCCCGGCTGCGGAAATGACGCGCCGAATCCAGCATGAAACCCCGCCAGGGAAATCGGGGCACAGCTTCGGCTGTACCGCAGGTCATGGCGAGAAACCGGCCTTTCCCGGCTGACGTCGCCACCGCCAGCATCTGGATCAGCGCCGCCGCTGCGTAACTCATGCCGGCGTGGTTCGACGCCCGGAGCGTGATTTCCTGCGGCGCAACGCTGATTTTCCAGCCGTCGGCGGGCAGCGAAGGGTCTTCGGCAAGCCGGATGATCTGACTGCCCGGTCCGTTTGTCATATCAAAATACGCCATGGCCTTTTTCAGCCGTTCCGCCTGAAATGCGTATTGACCGGGTGCATCGACCGCCACCGGGGCGTTCATTTCGAACGAGCCCTCCGCCGGAGTGATCTTCTCCGGCTGAGGGAGGATCTCGTAAAAGCAGTTGTGCTCGCGGAGGAGCATGGGATTCAGTTCTCCTCGTTATTCAACTCGATTTCAAAACGGTTCTCGGAATCTTTGCTGAGAGAAATTTCCCGGCGGAAGGTTCCGAAGTCCGTGCGGATCTCCAGTTCATAAGTCCCGTAGAAGCCGTGGAACTTGTTGACTTTTTCCCCGTTGTACGCCAGCGTTTCTTCCGTATGCCATTCCTTTTTGATGAGCCGTTCCAGCGTGTCCCAGGCGGGTTTGCAAGAGAAATCCCTCCGCAGAAGTCCGCCCTTCGCCTCGTTTTCATTGCAGGCGACTCCGATGTAGGCACAGTCGTCCACCAGATTCCAGTAGAAAATGCCGTTGACGGCGGGATGGGAGAAGAAAAGCCGGTAAAGCCTTTCCAGCACCTTTTCCTGATAGTCGTCTCCCAGGTATCCGTTGATGGTCAGCTCGGAGATGTTGACGGGGATCCCGAGTCTGCCCAGGGCGTCCAGTGCCCGGAGTTTCCGCATGGCGTTGAGCGTGACGGCGTGAGCGGGCCGCATCATGGCCTCGAAATCGGTTTTTGAATTCCAGGCCTGGTGGAGGAACGTGCCGATCCCATCGATTTTGCATCCCCTGTTCCGCAGGTTTTCGGTAAGCAGGAGAGGCATGGAGTAACACTGTCTCTGGGGCCAGAAACTGTCATTGTGGAGCAGTTCACAGCCGGGAAAATACTTTTCCGCCAGCTTGAAGGCCAGCTCATAATGGTTTTCCGGCATGTCCTGATTCAGCAAGTTGTACATCCAGCCGTCCTGATAGGAGTTGATCTCGTTGACCACATCCCACACCCGAATGTCGGAGGAATACCGTTCGCCGATCTCCCGGAAACGCTTTTCGATCTGTTCCGCCAGAATTTTCCGGTCACTTGAGGCCCACTTCGGCATGGTGGTCTGCCAGAGAAGACAGTGCCCTTTCATGCCGATCCCGTGCGCCTTGCAGAACTCCACGCAGAGATCGGGCGCGGGTCTGCGGTAGATATTAGGGGAATCTTTGGCAAAACGGGGCTTCCCCTGTTCCGGCTCCAGGTCGGACCAGAAGAACGGGACCGTGGCGAAATTGAAGAGCGAGGCGAACCGTTCCCGGTAGGCGGCATTCTCCTCTCCGGAAGGAAACTGATCCAGAATGAAGCAGTTGGCACCGAAACGGAACTGGTGGCTCTTCTGACGGCATACCACCTCCGCACGGGAAATCTTCTTCCCGTTCCGGAAGAGTTTCAGATTCGCAAACCCTTTCCGGTTCGCCTCGATCCCGGAAGTGATCCGGAATTCGACCTCCGGATCCTCCCGGAAGAGATACTTCGTCAGCCGTTCCGCGATGTCATTCATGGGTGACTTCCTTTTTTTTGAAGTGCTCTTCCGCGGAAAGAATGGCTTCGATCGCCCGCAGAGCCTCTCCGTTGACCGACTCCCAGACCTCCTGACAGCCGATCGAACCGGCCATCGGGAAATCCCCGGCAATCATCATGGCCGGATAGTTCGCCGGATGGTCAACTGCATAATCCGCTTTCCCTCCGCTGAGGTAGGCAGGGAGAATCCTGCGGCTGCCGGTACCGCATGAAATGCCTTTGAGGACCGCGCCCTTCAGCACCGTGCCGTCGGCATGGCCCGGAATGGCGTTCAGGGCGATCCAGGTGGCCACCGTTTTATGTCCGAAACCGGAAATCTGACTGGCGCCCAGATCATTGATCCCGGTGATGAAGTGGAAATTGTTCTGCGCCTGGACCAGATACTCCTTCCGGTCGAAAACGATCGACGCCCGGGCCATCAGCGTGGCTATGGCGAGATTCTGCAGAGAAAGATGTGTGGCGGACATTTTCGGGTAAGGCCAGTTTGTCAGCTCCACGGTCCTCAGCGGCGCCCCGTCCAGATTTTTGAAAATCTCTTCGACAAGCGGCTTCAGCACTGTCCGGACCCGTTCCGCCAGAGGCTCCTCCGGAAACGATGCGGCATATTCCAACGGTATGATCGCCCAGCTCCACAGATAGTAATGCATTTCGGAAATGCCGCTCCAGTGTTTTTCCCGGATACGGGAATCGACCTCATCCAGGATGGCGTTCAAATGCGGCTTTAACTCTTCAAGATATTTCCGGTCTCCGGTCAGACGGTAATACGTCATCATGCACTGTACCAGCACGGGGCCCATTTGATGGCTGAACCGGGCCGACCGGAGGAAGGGCGACTTGAGGAAGTCCTCATAGATCAGCATGGAGGTCTTCAGGTATTTCTCCCGTTCTTCCGGATCGCCGCAGGCAAGCGCGTATTCCGCCAGACTCCACGGCACGAAAATATCATGACCCGTGCCGACCGTGACCCGGTCGTCCGCCGTGCCGGGGATGTTATCCGTTTCGCTTTCCGGAGGACAAAGGTCGATGATGACCTGTCCGTTTTCCGCCAGACGTTCCACCTTGTAATAGATTCGGCCGTTCGGGTCGGCGAGTTTATTCATCCATCTGGCGCCCCATTCCGCCTCGTTCAGAAGTGTCCGCGATTTCAGTCGTTTGCCCAGCCGTGAGAAAAAAACGACCGGCTTGGCCGCAGCCCCCGGATATTTGTCGAAATCGCCTGCGTCATGCCAGCCGCCCGAAACATCATGATGTCCGGTGACTTTTCCGCCTGCGAGCAGATTGGTTTTGCTGCGCAGCTGACCGTCGTCAAGATGGCAGGCCGGATGGAAGCCGGGAATGTCGAATCCGCACCGCATATGGAACATGAAATCGCGGCTGGACTCCACAATGGATTCATAGAAATCGTTTCGAATGGCGAACGGCCTGCTCTCGAACGGACCGGAGGAACTCAAAAGCCGGAACGTATAGACACCCGGGGCGGTGTACGGGGTGAAATCCGCCTCGTAATTGCTGCATTGCCAGATATCAGATCCGCGGTCGGAAAGCGGCCCGGAGAAAACAGTTCTGCCGGCTTCATCCAGAAGTTCAAAAGTCCCGTTCAGGGGCTCGCGGCTCCGGATGAACACCTTTTTACTGCCGCTCGCCGGATATCCCAGCTGACTTGCCAGAATTTCCAGCGGCGCATTGCCGAATCCATCGAATTCCAGATCATCGATCCAGATCGTGCCGCGATTGTTGATACTGTATACCCGGAACGTTACCAGATTGGCACCCGCCGGCGGTTTCATCGTGACATCGAATTTCTTCCAGTCGTGCGTACCCGCCGTGACAGCCGTGCGGTAGACGCCGACCGTATCCGCACGGTTGTAAACCCTGTTCAGATCGTTGCCCGCCTCGCTGCCGATGCCGCAGGGGGCCCAGGAACGCAGGAATTTAACTTCCAGAAACGTATTGCCGGTGGCGTTCTGCGCCTTGATCCATCCCGAGAAGGTGAATTCCCTGGTATAGTCGATGATGGAGGTCACGGTGCTTTCGATCCCGGCAATGGAATCCCGGCTGCCGCTCAGCCGTATGCTGTACTCGCCGGAGTGCCGGACCGAGCTGTCCAGCGCCATGTCGAGCTGCGCCTTCAGCGACATATTCAGCGGATGCGTCTCGAAAAAGGGGATCCAGTTTTTAGGCTCGCCCGCATTGATGATCTCGAAGTTGCCGTTGGAGACCAGATTGGTCGGAGTCGAATCGAAATTCAGTTCGGCATTGGCGGTGCTGAACGCCTGCGGATCCTGACGCAGAAACACATCTTTCAGGGCAAAATCGGCTTCCGCCGTCTCATTGAAAATAAAGTACAGCCGCAGACTCTTTACCGGTTTCGGCGGCAGCCAGGAAGTGGCTTCCCGGCTCCAGGCACCCGACTGAAAGCGGAAGATGAAATGCGTGGCACTCCAGCCTTCGGTGGTCCCGTCCATGTAGACTACCTGATCCAGTACCAGCCCGTGATGATAGGAGACGGGGAAGCATTTTCCCTGAAAGGTAACGCCGTAGCGCAAAGTCACGGGCTTCTCCTGATTGAGAACGATCTCCCGGCTGATCAGAGCGATCGTGGTCTGGGCGGGCAGCTTTACCGAGAATCCGCCATTCGCCAGCGGCTGCATGAAGTTTGCCGCCGTACCGATTTCCCAGCCGTCGAGCTTGCCGTCGGCAAAGATCAGTCCGGGATTGGGCGCCAGGTTGCCGTTCTCCGCCGCATGAGCCGGAAAGACGACCGTCAGCATCCCTATTGCGGCGAATATCATAGTCGGAAAGATGCGGATTTTCATTTTTTTTCACCATCAGGTATTGACGTTACATGGATTATTTTATGTTGAACCACATCTGCCCTTGCTGATTGTACAACAGCGTGGTGCGGGAATCATCTGCGCTTTCCACATGTCCGTCGGCAAAAAGGACATTGACATTCCTTTTGTGCGGATAGTTCGGAATAAAATACTGATCCGTGTTCTTGAATTTAGAGCCCCAGAAAGAATAAGCGGTATCCGTGATATCGTTGGCTGTGTACGAATAGTTTCCGCCTTCCGTGAGCAGACCGATTCTGCTGGCGGAATAGAGTTTGCCTGCGCGTAATTTCACCAGCGGATCGTTGTGATTGCTGGCCGCTTTGAAATCTTTCGGCGAGAAGGCTGTGTTGTATACGTAATTGGCCAGAAAGGTTTTTCCCGAAAGCGTTCTATTGTATTCCGGATAATAATGGTTGTAGATGTTGGCAGAACAAAGCAGCACATTGGCTTTTTCATCGACTTCGGGCAGTTGTCCGCCATACATCAGAATACACGCCCAGGGCACATTTTGGCCGTTGATCGTTGTCCAACCATTGGGGTAATAATCGTCGTTTGCGTCATTGTACATGGTAAACGAAAGTCCCAGCTGCTTGAGATTGGATTGGCAGGCCGTGGCCTGCGCCTGGGACTTGACCGAGCCCAATGCGGGGAGCAGCATTCCGGCAAGGATGGCGATGATCGCAATAACCACGAGCAACTCGATCAGGGTAAAACTCTTGGACCTGTCTTTCATGTTGTTTCCTTTCTCTTGTTTTGTGCCTCTTCCGTGTATCGCGTGAAATTCTCCATGCACCGGCGGTATGCGTCGAAATCGTACGGCGCAGTACCCAGCAGTGCGTGATTGTAATACGTCTCTCTGCCGTCATCCCATTCCAGCAGAAGGATCTGCATGGACTTCGGGCGGTGATCGAACCATTTGAGTTCACAGCTTCCGCCGGAGGGGACAGAGTATCCGCCTTCCGCCAGCACTTCGCCGGAGGCCAGATCGAGCACACGCCAGGATCCGGCGGCTGCATCGCCGCGGTCATTGACCATGACCGGGACCGCCCGCCAGCTGACAGGCTCCGGCAGAATCAGACAGAGCTCCTGCTGGGCGCGTTTGACATAATCGAACGCCTTTTTGCGCTCCATATAGAAATCGATGAGCGCCTCCGAGCATTGCGGCCAGCCGTCCAGCAGATTCCAAAGCATCAGTCCGCCTTTTGAACCGCGATGGATGCGGAACATTTCCACAAACGTCTTCATGGCTTCGGCGTGAACGATCTGCGATTTCTCGATCAGTTCCCCGAAAGTCTCCGGAGTCCCGCCGAACGACCGTTCCGCCAGTTTCAGCAGCAGCGGGACCCGGAAAGAGAACGAGGGATGTTCCGCATTAAAGGGAGCCGTGGCATGAACGTGCCAGGCAGAGACATTGTCCCGTACAGCCGAGACGGACAAGGCGCTTTCCGGCAGGTACCGTTTCAGGGAGGAGAGCGGATTCATGCCAGGGTATCCCACTTCACTGATGAATGCGCAGCGGAAGGAATCATGATAGTAATCCGATTTCCAGTCGTAGCGGTCGCCCCAGGGATGAAGTTCCGGCGGCAGGAATCGTCCGGAAGCCCGCCATACCTCATCGCTGAGGAAAGGCGAGCTGGGGATGTATGCGGTTTCCGGCGCATATTCTCCCACGGCCTCCGGAAGGATCCGGCGCGTAACGGCATTGTGCGAGGGCGGCAGGTACGGCGAGCTGCTCCTGTGGATCACATCGCATTCGTTGTCGCCGCACAGCAGGGCCAGAGACGGATGATTGCGAAGTTTTTTCAGGATGGATGCGGCCTCTTCTGCGACTTCATGCAGGAACCAATCATCGTGAGGGGGACATTCGCAGGCAAACATGAAATCCTGCCAGACCATCATGCCATGCCGGTCGCACCAGTCGTAGAAATCGTCATCCTCATATACACCGCCGCCCCAGATCCGCACCATATTGCAGTGCAGTTCCCGCGCGGCCTCCAGAGCCTCGAACCGCCGGTCCGCGTTTTCGCCGTGCAGCGCGTTCACCGGTACGTGATTGATGCCTCGTATGTAGATTTTCCGCCCGTTGACAATGAAGTCGAACCGGTCCTCCGCTGCCCCCTGTGCTTTCTCCCGGTAATCCAGCGTGATCGTGCGTACGGCGGTATGGAATTTCCGGACTGCTGCACACCGTCCCCGCAGAAATAGTGTCAACTCCGCTTCGTAAAGAGGCGCATCGCCGCTTCCTGCCGGCCACCAGAGTTTCGGATCCGGCAGGAAAAAGTAGGTTTTGCCGCAGACGAAACGAGGCGTGAATCGGTGCGTGAAGCGCTGTTCGCCGCATGTGAGTACAAGCTCCGCCGAAAAGTCATCCAGCTCCGCCTCGTCGGTCCGGAGGCTCCAGTTGAGATAAAAAAGCGCTCCCTCCGGCAGGATCTGAATCGTCCGGAGATAAAGCTCTTCCCAGTCCGTAGGCGAATTGATCTCGATCCGTACAGGACGCCACAGCCCGGCGCCGGGCAGACGAGGCAGGATGTCCCATCCAAAACTGTGCCGGGCTTTCCGCAGATAGAGAGCTTCGTAGTTGTAGTCCTGCGCCCGGGCATGGGCGGGAACGCGAAAACGCCGTGCATAGTTCACCGGGGACTGGAGAAGGACTTTCAGTGTATGCGTTCTGCCGGGCGCAGTATATGCGGTAATGTCAAGCCGCTGTTCCACGAACATATTGCGGCTCTGAGCTATCCGTTCTCCGTCCAATATGTACTCTGCTATGGTGTCCACTCCGCCGAACACCAACTCCACGCGTTCGCCGTCGGCAAAATCAGGTGTGGCAAAAGTACTGGTATATTCAAAGTCCAAGTATTCGAACGGACGGAACGCCAGGGCGTTTTCTCCATTGAACGGATCCTCCGCCTTTCCGGCGCGGACGATGTCGGCAAGGACGTTGCCGGGCACCCGTGCCGGGATCTCGACGGGCTGTCCGTCCTGCGGCGTGTATTTCAGCCGCCAGGGAGACGTCCACGGTATCACCTTCATTTTCAGCCTCGTTCGGTTGCGGAAAATTATCTTGCGCAAAATAATCCTCAGCTAATATACAATATGTTGCGCAAATTTCAAGACTCCCCGACATTTTTTGTTGAAAAAATCCGTTTCGAGAGTATTTTACCTGCAATCTGATCGATACGGAACAGGAAGTCTTCTTTATGGCGCGAAGAGCAGGAAAAGTCAGTATTCTCACCATGGCCGGGGAACTGGGGGTCTCCCCCTCCACGATCTCCCGCGTCCTCAATAATCGTGCCGGGGTGGGCGAGGCGACCCGGAGTGCGGTACTGGAGCTTGTGCGGAAATACGATTTCAAGCTGAACTACCCGCAGCGGCATCAGCCGCAGATTGCCACAGTGGTGAGTTCCAGAAGCGGCATCTCCGGCTATACCAGCCGGGTCCTGACCGGGATCTACGAGTATTTTTCCAGACATACGTTCCGGGTCAATACCATCGTCCTCAATCCGGAGAGCGACAGTTCCATTCTCGAAGCCGTGCGGGAACAGCAATGCTCGGGCGTCATCCTGATCCAGCCGATGTATTTTTCCGGACAGCTGCCGCAGCTGGTCGCCAGCGGTCTGCCGGTTATGGAAATCGACAGCGATTCCGGAATCCCCGGGATCGGCTGTATCGATAACGACGCCTATTCCGGCGCGGTCGAACTGACCCGTCATCTTCTGGATCTTGGACACCGTAAAATCGGATTCCTGCTGCGGTGGCCGGACAGCCTCAACCATATTCAGCGGCTCAAAGGCTACAGAGAAACACTGGCGGAAGCGGGAATCACCGGTATGGATAAATGGGTGGTGTCCGATACGAAATTTTCCGTTGAACCGGGAGAGAATGCGGGGGCCATGCTGGAGGAGCTTCTGCGTCGGGAGCCCGGTATCACGGCGGTGATCGGGGTCAACGACGAGCTGGCGCTGGGCGCCATGCACCGCGCCGTCCGATCAGGCATGAGGGTCCCGGAAGATCTGTCTGTTGCCGGATTCGACGACACGGATTTCTGCCGTCTGACCATTCCGGAAATGACCTCAGTGACACACCCCTGCCGGGAAGCGGGGCTCCGCGCTGCGGCTGCGATAACCGCCTATATCGAATCCAACGGCAAGACAGCGCTGCCGCGAGAGGTTTTGTCCACGCACCTGGTCCCCCGCCGATCCACCGGACCGGCACCTCACTGACGGGAGAAAAGATTGTCCAGAAGAATTTTGGAAAATCGCGGATAATCATTTCTTTTGTCAGTTGAACGAAACATGCACACGAAAAGACAGTTAAGCCACCGGCGGGATACGGCAGGACGAGGCAGGCACACCCGTTATTTTCCGATCAGGATCCGGGCCCCGTGGCGGGGAAGATTCATTTTCAGTTCCGCGCTCCGGCCGATGTCCCGCCGCTGCCAGGGATCGTACAGAAGAGTTTCGTCCGGCAGACGGAACTCCAGAAGCTGGGCGGAGTCGGACAGGTTGAAAAATCCGTAGGCGGCCCGGCCGCCGGCCAGAGGTTTGCGGTAGATGCGGATCTCCCGGATCACATTGCCGTTGTTGTCATAATCGGTCTCATTGCGGATCATGACGGTGCGGCCGGAAACATCCTGATTGACGGCGAGCATATCCTCGTTGGAGAAGAGGTCCAGCGTGAATTCGTCGATCTGCTCGAAATTGCAGCTGAGCTGAACGGGACTGGAAAGGAGAGTCCATGCGGAGAAGCAGAAGATCATTTCGTCGCGTGTCAGTTCGGATTTGAATGCGTAGGGATGGACCGGTCCCAGAGCCAGCATATCCAGATCGTACCAGGCGCCGGGTCCGGTATGGGGCAGCCAGGCGTCGGAGGTGCGCAGCGTGGCCTGAATGGAATCCCAGCAGGTGAGATTGTCGTTGTTGTCGCGGAACATATTGGCATACTTTTTATATTCGTCGGCCATCTGCGGGGGACAGTGAGTGGTCAGAGAATAAACGAAATCGCGTTCGGTGGCAAGGAGAGCCTCCTTCATCCGGCGAACGTGTTCCAGATCGCACTCCGGCCAGTCATATTTGAGATAATCGAATCCCCACTGAGCCCACTGCGCGGCGTCTTCCTTTTCCCGTCCGTTTATGCCGATGCCTCCGAAATTTCCGTTTTTGCCGATGCCCTTGGCGTAGCCCCGTTCGTCGGTCTGCATCCAGAGGGAAAGATCGATCGGATAGTCCGTGCTGCCGCGGAAAAGCTCTTCCGGATTGGATCCCCAGGCGATCACCATGGGCGTGGAATAAATTCCCGCCTTCAGCCCGAGCGAATGGATCTCCTTCACCATGGCGCCCATATCCGGAAAGCGCTCGTTGGGGATCAGCGCCAGCGTATCCAGACGGCGTTTGCCGCCCTGCCAGCCGGAATCGAGATTCACATAGGCATAGCCGCGGGCCGCCAGCCCCAGCTGTTTTATATAGTGCGCCTGCTTCAGAATTTTTTCCTGATTCAGCCAGCGGTCCATGGCGTTCCACGAACTCCAGCCCAGAAGCGGAGACAATCCGGTCATGCCCGGATGCACCTTCAGAATAAAATCCTTTTCGTCCGCGCCGTGCCGGTTGACGGCGCGGATCCGGAGCGGATAATCGCCCTCTTCCGAAGTCTTCCCGGTCAGCTGTCCGGAAACGGGATCGAGCGTGATCCCATCCGGCAGGCGCCCTTCCGCCTGAAAACGAACGGGCGCTTCCCCGCGGACGGGGAACACATAGAAGCAGATCTTGCCGGGAGTCAGACCGAAGACAGAGGGGCCGTTGATATGGGGCTCCCCCTGATCGAACGGAAGGCGGGACGAGACGGATACGGTATCGGACAACAGATTCTTCATGTTCACATTCCCCGGGTAAAAAGGACGGTAAATACGGAAAAGTCTCTTCCGTTCAATATAGCCCGGATTCGCCGTTATGCAACCGGACCGGTCCGGATTTTTACGGGAAACGCCAGCAGACCGTGCTGCGGATACGATGGACGGCCGTATTCCCCCTTCGGCGGAACCCTTCCTGCCGTAAGACGCGTTGCGCCTGAGCATTGAAAAAACTCTTTTCTATTCGAAATAATTTGCAATGTTCTGTATGTATGCTATATTTACAGTTGAACAAAATAACTCCGGATGGTGTCAATGGATTTTGTTTGGGATGAAAGCAAGGCTGAACTGAATCTTCGCAAGCACGGCGTCAGCTTCCAGGAAGCCTCGACGGTTTTTGAAGATTATGATGCCCTGCAGATTTATGATCCCGATCATTCCGAGGAGGAAGACCGGTTTATCATGCTGGGAATGAGTTCAGCCTTGCGGATTTTGGTGGTCTGCCACTGTTACAGGGAGAACGAGGGGCAGATCCGAATCATTTCCGCGAGGAAAGCGACCAGAAAAGAAACAGCCACTTACAACGGGAGGAAATAAACATGCGCAGAGAGTATGATTTTTCAAAGGGGATCAAGAATCCCTATGTGAGACAGAAGAAAACGGCAGTGACCATTCGTCTGGATCCGACGGCTGTTTCGTATTTCAAGCAGCTTTCCGAGCAGATGAATCTGCCGTATCAGACGCTGATCAATCTGTACCTGACCGACTGCGCACAGCGCCAGGTCAAGCCGAATATCTCCTGGCAGTAATCTCCGCCCCAGGTGCATATCGCCCATAAGGATCCGGGCCTTGTCCGCCGGGAAGTCGAGTCAACAGCTTTTTACGGGAAACGCCAGCAGACCGTGCTGCGGAGAGCCAGTCCCAGAAGCATGAATCCCGCGGCGCACCAGGCCATTGTGGGATAATACTCCTTCCAGACAGTCATGGCGGGCTGTTCTGCGCCGGTTTTTTCCAGCTTGTCGATGGCCCGCATAGCCTGCGTCATGCCGTCCCCGTCGGCCGCGTGATAGTATTTTCCGCCGGTGATGGAAGCGATCTCGCGAAGCAGCTTTTCATCGAACTGTTCCGGATAGGGCTCGTATCCGAAAGGCGACGGCACATACGCATTGCCGGAACCGATGCCCACGGTATAGATGGTGACCTTGAACGTATCCGCCAGCTTCGCCGCCTCCTCCGGGGTGATCTGCATGGGAACCGTGTTGGCGCCGTCGGTGAACAACACGACGATGCGGCTCTTGGAATCCATGTCCTTCAGGCGGTTGACCGCGCTGGCGATGGGCCCGGCGATTCCGGTGCCGTCGCCGATCATCTGGGGCTGCATCCGGAAGAGGTTGGCCAGCAGGAAAGCATGATCCAGCGTGGGCGGACAGATCACATAGGGGCGGTCCGCAAAGGCGATGAGGCCGATCCTGTCCCCGGGTCTGGATTCGATGAACCGGGCGATCGCCTGTTTCGAAGCCTCCAGCCGGTTTTTGAGCTTTTCCTTGCGCAGGGCGTCTTCCGTCTGGGCTCGGGAGTAATGCTGCGGGACATCGATGGCCGACATGCTGCCGGAGAGGTCCACGGCCAGAACGATATCGATCCCATCCGATTTCGCCCGGATCGTCTCCAGACCTTTCCGGGGTCTGGCCAGTCCGGCGATCAGGAAAACGCCCGCCGCGGCAAAAGCGAGAAAGACAAAAAGTTTCCGCAGATCCGCACGCGGTCTGTCCTCCTCGCCTTCCGCCAGACGGAACGGCAGAAGCGAAGGCACGGTGAGAGACGGCTCCTTCCGGCGCCAGGCGAAAAACAGGATCGCCGCGTACGGGATCAGCAGAAGAAGGAGCCAGGGATATTCGAACTCGAAAGGAAACGCAGTCATGATCTCTTCTCTCCCCCTTCCAGCGGATCCGGGCCGGGCCCGGCAATCAGCTTTTCCGCCCGAAACGCCGCATTTTCGAAGATATCCGAATCCGCGGTAAACCGGGCAAATTTAACCATATCGGCGGCTTCCAGAAAGCTCCGGAGGAACTTCCGGTCCGACTCCGTCACAGGGGAATCCGCCCGGTTCAGCTCCCGGAGGAACTCGCCGGTCGTCTGCCGTTCCGCACGGAGGTGATACTGCTCTTCCAGAAAGTGCCGGACGATGTCCGTAAGCTCCGCCATTGCCGCGGCGGCGGATTCCCGGCTCTGCTCCACCCGCTGCCGAAGCTGGCGGATGGCGTCCAGGGCGATGTCGCGCAGGCTCATGGCGGGAGCGGCATTCTTTCCGCGCCGCCGGAACAGGAAGACGGCCAGGACGGCCAGAAGGATCAGGACCGCGCCTCCGATCACGAAAAGAAGGATAGGATGCTTCTTCTCCTTTTCCGCGATTTCCCCGGCGGTAAGAAGCTCGTCCGCGTTATCGCCCGTATCGATCTCGCTCACGTCCAGCGCCGGGATCTCCTCTTCGAACATGGTGAGATTCCCGTCCGGCCCGCGCACCGAAAACCGGAGCGTCCCCTTCCCCGTCTCGCCCGTCCGATAAGGCTGCAGCGGAAATTCAAGAGTCCAGTCCGTGGCGCCCCAGGTGATCTTCCCGGACCGGCAGACCGGATCGGAGATCAGCTGGACGCCGTCGCCGGGCGTCAGATCGGGCTTCTGCGGGAGCGATCCCCAGGGAGCCCGGACCACGACCGTGCAGAGGGCGGGCGATCCCAGAGCGACCTTGTCGCCGCCGGGAAATCCGGCAGGCTGAATCAGGACCGGGGGGGGCGGATTTTTAGAGATCCGGACATACTCGATGAGGCAGACGGCGCCGGCCAGGAGCGACAGGATGAAGACACCCAGCACGGCATAAAAAAGGATCCGGAAGAAAGTATGGGATCTTCTGCGTTCTCCGTTCTTCATTGCTCAGCTCCTTCCCCTGTGGTGTCTCCGGCTCCGGAAGAAGCCGATAAGCGGCCGGACGATGTCCTCTCCGGTGGTCAGATCCACCATATCCACGCCGATCCGGCGGAATGTCTCCTCGGTCTTTTTCCGGAGCGAAAGCTGCGCCGCAGCATATTTTGCGGAGGGAGCTCCGGCGGAGAAGAGCCGTCCGGTTTCGGAGTCTCTCAAATTCAGATGCATCCGGGCGAGAGCAAGTTTTTCCTCGAAGGGGTCATGCACGCGGAAGACGGCGGCATCGTGTTTCCGGTTCAGCAGTTTCAGACTGCGTTCGAAATCGCCGCTTTCCGCGAAATCGCCGATGAGGAATACGACGGCCCGCTTCTTCTGGGCGCGGGAGATGAATTCCAGGGGACAGGCCAGATCCGTTTTCCGGTTCGGCTCGGGCTCCCGTGCCACCAGTTCCCGGAGGATCCGCAGAACGTGACGGCGTCCGGCGCGCGGCGGGAGGAAGAATTCGATCTTATCGGAAAAGAGGATCAGTCCCACCTTGTCATGGTTCCGGATGGCGCTGAAAGCCAGGAGCGCGGCGGCCGAGGCGGCGGTTTCCGCCTTGGTCTCTTCGCCGGATCCGAAGCGCATGGAGGAGGAGACGTCCACGGCGAGGAGCACGGTCAGCTCCCGCTCCTCCACATACTTCTTGATGTGAGCGGTCCCCGTCCGCGCCGTGACATTCCAGTCGATATCGCGCACGTCGTCCTCCGGTGCGTAGGCCCGGACTTCGCTGAACTCGATACCCCGGCCTTTGAACATGCTGTGATAGGCGCCGCCTATGATGTCCTCGACCGTTTTCCGGGTCCGGATCTCGATCTTCCGCACCCGGGCGATCAGTTCTCTGGTCTGCATGACCCGTTCCCCCCTGCCGGGTTACGGCGTTCTAAGTTCATCGAGGATGGTCTGGATCAGGTTGTCCGGAGTCACGTTTTCGGCCTCGGCCTCATAGCTGGGAACGATTCTGTGACGGAGCACATCCGGCGCGACATCCTTCACATCCTGCGGGACCACATAGCAGCGGCCCTCCAGGAAGGCCAGGCCCTTGGCGGCCAGAGTCAGGGCGATGCCGGCCCGGGGCGAAGCGCCGAATTGGATCAGTTCCGACAGATTGCCCAGACGCACGCCCTGCTGACGACCGGAAAGGGATCCGGCATATCCGGGCCGCGTGGCAATGACGATATCCAGGATGTATTCCAGGATCTTGTCGTCGGCATAGACTTTATCGACCCAGCCGCGCGCCTGGACGATCTCTTCCAGCTTTGCCACGGGCATGGCCCGCACGTCGAGCTGAGGATGGGCCATGCGCTCGATGACCGTTTTTTCCGCATCGCGGGCGGGATATCCGACCTGCAGTTTGAACATAAAGCGGTCCACCTGTGCCTCGGGAAGCGGATAGGTTCCCTCCTGCTCGATGGGGTTCTGCGTGGCCAGGACAAGGAAGGGCGAAGGCATTTTCCGGGTCTCGCCGGAGATGGTGGCCTGACGTTCCTGCATGCACTCCAGAAGGGCACTCTGAACTTTTGCCGGCGCGCGGTTGATCTCGTCGGCCAGAACCAGATTGGCGAAAACCGGCCCTTCCTTCAGCTGGAACGTGTGGTCGTTCTGATTGTAAATCATGGTACCCGTCACGTCCGAAGGCAGAAGGTCCGGCGTAAACTGGATCCTCGAAAACGTTCCGTCGAGCGCCTGCGCCAGCGTTTTCACCAGCAGAGTCTTGGCCAGGCCGGGGACACCTTCCAGAAGAACATGTCCGTCTGCAATCAGCGCCAGAAGCATACGGTCCAGCAGTTTTTCCTGTCCGGCCAGGAACCGGTTGACTTCCGTCCGGAGCGGGCGGATAAATGCGGCGGCATCCGCGATTTTCGACTGGAGATCCCGCAGTTCTTCCTGATTCATGATAATCGCCTCCATTTTCTGATTGTGTTTCATTACGATGAATCTTCCGGGCAGAATAGACAACGCACCGGTGAAAATGTTCCCACGGCGATGCGCCCGCACCTCATCCGTTTGAAAAGAGCCCGCATCCGGAGTATATTACCGGAGCGCCGGAGAAGAAGATCCGGTACGCACAGCACGATTCGCAGGAAAGCTTTGTTTTTATGGATCCATCTCGCGATACAGTATTCACGGCAGTCCGACACGGTCAGACCGGCGCCAATCTTTCGGGCGTTCTTCAGGGGCATCTGGATACCCCGCTGGACGAAATCGGACGCGCCCAGGCGCGGATCGCGGCGGAACGGCTGAAGCAGGAAACCTTCGACCTTTTTTATACCAGCGATCTGTCCCGGGCACTTGAAACGGCACGGATCATCGGCGAAGCGCTGAAGATGGAGCCCGTTCCCCTGCCGGATCTGCGGGAATGGCATCTGGGCGAGCTGGAAGGACGGCCTCACGATGAACTCAAGAACGAGTTCCCGGAAGTCATCCGGTCCTTCCGGCACGACATAACCGACGACATCCCGGTCCCCGGCGGCGAATCCCGGAACGAATTTTTCGCCCGGGTGGCGAACAGTCTGGACCGGCTCCGGCTGGAAAATCCGGGGGCGCGCATTCTGCTCGTCACGCACGGCGGGACCCTGCGCGCCGTCTACCGGCATATTGCGGGCGTGATCGATCCCGGGTGCCTGATCCCCCAGCCCGTCAATGCGGGGATCAGCCGGTTCCGCTACCATGAGGGCTCCTGGCAGATGCTCAGCTGGAACGAGACCGCCCATCTGGCGGGGATCGGACAGAAGGAAAGCCTGGCATTCTGATGATTTTCCGAAAATCCGGAAAAAAGAAAGGATTTTGATTTGTATTTCCACGAATCGCAGGTGATATTAACGGACCGCAATGCTTCGGACGGGCCGTCGGGCGCCATCCGGACGATTTGCGTGCCAAGCCATCAACACGAGGAACCGAAGATATGAAAAAAGCTGCTCCCTTTTCCGTTCTCTGCCGATATTTTCTCCTCCTTGCATCCGCACTTCTGACCGGATCCGCCCTCCTCTCCTGCGCAAGCGACGGCAAGCCCGAACTGGATCCCTCCTACACGCCCGGCCCGAACGACAAGCTGACGCGGAGCGAACTCATTACTCTCATCAACGCCGGACAGGAATTCGCGGTCCATTCGGAATCCGTGAAAAAGCGTCTGACACCGGAGCAGTGCCGCTATGTCCGGAACACGCAGCCTTCCGTGCGGGAAGTCTATTATGCGCCGAAGTACGGACTGCTGGAGATGCGCTGGAAAATCTCCAAACACTCGGTACTCATTCTACGATCCCGGGGTTATCTGAACAGAGACAAGCAGAACTGGGAGCTGGAGATCTGCACCGTCCAGGAAACCGCGCCCGTTCCCGAGGGACTCCTTTCCCCGGAACTGGAGAAGAGTCTCGCGCTCCCGCCGAAGTGACCCGGATCCGGTGTTTTTTTCGCGGACGGATGCTTGAATAATCGGAGACACGTGCTACTGTAACGGAGACGAAAACGGGCCCGGCAGATGCCGGGTCTTTTTCATGTACCGGAAGAAGGAAAAAACAGGAGAAGATCAATCATGGCTGAAATTCAGGTTCTGGGAAGTGCGGCGGCGGAAGGCATTCCCGCCATTTTCTGCAACTGCCGCGTCTGCCGCGAAGCGTGGAAAAACGGCGGCAAGGACATCCGTCTGCGCACCGCATACAAGCTGAGCGACGCGGTCCGCGTGGATTTCGGGCCGGACACGCTGTCGCAGGAGTATCGGTATCAGCTTCATTCCGAACGGCTGAAGCATCTCTTCATCACGCACAGCCATGAAGATCACTGCGTTCCGGACCTGCTTTCCTACCGGATGCCCGGATTCTCCAAGGTGGAGGAAGACAACATCCTGAACATTTACGGGAATGCCGGAATTATCCATAAACTGCAGAAGTTTTTCTGGAGCAAACCGTTTCCCTATTTCAACGGCGATTACACACGTTTTCGGCTGAACCTGGTCACGCTGGAAGCATATAAGCCCGTCATTCTGGAAGAGGAGAATATGGAATTCCTGCCTGTCCCCGCCGACCATCAGATCGGAATGCCAGGTGAACTGCCGCAGATCTTCGTGATCCGCGACGGATCTTCCCGGGCTCTGATCGCCAACGACACGGGTTTCCTCCGGGAAGAAGCCTGGCAGTTCCTGGAAGAGAAGAAGTTCAAGTTCGATCTGGTTATTTCCGACTGCACCGGAGGTCTCAAGGACAACGAACGGGGCCACATGAGCGGGAAATTCGTTCTGGAGACAAAGGCCCGGCTGGAAAAGATGGGCAGCGTCACGGATTCCACAAAGTACTTCATCAATCACTTCTCCCACAACGGACAGGCCACCCACGCGGAGCTGGAAGCACATTACAATCCGTACGGGATCCAAGTGGCATACGACGGCCTGACCATTTCGTACTGAAGAGGCGGCCGCCTTCCGGTCCGGCGGTCCGGGTCTGTTATAAACCCCAGTCCGCCGGATCCGCGGAAGATTCCAGCTTCTGTTCCTGCTCGTCGGGCAGACCGCTGAAGAAATCGCAGCCGGTCCGCTTTTCCACTTCGTCCACGGTCACGATGAAGCTGCCCAGTCTTTTTTTCGTGGTCTCGTTCGGAATGATGAAGCCGATCATCTTTTCCGGAGGCGTCGTATCCAGAACGACCTTGTAAAAGGACTGCGGGATCCGGATCCCCGTATCTTTCAGGAATCTGTCGTCCGCCGAAAAGATCGGGCCGGTGATAACGCAGATCCGCCCTTCCTTCCGGGCCCAGTTCCGCACCTGCTGCTCCAGCCGTTTCCAGATACCCCGGTTGCAGCCCGGCATCTGCGGCGATATATTGCTCATATAAAAGCTGTTCCGCATAGTCTCCTCCGAATACGTGAAATCCGCCGCCGGCGCCAGATGGCCCTTGTCGTAGCCGGTCTTCCGGTAGTCCCGGGGATACACAGGGTTTTCCACCAGAGGATCCGGACGGAACATGTTGGACCGCGCCACCCGGGGCAGCTCCAGTGTCTCCGCGGTCAATATGTAGCAGACCCAGATGGCCTGTCTTTCCTTTTTGCCGTATCCGATGGAGAATCCCCTGCGGGAGAGGAGCTGATCCGGAGGACTGGGGATGCCGTAGGAGAGATTTACGGACGCATCGTCAGGCGGCAGTCCGCGCAGAACGCCGCTGAGCATCAGCGTTGCGAACAGAAGAGAAAACATCACTCTGCGCCATGATCTGAGGAACGGCATTCGACCTCCCTGCATATTGTTGTCGATCCTGTAACGTAGTATACCCCCTATGCGTGAAAAAAGCAAACGGCGGAACGGGAATATCTTCGGATAAAAAGAGAGCGGGGCTCTTGACTTTGGCATCTTGCGTGATATGTTTTCTCCATTCCTCAAAAAAGTATGATACCAACGGGAGAATCTCCGCATGATGAATATGGAATCCGCAACTTCTTCCCCGAACAGGACGAACGACTCTTTCGAAAAAGCCTTCCGGACGGTCCACGACCATATCGTGGAGATCATGCCGAAGATCCGCCGGGAACCTACGGGATGTCTTCGCGCGCCCTTTCTGACCGTCACCTGGGGCGCCTGCTACGCGGGCGTCTACGGATGGGACGATCATTTCATGACGCTGCGTTTTGCCGCGGACGGGAAAATCGAAGAGCTGAAGAACTATCTGACGAATATGCTCTCCAGTCAGAGGGAGGACGGCTATATTCCGAACATCTACAACGACAGGGGACCGACGCGTCTGGCGTTTCATGCGCAGCCGTTTCTTGCGCAGAATGCGGCTGTTTATCTTTCCCTGGGGGGCGAGGAAGATTTTGTGCGGGGGCTTTTTCCGAAGTTCACGGCCTATCTGAACTACTACTATCAGGCCATGCACTGGGAAAAAGGGCTCTGCTGCTGGCCGGAAACATACATGTCGGGGATCGACAATGAAATTTCCGGCACGCTCTATCCCATCAATACCATGCTGGCGGCCGACCTGAACGCCTATCTGTATCTGGAATGCAAAGCCATGAAGTATCTGGCGGACCGGCTCGGGCTCCCCGCGGGCGAAAACGAACCGCGTGCCGCCGCGCTGGCCGAAGCGGTCAATGCCTGTCTCTGGGATGAAGAGTACGGCTTCTACGGGAATTACAATACACAGTCCGGAGCGGTTCAGCTGGCTCTGTTCCGCGGGCGCCCCGACGGAGTGGGGAAATACAGTTTTCTGAGCGGAGTGGCCATCCCGGTCCTGTATGCCGGGCTTGCGTCTCCGGAGCGCGCCGAACGGATGGTGCGCGGATATCTTATGGATCCGAAGCACTTCCTCAGCGATTACGGATTCCGCAGTCTTTCCCGGTCCAGCGAATACTACAACAACGCCGTATGGGGCAATCCGCCCCGGTTCGGCAATCCGGCCCGGCTCACCAATTCAAACTGGCAGGGACCCGTCTGGGTCGTCCAGAATTATCAGGCGATCCTCGGACTTCTCCGGTACGGATACAGGGACGAGGCACGGCTGGTGACGGAACGGCTGATCCGTGCCCTGGCCGCCGGCATCGAAAAATACGGATTCATGCGGGAGAATATGGATGCGGAAACCGGCGAACCGCTGTATGCGGATAAATTCGCGTCCTGGAACCTGCTGGCCGACCTGCTTCCGAGCTTCGTCGAAGGGAAACCGCCGTTCCGGAACTTCCCCTGGGAGTAAGAGAAAGGCGGAGCAGTCCGCGGAGACAAAGGAAAGAGCCGTGCGGGAGACTCGCTTCCCGACATGGCTCTTTTCGTTTCTAAATCCGTTCGAACGTCTTACGATTTCAAAAACAGATCCATGGCCGACCAGGCATCGGCCTTGTAGAACCGGTGGCCGCCATTTCCGACCACCAGACGGCAGCGGTCCGGACAACCGGCGGCCCGATAGGCCTCCTGCGCCCGGCGGAACTCCTCCTCTGCGGGGCCCAGGGGGAAGATCGTGTCGTCCCTGCCGTTGATGATCACCAGGTATTTCGGAGCACACAGGGCCGCCAGATCTCCCATGTCGCCCCATTCCAGCATACCGGGGAAGTAGTTGCAGTGACAATGCGGAACGGCCAGGATCGAATCGCGATAGGTGGAGAAGCAGCAGGACGGCATGACGTGAGTAAGCCGGTCCAGAATCGCGCCGGAATAGATGGACGCGGTGCCGCCTCCGGAATTGCCGGTCACGCCGATCAGATCCTTCCGCAGGTCGGATCGGGTATAAATGAAATCGATGGCCCGGTCGATATCGAAAACACGGTTTCCGATCAGCGTTTCGCCGAACATGAACGCATGGGGAGCCTGGATCGCGCATCCCGGCGTACGGTCCGAATTCACGCTGTTCTCGCCGAATGCGCGCTGTTCGATGCAGATCGCCGCATACCCCTTTTCCAGACACTGCAGAGCCAGATCACGGTCTCCGGTCTCGGTCCGGGGCGTGGTCTCGTCCTGCCATTTCACTTTCAGCGATACATGCATGCCCGTTCCGTGTCCCTGCACACAGATCCAGACGGGGAACGGCCCCTGCCCTTCGGGGATGCAAAGATAAATGGGGAAAGAGTATCCCTTTTCGGCCTGCAGCGTCATCTTGGTGACGGTCCCGTTTTCCACTTTGCGCTGCCACAGGATTTTCGGCGAAAGAGGCACGCGCTCCGCAAAGAATTTTCGGGTGAGGCCCAGGCGGTCCATCAGATCGGCGCGGGCCGATTTCTTCCACTCTTCGAAGGGGACGTCCGGACGGAACCGGAAGGCGCCCGTTATGGTTTTTTGCCGTTCGATGGAAACTTTGTCCGGATACTGGATCAATTCGTCGCTCATGAAAACTCTCCTGTATTTTTGCGGCCGGGGGCCGTTTCCGTACTATACACTCGCCGTACGATTTTTGCAAGAATTCAGCATTCGGAAGGGTTCCGTTTCCGATTTTTCTTTGGAATCGGGAAAAAGCATGCTATATTAGACTTGAAGTCAGCGAAAAAACGGAGTCTGAACAATTACGGAAGGAGTTCACAAATCATGAATCTGAAAAAAACGATCGCCTCGTTTCTCGCGCTCGGCAGTCTCTGCTTCTGCGGCATGGGAAATCTCTCCGCGGACGACGCCGCGTCGGCCCCGGAACCGAAAACGGTGGAGGACGTCTGCGCCTTTCTGAAGAAAACGGGCGTGTACTATCTGGCCACAGTGGACGGGGATCAGCCCCGGGTGCGTCCCTTCGGCACCGTGATGCTGTTCGAGGGGAAGCTGTACATTCAGACGGGGAAGAAAAAGAACGTATCCCATCAGATCGCGAAAAACGGAAAAGTGGAACTCTGCGCCTTCGACGGGTCCACGTGGCTCCGGCTCTCCGGGACACTGGTGGACGACGACCGGCGCGAGCCCAAGGCCGCCATGCTGGACGCCTATCCCAATCTGAAGAAAATGTACAGTCCGGACGACGGGAACACGCAGGTTCTGTACTTCAAAGACGCCACGGCCGTCTTCAATTCCTTCAGCCGTCCGCCTGTCACCGTAACATTCTGATTTTTCTCTTATAAAAGAACGGTCACGCACAAATGAAAAAACTGTATATCATCTGCAATTCCCATCTGGATCCCGTATGGCTCTGGAACCTGAGCTGCGGACGGAGCGCATGGATCAACACCGTGCACTCCGTCGTCCGGATGATGGACGAGATCCCCGAGCTGAAATTCACCTGTTCCACCGCCGCGCAGTACCGCTGGATCGAAGAGACGGATCCGGGTCTTTTCCGGAAAATCGCCGCATTGGTCGAGCAGGGACGCTGGGAAATCACGGGCGGCTGGGAAGTGCAGTCCGACGCGGTGATCGCCCGTCCGGAGACGCTGGTCCGGCAGGCCCTGCACGGCAAAGAGTATTTCCGGCGCAAATTCGGAGTCGAAGTGACAACGGCGTACTGCGTGGACTCGTTCGGACATGGCGCGGATCTGCCGAAAATCCTGAAGGAAACGGGATTCACCCATTATGTCTGTCTCCGGATGCACGATCTTCCCCCGCTTTTCACGTGGAAGGCGGACGACGGGTCCGGCGTGACCGTGCTCCGGATCAACTCCTCCTACGGGACCGGCGGAGTCACCCTCGCCTGGCTCGATGATTTTCTTCAGGAACATGTGAAAAGTCCGCTGGAACGGCAGGCGATGTTTTTCGGGGTGGGCGACCACGGAGGCGGACTCTCCCGCATCCAGCTGCGCTGGCTTCAGGAAGCGAGGGAGAAATACGATATTGTCTTTTCGACGCTCCAGGAGTATTTCCGGGACGTGGCGGATCTGCCGCTGCCGACGGTCACAGGCGAACTCGGACCGGTCTTCCGCGGCTGCTATACCAGCTGCCACGAGGTCAAGCGGAAGATCGCGCGGGCGACCCGGCGCCTGATCGCGGCGGAGAAACTGGGTGTCCCGGCCGCGGAACTGGATTCCGCCTGGAAGGACCTTCTCTTCTTCCATTTTCACGATTCTCTGCCGGGCACCTCCACAAGGCCGGTTTACGAACGCGATGTCTTCCCCGGACTCGGCGGCGTGGAAAGCACGGCGGACCGCCTGATCGACCGGGAAATGCACCGCCGGGGTGCCGCGCTGGATACCCGGTTCATGGGACAGGGCGGCGTGCTGTGCCGGAATCCGCATCCGGAAGAGCATAACGCCATCCTTGCGCATACGGGTTTTGCCGATCCCAACGGAACGGGCCGTTACTTCAACGCGCTCAGGGATGAATCGGGAAAGGAGTATCCGCTGCAGATCCTGCCCCCGCCCTCGACGTTCGGCCCCGCCGGCATGGCCTGGGGTGTGCTGACCGCAGTGGTGAAGCTACCTGCCTGGTCCTCCCGCTCTTTCGCCTATGCGTACGCGGAAAAGGAGTATCCCGCCCTGGGATTTGCAGTCCAGCGGGCGCTCCTGGACAAACTGTCCTTCGAGGTGTATTTCGATGACACCCACAGCTGGGGTTTCGGACTGGAAAAATTCAGCTCGCTCTCGGGACGGGCGGAACGGATCCGGACGGAGGAGTATGTGAACGGCCCCGTCTGCAGCATCCTGCGGTCGGAATGGAAATACGGCGAATCCGGCATCACGCTCGATCTGATCCGCTATGCCGGGATCCCCGAAACGGGCGTCCGGATCCGTCTGGACTGGCATGAGATCAAGTGCGCGCTGAAGCTCGTGTGCCGCCACGGACTGCAGAAGCCCGAATTCCTCACGGGCAGCGGCGTCACCGCCAGCCGGCGCCTGACCGGAAGCAGTTACGACGAGGTGATCTCCTGCGACTGGCGTCACGGGAAACTCTGCTCCAGATATCCCGGAAGCGGCGAATACTCCATGATCGACTGGTGCGCCGCGTGCTCGGAGTCCGCATCCTTCGCCGTCTACGCTCCGGATATACACTCCTGCGACCACGCGGACAACATGCTCCGCATTACGCTGGCCCGTCCGATCCTCTACGCGGATCATGCACCCTTCCCGCCCGACGACTATTACGGATGGACGGAACAGGGTGTTTCCGAACGCCGTCTCTGGCTGGCGGAACTCGGACCCGTCTCCCCGGAGGAGCTGCCCGGAATGGCCGCGGCGCGGCTCGTCAATGCCGAATCCTGCGAGATCACGGCCCACGAGCCGGGCCGGGACCTGTATCCCGTCCGGGATCTGCCGCCCGTACAGATCCGTCCGGCGCTTCTCGAAGCCTACCGTTTCAACGAAGACGGAGATTGCGAGATCCACGTGAGGAATCCGCGCGGCGAAGCGGTGGAGATCACCCTGCCGGAACCGGCCGGGAAACAGACGATCCCGCCCCGTTCCCTGAAAATCATAACCTGGCGTCCGAAAGAAAACGCCCAATCGAAGGTGCATGCATCATGAAACACGTAAAAGTTCTTCTGACGGCAGGCGCCGTCTCCCTTCTCGCCCTCGCACTCGAAGCGAACGACACCGCGACCTTCCGGGACAGTCAGGGCCGAACGATCGGAACCGAAACGAAAATGGGCAACACGTCGGTCTACCGGGATGCGCAGGGCCGGACCACCGCCACGACCATCACCAACGGCAATATCACCACCTGCCGGGATGCGCAGGGCCGGACCCTCGGAACAAAAACCGTACAGGGCAATCAGGCGGTCTATCGGGACGCGCAGGGCCGGGTCGTGAGGACGGAAACCATCAACGGCAACACGTCCACCTGGCGGGACGCGAACGGACGGACCGTCGGAACAACGACACAGGATCCCTCCGGCGCCACGACGCTGCGGGACGATCAGGGGCGCACGGTCGGCACAAAACGCTGAACAAAAAACGTTTTCCGGCGTTTTCGGAGGTCTTCAGGCGCGGAGCTGACCGTTCCCCACGGCAACCCATTTATAGGTGCACAGCTCGGCCGGCCCCACGGGTCCCCGGGCGTGCAGGCGGTCGGTACTGATCCCGACCACGGCGCCCAGTCCGTAGTCGCCGCCGCCGGAAAGCCGGGTGGAGGCATTGACGAGGACGGAGGCGGAATCCACGCCTGCGATGAACCGGCGGGAAAGCTCCAGAGATGAGGTTATGATCCCGTCGGTATGCCCCGAACCGTGTCGGGCGATGTGCGCCATGGCTTCCTCGATCCCGTGCACGATCCGGATGGAGAGGATCGGCGCCAGATATTCGGTATCCCAGTCCTGCTCCGTTGCGGGGAGACAGTCGGGCAGGATGGCCCGAGTTTCGGGACAGCCCCGGAGCTCCACGCCCTGTTTTTTCAGAGCCTCGGCCACCAGCGGCAGGATCCGGGTGGCAGACGCCGCATCCGCCAGAAGGGTTTCCAGGGCGTTGCAGACTTCCACCCGCTGGCATTTTGAATTGACCGTCAGGGAGACGGCCATATCCGGATCCGCATCTTCGGCAATGTAGAGATGGCAGATCCCGTCGTAGTGCTTGAGCACGGGGATCCGCGTCCCTTCCGATACGGCCCGGATCAGGCTCTTCCCTCCGCGCGGAATGATCAGATCGATGAATTCCTCCTGCCGGAGAAGCTCCCGGACCGCTTTGTGATCCGCGCTGTCCAGAAGCTGAACCGCATCTTCCGGGAGACCCGCTTCCACGGCGGCGGACCGCATGGCCCCGGCCAGCACGCGATTGGTCCGCAGAGATTCCGAACCGCCTTTGAGGATGACCGTATTGCCGCTTTTCAGCGCCACGGCGGCCGCATCGGTCGTGACATTGGGTCTTGCTTCATAGATCATGGCAACGACACCGATGGGGACGGCGATCTTCTCGACCCGAAGCCCGGAAGGCATGACGCGCCCTTCCAGCACACGGCCCACGGGATCGGGCAAGGCGGCGGCCTCGCGGAGACGGTTCACCATGTAATCGAAGATTTTATCCGTGATCCGCAGCCGTTTTTTCATGGGTTCCGAAAGATCCGGCGCCGCCTTCAAATCCTCCGCATTGGCGGCCATGACCTCGTCTTTCACCCGGATCAGCGCGCCGGCCATGCGTTTGAGAGCATCCGCCCGGCAGGCGCCGGAAACGGTTTTAAGTATCTGGGAGGCGGCAGCGGCCCGGCGGGCCATTTCCTGGATCGGGATCATGATTTTTTCTCCGGAAGCTGTTGTTGATAAAAAGTTTGTCCGTTATTCTGTCAGGGTTCGGTTTTCTCCGTCTGCCCTTTTCCATGCGTCTGACGCCAGGCCCGGATCCGCAGATTCGCATTGGCACGGAGATTTTCCGCAAAGAACCAGATGTCGTTCATGTGGAATACCCCGACGCCCATAAAGCCTTTTGCGTCAAATCGGCTCCGGACGGGCAGATCCACGATCAGCGCGCCCTTTGCCGGATCGATCACGGCGCCGCAGAAATGCGCGGTCCGCTCGGTCTTCCCGGTCCGGTAATCGTAGAAGACAGCGCCCAGATTCGCTTCCGGGCCGGCCGGTTCCGAATCGGTCCGCCAGTTCAGCGGATTGATGCACAGAGTGCCCGGGCACGTGAAAAACGGATTTTTCGCACCGGGCGCCTGGGTGTTCCATACCACGACCACGCCCAGATCCTCCGCCCCTTTCGCCGGCTTGACGGCCCGTCCGCTGAAGTCCCGCGCAAAGGCCGTCTCCGTGACGCGGGGGAGCCCGATGAGATAGGCGGCAACGAACCCTTTTTCCGGGGAGACGTCGCGGCGGTTCTTCAGCAGGCAGTAGAGATCGACGGCCCCCTGACTGTGTCCCAGCAGGATGAAGGGACGTCCGCCATTCACATTCCGAAGGTACCAGTCGAAGGCATCCAGCGTGTCCCGGATCCCGTGCTTCAACTCCGTCTGTTCCGGCGGGATCCTGTTGTCCTTCAGCGCCATGTCGCAGCGGGTGTATTCCAGCTGCCGTACGAACGGCGCGAAGATCCGGGCGTCCGACTGGAAGATCCCCCGGGTCTGGGCCTCGGCGAAGGCGCGCACCTTCTTTTCCGTTTTCGGATCCGCCCAGTCCATCAGAGGCGTCTTGAGAGAAGACGTCAAAGTCGGACAGATATAGAAAATATCCCAGTCTCCGGTCTGCCCCGAATCGCGGATCGCCCAGTTATCCGGCTGCGAATAATCCACGGCCCCGGAGACATCCTGCGCCCCCAGCATTCCGGCAAATGCGAGAAGGAGGAGAAGAGCGAGAACCGGAACATGACGCCGAAAACTATCTGCGCTGCAAGTTGTTCTGAACACGGCACACCTCTTTTTTTTCGATTTGCCGGAAGGCAGGGCCGACAGTCCGGAAGGACCTGAATTCCGTCTTATTTGTACTCCTTCTTCAGCATTTGAAGAAGCTGTTTCACTTTCTGCTCGCAGGAGAGCGGACAAACCAGCACGCCGTCGCCCGATTTTATCACGGCCGTGTCCTTCATGCCGATAACGCCGATCAGCGTGTCGTCTTCGGAGAACACCACGTTCCCGGAGGATTCCATCAGCACGGCGTTGCCGCTTACGGCGTTGCCGTTCTTGTCACAGGGGAGGACAGTCCGGAGGGAGTTCCAGCTGCCGATGTCGTTCCACTCGAAGGGGGCATCGCCCGCGATCACGCAGTCGGATTTTTCCATGACGGCGTAATCGATGGAGATCTTCCGGCATTCGGCGAAATCCTTTGTGAAATCGCCGCCCGAGGCCCAGAGGTCCAGTTTTTCGCCCAGATCGGGAGCGTGACGGCGGAACTCCCTGGAAATGACATCGGCGCGCCAGATAAAGATACCGCTGTTCCAACGGTACTCCCCGGTCCGCAGAAACTGTTCCGCCGTTTCCGCATCCGGTTTTTCCCGGAATTCCAGAACACGGTGAAAACCGGGTGCAAATGATTCGCCCAGATGAAGATAACCGTATCCTGTGGCCGCAAATACGGGCGGGATCCCCAGCGTTACCAGAACTCCTTTCTGCGCTTCCGCCGCGGCTGAGATCAGGGTCTCCTGAAACGCCTTCGCGGGACGGATCAGATGATCCGCGGGAAGCAGGATCATGGTCCCTTCGGGATCCTTCCGGCGGACAAGCGCGGCGGCCAGGGCGGCACAGGGGGCCGTATCCCGTCCTTCCGGTTCGCCGATCACATTTTCCGGCGGGATCGGCAGGACATTCCGGATCTCCCCGACGTAAAGCCGGTTGGTAATGACGAAGACCCGTTCCGGAGGGATCAGCGGGAAAAGACGGAAAACCGTCTCTTCGATCATGGTCTTTCCTCCGGTCAGGGAGAGAAGCTGCTTGGGACGCGAAGCCCGACCCGCGGGCCAGAAGCGCTCGCCCTTCCCTCCGGCCATGACGACCGCATACAGATTCAAATTCTGATTACTTACGCTCATTTTTCAATATCTTGCAACCTTTGGTGAATGCCGCCGCCATGATCTTTATTCGCCGAGAAGGATCACAACAAACATCAGCATCGGTTTCGGCATTTCATCCCATTGTTCAACGACCGCGATGGCCGACCCGGAAGTTCCGTTTCCCCGGTAAATACGGAGAAGCGGCCCCTGATATTCCAGCGTGTAGGCGGCCGACCCCGATGTACTGCTGCCCCGGTAGATCCTGGGCGTCGATCCGTGCTCCCAGACATAGCAGGCCGATCCGGAGGTGGAAGATCCATGGTACATCCGGATCAGGGAGCCGCTGTATTCGAAACAGTATGCCGTTTCTCCGGACGTGGAACTTCCACGGTAGATCCTAGGCGTGTTCCCCGGTTCGTACGTGAATATGGCGCTGCCGGAGGTGGAACTGCCCCGATAAAGACGCTTTTCGGACGGAGGATAGTTGTATACGGCGGAACCGGAGGTGGAACTGCCCCGATAAAAAACGGCACCCTGCAGCGAAGGGATCGCCAGCAGACAGGCGAACAGCATAACATATCTCAAAAGCATCGGATCACCCTCAATTTTCGTACAGATTCCTTATCCCGGGATCTGACAACGGTAAATATACAGCAGCGGAGCGAAGAAATCAACTCCCATGAAGGACTTTCCTCAGAAAAGGACCGGAATGTGCGGTGAGGATCCCGCCCTGCAGTTCCATGAAAAACCTTTCCGATTCGATGGAGGGTGCTCAAACAGGCGTCTCAAAGCAGTTCCTCGTCCTGGACCACCAACGGTTCGCGCACAATTGGCTGATCCGTCGCTTCCTCCTTGCGCACGTATTCATCGATCCGGAAGCGTTTGACCAGGAACCGGACGATGGAGGGCACGGGGATCGTGGTGATGACCGAGAGGATAATGATGGAGTTGAAGAACTGGGCGGAAAGCATTCCCAGGTCCTTGCCGATGGCCGCCGCCGCCAGAGTCGCGGAAAGCTGAGGCACGGTCATAAGTCCGGCCACCACGGCTTCCGGGTTGCGGAATCCGGTGACCTTCATAGCGATGAATCCGGAAACGACTTTGGAAATCACCAACCCGCCCACGGTCAGCAGGATGAGGATGAAATTACCGCCTTGTGCAAACGCGGAAAAATCGGTTTTCATGCCGATGGAGACGAAGAGGAAGGGAATGAGGAATCCGTATCCGATGCTTTCGAAACGGCGGAACAGCATCTTATCCTCCCCCTGGACCACGCGGGAAAGACCGAGCCCGGCAATAAAGGCGCCGACCACCAGGTTGATTCCCAGGATCTCCCCGATCAGGACCGTGCAGAAGATGACCAGCAGAAGGATCGTGATGAGCATATCCTCGCCGGGCTGGAAGATCCGCAGAAGAAACTTTCCCGTTTTATTGGTCACCCAGATGGAAATCCCCAGATAGGCGAGAACGATCAGCAGGAAGACGGGTGTGAAGCTGTTCCCGAGAAGCGACCCATCGATGTGGTTGAAAATCGAAAGCGTGTCGCTGGCCATCATGTGGGAAGTCTGCATGTTCTGCCGGTAAAGCTGCACGGAGACCGCCAGAAGGATGATACTGGAAATATCGGTGATGACCGTGGAGATCAGAACCGCCGCACCGAACCGGGACTGGGAAAGCTTCAGCTCGCGGATGACCGGGAATACGATGCCCACGGAGTGCGACGCGAAAAGAGATGCATAGAGAAGTTTGCCGGGCAGATCGTCCGGACAGAAATACGCATAAACGAAGTAGCCGGTCACCGCCGGCACCAGAAAAGTCAGGATACTCAGGGAGATGACCGGATTCCTCGCCGACCGGATCAGCTTGAAATCCGCCTCCATTCCCGCCAGCGTCATCAGGAAGACAAGTCCCAGGGCGCCCAGGGAATTGACCAGCGAGGTGAACGATCCGGCCGTCGCCGCGGGATCCGAACCTAGGAAACGGAGGGAGCGCGAAAAGAAGCCGATAACATCCAGTCCGGTGGGTCCGATAAGCATTCCGACGATGAGCAGGGAAATGACCATGGGGATCCCGAAACGGCGGAAAACGAAGGGAACGACGGCCATCATGGCGGTAAAAGCCAGGAACAGGATCAGGAATGCACTGTCGGACATAAAATCGGATGCCTTTCGGAAAATTGTTCGGACGAAGCGGAACGCTTCATCCCGTAAGGTAGCCCGCCTTCTTTCTTTTGCAAGCCGGGATGTACGGTTTTTTACGGAAAAGCTTGTTTTTTCTCCGATGCAAGGTACAGTATAAAACCGGACGGATATCCCGTCCGTATTTTCAAACTCCGGAGGATAACCAGAATGAACGATTCGATCTCCTTTCTCATGGATCTGATCCGCACCCGCCCCGTCACGCAGGACATTGAAGCCGTCAACCGTACCGCCGCCAAAGTCCGCGCCCGCCTGGAATCCGCGGGGATACGCTGCGTCGTGGAAAAAATCGGGGGACGGGATACGCTGTACGCTTCCCTGGTCACCGGCAAAACGCCGGATTATCTTTTCAACGCCCACCTGGACGTGGTCGCCGCCCGGCCCGAACAGTTCGAACCGGTACTCTCCCCGGATGGCGGCGTCCTTGCCGGACGCGGAGCCTGCGACTGTCTGGGCCCCGCCGCCGCGATCACGGACGCACTCCTGGCGCTGAAGGCGAAGGGCGGCGCCTCCTGCGGTGCGATTTTCACGACGGATGAGGAGACGGGCGGACAGACGACCCTCGCCATGGTGGAACGCGGATATCATGCGAAAAAGGCGATCGTGATCGTGGATGGAGAATACGCCTCCGTGTGCATTGCGCAGAAGGGGATTCTTACCGTGAAGCTGACCCGCGTTTCGAAAGAGGGCGGCGGACACGCATCGGAACCGTGGGCCATGGAGAATCCCATCGACACGCTTCTGGACGCCTATCATGAACTGCGGGCCGGATGGAAAAATCCCACCGCGTCGAAGCCGTGGGGCGACTCCATGGCGGCGACCGTGATCTCCGGCGGATCGGTGCACAATCAGATCCCCGGCTCCGCCTCCATGATCCTGAATTTCCGTCTGACGGAGGAGACGGGCGAGGCCCGCGTTCTCGAACGGCTTCGGAAACTGCCCGGCATCCGGGTGGAAACCCTGACCGGCTGTCCGCCTGTGGTCTTTTCCGAAGACGAACCGGTTTTTCTCAGGCTGAAGGAGATCTACGGAAAATATCTTCCGGGACGCGACATTCCCTTTGTCCGGATGAACGGAGCCACCGACGCCCGGCATTTCCGTTCTCTGAACGTTCCGCTGGCAATCCTCGGCGTGGACGGCGAAGGACTCCACGGCGCAAAAGAAACGCTCCGGACCGATTCACTCCGCGTGATAAGCTCGGTCCTGACGGATTTCTGCTCCTGAAAAAATCAGGGACGGAGCGCCCGGATCACCATATCCCGGAAAACCGTCATCCCTCTTTCCACATCCAGCGGTTCGCCCGTGCGCAGCAGATACCGGAACTGTCCGATCAGCGCATTCCGGATGAAGAGTGCGGTATCCTCCACGGCGACGGGCCGGAAGGAGCCTTCGGCGATCCCCTTCTGAAGGATCTCCGAGAGAAGCTGCACGTTCCGGTCCGGACGGCGCGGGGCGGGAAACGGATTTTTCCGGTAGAATTCCAGGCGGAGCCACCGGCTGCGGCGGAAATCCTCCATCATGGTTTCCGCCCAGAAGCCCAGAAGCTCCGGGGCGGGGAACTTCCGGCGGATCCTCCGGCATATCTTCCGGTACCGGGCATCCTGTTCGGCTGTCCAGGCATCCAGAACCAGTTCGTCCTTTGTCCGGTAGTACAGATAGAGCGTCCCCTTGGCGATGCCCAGCGATGCGGCCACATCCTCCATGGTCACGTCCTGCCCATCCTGTTTTCCGGCGATCAGACGCACGAAGGCGCTGCGGATCTCCGTCCGCATGACCGAGTTCAGGCATTCACGGGTTTGTCTGCACAGCCGCGGCATGACCCGTTTCTCCTTTCTTCTTTTTCTTCGACTGCATCCCCTCCAGCAGAGAGTACGCGGCGGGGATGAAGAACAGCGTGATGATCGTGGAGGTGGTGAGGCCGCCGATGACCACCCGGGCCAGCGGAGCCTGCGCTTCTCCGCCGTCGCCCAGGCCCAAAGCCAGCGGGACCAGCCCCAGCACGGTGGTAAGCGTGGTCATGAGGATGGGACGGAGTCTCCGTCTTCCGGTCGTCCGGATGGCCAGATGGAGGGACATTCCGTCTCGCCTCCGAAGCAGATTGGCGGTATCGATGAGCAGGATCGCGTTGTTGACCACGATCCCGGCCAGCATGATGCATCCGATGAAGGACTGCATATTGAACGTGGTCTTCGTGAGGATGAGGGCAGAGATGACGCCGATGGACGCCAGGGGGACGGAGAACATGACGATCAGCGGGTCCTTCAGGGATTCGAACTGGCAGACCATGACCATATAAACGAGGATCAGAGCCAGGATGAAGGCGAAAAGGAGTTCCCGGAACGTTTCCTGCTGATCTTCGTATGCACCGCTGAACGAAATGGAAAAATCCGAGGGCAGCGGCTCCAGCGCACGCAGCTTCTCCCGGAATTCCTCCACGGCAGACCCCATATCCCGGTCCAGCAGATTGGCCGTGACCGTCAGCACCCGCTGCTGGTTTTTCCGTTCGATAGTCACAGGGCCCAGCGTGGGTTTCGTGGTGACCACGTTCTGCAGGATCACGTTTTCTCCGTTTCCGTTCTGGACGGTCATATCCATGACGTCCGGCACGGTCATGCGGTCCGCATCCTTCACCTTGACCCGGATCGTGTATTCGTCGCCGCGCTCCCGGTAATTGCCGGCTTCGCTGCCTGCCAGGATCGTCCGGAGCGCATCGGCAATGGTCTTGACCGAGAGATTCAGCGTTTCGGCTTTTTCCCGGTCGATGGCGATCCGCTGTTCCGGCGTTCCCTCGTCGCGGCTCAGCTGAACGTCGGTCACGCCGGCGATCGTCCGGGCGATCTCGGCGGCCCGGCGGCCCAGTTCGTCCGCCGTCTTGAAATCGTATCCCCGGATGTCCAGCTTGATTTCATCGGTGCCGGAGGAGCCGCCGCCCATGAAGGAACGTCTGGGACGGACCCGGAAGGTGGTCCCCGGCAGCTTGTTCAGTTCCCCGTTCAGTTCCAGGCAGACCTCGTCCGTGGTGATCTTGCGCCGGGATCGCGGCAGAAGTTCCAGACTGTACGTTCCCTTGTGGCCTCCGGACGCCCGCCAGCTGGAGGCGCCGGCCCGGGACGTCAGATTGATCAGATTGTCTCCGCAGATGCGGTGCACAATGGGCTCGCAAAGCTGGAGAGTCCGGTTGATGAAGGAGGGCGACGTGCCCACCGCGTCTTCGTAGTTGATCTGGATCTCGCCCTCGTCGGTGGGCGGCATCATTTCCGTGCCGATGACCAGAGCCAGGAAGCACGAGGCGCCGAGGACGGCCAGGATCAGCAGAATGAAAACGATCCGGAACTGCAGGACCCGTTCCAGAAGGATGGCATACCAGGCCGAAAAACGGGAGAAGCCGCGCTGGATCCGGCGGAAAAATCGTCCGCCGGAAACACGGGCCCGGCCGGATGGATCCTCCGCCAGAAAATGACCGGCCAGCATGGGGACCAGAGTCAGAGCGGAAACCAGCGAGCACAGGAGAGAAAACACGATGACCATGGCCAGCTGTTTGAACATGACGCCCGCGATCCCCTGCGTGAAGACCAGAGGCAGGAAAACGGCCACGGTGGTGAAGGTACTGGCGATCAAAGCGCCGGTCACCTCCTCCGTCCCTTTTACGGCCGCCTCACGGCGCGGCATGCCGCCATCGTGCAGACGGACAATATTCTCCAGCACCACGATGGAGTTGTCCACCAGCATGCCGACTCCGAGAGCCAGTCCGCCCAGCGTCATGATGTTGATCGTGTATCCGCAGAAATAGACGAGCACGAAAGTCGCCACAACGGAAAGAGGGATGCTTATGGCGATGATCATCGTACTGCGCAGATTGCAGAGGAAGAGGAAGAGGATCACGATGGCGAGAAGTCCGCCGGTAATGGCCGAATTCGCCACGTTGTCGATGGACCGCCGGATGTATTTGGAGGAATCGCTGACCGCGGAGATGCGGAACTCGTTGTGCATGTCCTCGTTGATTTTCTCCAGCTCCTTCTTCACCGCATCAGCCACGGCCACCGTGTTGGATCCGGACTGTTTGTAGATTCCGATGAAGATGCCCGGTTTTCCGTTGACCCGTACGAAATTGGTGACCTCCTCGTTGGTGTCCCGGACCTCCGCCACATCCCGCAGCCGGATGCCCGATCCGTCGGGCGCGGCGGCCAGATAAAGCTCCCGCAGCTGGTCCAGCGAATCGAAGGCGCCGATGGTCCTCATGCGGACTTCCATGGTGCCCGATTTCAGGTTGCCCGCGGGAGTGGTGACGTTGGCGTGCTGAAGCTTCGCCAGAATCGTTTCCAGCGAAACGTTCAGGGTCTTTGCCTTGTCCACATCCAGCAGGACCTGGATCTCCCGGGTAAGTCCGCCGAAAATGTTGGCGGAGGCTACGCCGTTGATCCGCTCCAGCCGGTACTGGACCTGATCCTCCAGCAGTTTTTTCGCCTTCAGAAGATCCATGTCGGTACTGACGCCCAGGCGCATGATGGGCATGGAGGCCGAGTTGAACCGCCGGAGCGTGGGACGGTCCACGTCGTCGGGCAGATTCCGCATGGCGCGGTCGATCTTGTCACGGATATCCGAAACAGCCTCGTCAAGATTCGTTCCCCAGGTGAATTTCACCGTGATGGAGCTGTTCTCCTCGCCGGACACGGAGTAGATTTCCTTGATGCCCGTCACGGCGCTGATGGATCGCTCCAGGGGACGCGTGATAAGCTCCTCCACCTCCTCCGGGCTGGCGTCGGTGTATTTCGTGTTGAGCGAGACCGAGGGGAAATCGATTTCCGGGAAAAGGTCCACCGGAAGATATTTCAGGGATATGCCGCCCAGGACGATCACGATGCATCCGATCATCGTAATGAAGAGCGGACGCGAAACGGAGAAACTGGCCGCAATCATGGCTTCTTCTCCGCTTCGACCGGTTTTTCCTCCACTCCGGATTTTTTCTTCTGCTGTTCCGCCATTTCCGCACGGGAAAGCTCCGACATGATGATTTCACGACCGTCCTTCAGCAGATGATTCCCCACCGTCACCACGGGCCCGCGGATCTCCGGGGAAAGGATCTCCACATGTTCTCCGTCGGTCAGACCGGTCCGCACCGGTGTCCGCACGGCTTTCCCGTCCCGGCTGCAGAATACCATCTGCATGTCGTCATCCTGAATGACGGCGATGAGAGGCAGAGTCAGGGCGTTTTTGTGAATGCCGAGAATGACCTTTGCGCGGAGGAACATGCCGGGGCGGAGCCGGAGATCCTGATTCTCGATGGTGATGACGGCGACGGCGCTCCGCGTCTTGTCCGAAAGCGTATTGCCGATATGGGTGATCGTCCCCTCGAAAACGGCATCCGGATAGGCATCCGTGGTGATCTCCGCCTTCTGTCCTTCATGCAGCAGCGGATAATCCCGCTCGATGATCTGGATGTACGCCTTCACCCGGTTCAGCTCCACGATGCTCACGATCGGCGTGCCTACGGAAAGGAGCGTCCCCTCGTCCACGTACCGGTTCCCGATGTGGCGGATCTCGCCGTCCCCGTTCCAGTCGGCCAGGATTTCCGTATCGGAAAGTTTCAGCTTCGCGTTGTCCAGCAGCGCCTGACACCGTTTGACTTCCGCCTTGCACATTTCCAGAGCGGCCTCGGCGGACACCATATCGCTTTCCGCCTGCTCGTAGACGGATTCCGAGGTGGCGTTCCGTTCCCGCAGCCTCTTCTGCCGTTCGAACTCGTTCCGCTTCGTCGCGGCAAGCCCTTCCGCCTCCTTCTGCTTCGCCTGCGCATAGTCCAGGTTCGCCGCAGCCTGACGGACCTGCTGCACGTATTCCGTATCGTCGATCTTTGCAATCAGCTGTCCCCGCTTCACCGTATCCCCGATATCGCAGTTCAGGCGGATCAGGCGCCCCGCGACCTTCGGGGATATATCGTAGTCGCTCCAGGCCAGAGCCGTGCCGGAAAACCGCCGTTCGTCCCGCATGGTCCGCCGCTCCGGCATGACCATGTTGACGGAGAGAGCGCCCCGTTCCTTTTTTTCTTTGCGCCCGGATTCCTTCAGCCGGGCTTCCCGATAGCGGTAGACAGTCAGGGCGGCGAGGCCGAGGATGGCCAGCAGACAAATGAAAGCGAAGATTTTTCTTGCCATAAAAGGCTCCCTTTTTTGTGAGGCAAAAAACTGCCTCTTTGTGAAATATTGCTATTCAGAACGGATGGGTATAATATAATGACTCATCGGTCATTTTTCAAGTGCGGAATTCCGAAGTTTTTTTCGGCTGCGGAAACGAGGGAAAGGATTTCCGTGTCGGCAACAAAGGCACTCAGCCTCGCTCCAACGGGATCGAGGCACACGGAGAATATGCCGTTTATCGGCGGAACCGGGCAAAAAGGGCACAAAAAAACCCGGTCCCTTGCGGAACCGGGCTTCTGACATCAAACAGGGAAAAAGATTACTTGCCCTGCGCCTTGTCCCAGTCGGCCT
Organism: Lentisphaeria bacterium; assembly: GCA_017615635.1. Classification (GTDB taxonomy): domain Bacteria; phylum Verrucomicrobiota; class Lentisphaeria; order Victivallales; family UBA1829; genus RGIG8244. Next base: position 70,912 of record JAFZZR010000099.1, read on the forward strand.
TGGAAACGAAGGCGGTCAGCGGACGGCCGTCTTTGGTCTCGCCCTTGAAGGCGAAGCGCTTGGAGGATCCTTTGCCGTAGCTCTTGAAACCCTTGACTTCGGCGGTGACTTTCTTGCGGAGCTTGACATCGTAGAACGAGTGCTTCATCTCTTTCTCCTGTTTAGGATTTTTTTGTATGGGTTTTTACACCCGGTGAACACAACTTTGCCTCATCTGCGCTTAATATAGGCACGCGAAAAGCAAAAGTCAAATGAAAAAAACGCAGTTTTTCAAAAAAAATCGCTTTTTTTTTTGTTTTTTTTACTTTTTCCGGCTGAATAAGCAGACGGACAGCCCGAAAAAAAACGTTTTTTCCCATTTCCGCAAAGGGATACGCGGTTTTCCCGTTTGAAAAAAACGCGAATCATGATATAGTATCGACATGCAGGATGTCCCTGCAAAAAGGTTCGGCAAAGAGATTTTTGCGAGACGCGGAAAGACCGGCCGGAGTTTTTTGCAGGAGCATCTAAAAACTGAACTCAAAACCAATTTTTCTCCCAGAAAAGGTCGAAGGCAATGCACAAAGCAGTGATCACAGGCCGTGGATTGGTCACTCCCATCGGGACCGGTCTCGCCGCCAACCTGGAAAGTCTCCGGTCCACGAAAAGTGGAATCGTCTTTATGCCGGAATGGCGCGAGCAGTCGCTGGAAACCAACGTGGCGGGAATCTGCCATGTGCCGGAGGAATGTCCCGCATACGACCGCAAGAAGCTGAGATTCATGCCGTGGAATGCCCAGATGGCGGCGGTGGCGGCGTATGAGGCTATCACGGAGGCCGGCTACACCATGGAAACGCTGCCGGGCGACCGGATGGCGGTCATCAACGGGTGTGCCGGCAGCGTGTATCCGGAAGTCTGCGATTCGGTGAAGCGGTTCGAAGCCACGCGGAACCTCCGGCGGATCTCCGCCTTCTCCGTGCCTCGGATCATGCCGTCCTCCGCGGTGGCCAATCTTTCGCTGATCTTCGGAATCCAGGGGGAAAGCTACGATATCAGCTGTGCCTGCACCAGCGGCGCCATGGCCATCATTGCGGGCGCGAGGCTGATCGAGTCCGGTGAATACGAAATCGTCATGGTGGGAGGCTCCGAAGAGGTCTCCTGGCATCAGGCTCTCGGCTTCAATGCCATGCGTGCCCTCTCCAGAAAATACAACGACACCCCGGAACGGGCGAGCCGCCCCTTCGATAAAAACCGCGACGGCTTCGTGCTGGCGGAAGGCGCGGGGATCCTGATTCTGGAAAGCGAGGAGCACGCGAAGGCGCGGGGTGCGAAAATCATCTCCGTTCTTTCCGGCTTTTCCTGCAACAGCAATGCCTGCGATATGGTGGCGCCCAGCGTGGATCCCAGCGCAAATGTCATGGCGGCGGCCGTGAAGAATGCCGGGCTGACGCCTGCGGATATCGGCTACATCAATACGCACGGAACCAGCACGCCCATCGGCGACCCGGTGGAGATGGAGGCGATCCGGCGCGTATTCGGAGAAGTGCATCCCGCGATCAACAGCACGAAGTCTCTGACGGGTCACGCCATCGGAGCGGCGGGCGCCATGGAGGCGATTTTCTGTTCGCTGATGCTGGAGCACTCCTTTGTTTCGGCCTCGGCGAACCTGGACGAACCCGAAGACGCCTTTGCCTGGGCGGATCTGGTCCGGACGCCCCGGGAATGCGCGCTGCGTCACGCCCTCAGCAACAGCTTCGGGTTCGGCGGCACCAATGCCTGCCTGATCCTCTCCCGTCCCGATCTCTGAGCCGGAACGTCCTTCCATGGCCGATCCGCTGTATCCTGATGGAGCCGTTCTGCTGGCCCCGGTCGCCGGTCATACGGATCTGCCGATGCGCCTCGTCTGCCGCGAACAGGGATGCCGTTACGCCTTCACGGAAATGCTGGACGCCGGTTCGCTGGTCTTTCAGACAACGAAAACGCTCCGGATGGCCGTCCGTTCCGAAAAGGAATCCTTTCTCGGCGTTCAGCTGGTCGGATCCGAACCCGATACCCTCGCGCGGGCCGCGGAGATCCTCAATGACATGGATTTCGATGTTCTGGACTTCAATCTGGGCTGTCCCGCCCCCAAAGTCGCGCGGAAAACCGAAGGGATCAGCCTGGCGCTGAAGCGGCCCGATGATGCTTTGCGCGCCGTGGAAACGCTGGTCCGGACATCCCGGATACCCGTCAGCGCAAAAACCCGGATCCAGTCGGAGACCGACCCGGAAAAAACCGTTTCCTTCTGTCGGAGGCTGCGGGATGCGGGAATCGCCGCCCTGACGCTCCATGGACGCGTCATGAGCGCATTCTACGGAGGCCCTGTCCATTATGAGATCATCCGCGCCGTCCGGGAAGCGCTGGACATCCCCGTGATCGCCAACGGCGGCGGGCTCACGCCGGAATCATTCCGGACCCTGCTGCGGGAATCCGGGTGCTCCCGCGGCATGATCGCCCGCGGGGCGCTGGGAAATCCCTGGATCTTCCGGGAACTGGCCGGAGGCGGACCGCCCCGTCTGTCGGAATTCTGCGACGTGCTGGAACGTCATGTGAATGCCATGCTCGATTTGTACGGAGAGGAAACCGGCTTCCCCGTCTCACGGAAAACCGTTCTGGCCTATCTGCGGGGACGCGGCTTCCCCGGATCGCTCCGGGCCTCGGTTTCCTTTCTCTCCGACCGGACGGGATTCGCCCGTTTTCTGGAGGAGGTCCGGAAGGGGCCGTCTCCCCGTTACACGGAGTTTCTGGCGGAAAGGCCGGAAGAGGTCGAGCGCAAACTTCTGCCCGATCTGTGAAAAAAAATACAGGAAGAACCTCCCTGTTCCACGCCGGAACAGATCCGAAAGCGGCCCGGCTCCGCTTTTCAGCAGATGAACTCAAAATCCTGCGTACCGAAACACACCACGCTGTAATTGGGATCGTACGGCTTTTCCCCGCCCAAAACGTCTTCCCGGGTGAAGGAACGGGTCCCGACCCAGAAACTTTCGCCGTCGGGAAGGTGGAAAGGTCCCAGCATATTGCGGAGAGACAGAGTCAGCTCGACGTCCAGCGTGTTTTTCCCCTGCTTCAGCAGTCCGGCGGCCGATACGGCATTCGTCCCCGCGCTGAACGTGAATCCTGCTTCATGCCCATTGATGAACACCCGTGCGGAATTCACGCTTTTCAGAGTAAACCGCAAGATCCGGAAGTTCTCCGCCTCGTTTCCGGTCAGTTCGAACTCCTTGTGCAACCGGAGCTTCCCGGAGAAGAACGGCAGACCGCCGGCAATGAGATCGGCACTGTCGATCGGTTTTGACAGGGGAGATGCGCCCAGCGAGAACTCGCCGTGCAGGCGGGCGGCGTTCCGCAAAAGAGGCTCTCTCCGGCCGCTGCAGCGGACCGAAAAGCCGCCCAGCAGACAGATATTTTCGATTTCGGAATCGAAGACAAGTTTGTTGTATTCGGACTCGAACTTCCGGGCCCGTTCCAGACATTCGTATACGCTCTCCGGCTGATAGAAGCAGGTCTTCAGGCAAAGGGTATTGACTCCGTACTTCAGCGCGGCGGGCAGAGCGAGCCGGTGGAACGCCTGGTCGAAAAGGGTGCCCGATGAAGTATTGTCCACGGGACATCCGTTGAGGGAGATGGAAAATCTTTCCGGCGTTTCCAGAATCAGCGTCGGCGGGACGGACAGATCGAAATCTTCATCGATCCGGAAGGTGCACTCCATTTCCAGATCGCACGAACGGGCCAGCTTCAGAAGACGAGGATGAATGACGCCGATCTCATCGGAGATCCACTCACCTCCGTCCACCCGGTAGCGGCAGCGGTCGATAACGAGGATATTGCCCTGATCCATTCCGGCGAGGGTGAACGGGCCGGACAGTTTTTTCGCAGCCGCCGGCAGCCGGAAGTCGGCGAAACCGGCGTTCCGGGTCCCGTGCCGTTTGTCACTGACGCAGAGCAGAAGAGATTCCGCAGGTCCGAAGGTGAAATCGAAGCAGAAATACCCGTCCTTCCGCTCCGCATGATCCAGAGCCGCATACTCTCCGGTATCGCCTGCAACAGCCTCGATATACCGTCCGGAGGCGGGAATGCTCAGACGTACCCGGAGTTCCTGGTCGGCAGCCTGGCTGCAGATGAAATAATACCGTTCGCCGTCGTGCAGCCGGGAGGTGCTGACGATCCGCCGGGAGGGGATGCCGTTTTCCGTGGCCTTGATCCGGCCCTCGATCAGGGAAGCCGTTTTCCCGGCCAGGACCGCTTCATCGGAGTAAGTCTCCAGCGAACGGAACCAGGCGGCGCTTTCGTCATCCGCCGGTTCGCCGTCGATGGTAAACATACCGGGCTCGATGCCGTTGAAGAGTTTCATCACGATCCCGCCGGACGCGGCGAAGCGGCGGAGCAGTTCCGTCATGGGACGGGAAAGATTGCTGACGGCGGGGATGAGAACGATACGGTAGGAACACGAGCCGATCACAAGGCGGCCATCCCGGACCGAACCGCATTCGTCGGTGGTCAGTTCATCGGCGTAGTGGTGATCGACCTGAAGCACATCCAGCTCCCTTGTCAGTTTTTCCAGCGCGGCGGAATACCCGGCAATGGCCGCGGATCCGTTGTCGCCGGTATACAGTCCCCAGGCGCTCGACATGGGATGCACGACCACGACATCGACGTGTCCTTCGCCCTCGGCCAGCATTTTCCCCGCACGGGCGAACTCGCGGTTGATCCGGCCCGCATCCTTCCACCAGGGCTGATGGACGAAATTGGAGCTCGGGTAGTCCCGTTTGCGCATTCCGCGAAGGGAATACCCCTGAAGATGCTGGCAGAGCAGATTGATCCCGTGAGCCAGCTGATAATTGTAGACGAGGCGCATGCCGGAAAAATTGATGTTCCATCCGGTACAGGCGAAACTTTCGGTCAGGATCTGTTTTTTCCCGAACTGGGCGGCAATGGAGGCCACCTGATTCAGCGCCACCGGGTTCGGCGCCTCCCGTCCCAGCTTGTCTATGCCCGGGATGTCGTAGTAGCGGTACTGGGGCATGATCGCGCCATTGGCCGAGAGCTGACTCTGGCACGTCTCCTCGAGGACGTGATGCCCGGTGAGAAGCCATCCGTGAGCGGAACACCAGTCGTGGATCTGCTTCATGAAATTGTCGCGGAAAAGTTCGGCGGCCAGCTTCCAGAAACGGACACGGACTCCGCGGCTTTCCCCGCCGTCGAGGAAGAGAAACGGGAGTTCCTTGAGCAGATCGCGCCGATACGCTCTGGCGTACTCCGCCTCCATGACGAACGACCAGAGAAGCCCTTTGCGGGAAAGCTGCGGCTCATCGGTGAAGACACCTTTGAGATATTTTTTCAGTTCCGGACGGATATTCCGCTCATACTGCTCGTGGGTGGAATCCAGAAAAGCGCGGACGACCTTGGGATCCAGATTGTCCACATAGTAGGAGTTGACCTCATAAAAGCAGCGAAGGATCCGCCCGGGATATTCCTGCGGGATCTCACGGCTGATGAATTCTCCGTCGGGCGTATAGCAGGCAATGGTATTCTCCGTGCCCAGATCCTTCGCCTCGGCGGTCTCATACCGCAGATATTTCTGCTGATATGCCAGACCGAGGCCGTTGACTGCACCGCAGCCAAAGCCGCTGGGCCATCCGTTTTCATCGTACAGCCACGCTTCCATTCCCAGCTTTCCGGCCTCGTCGAGACAGGCGTTGACGCATTCGAACCAGTCCGGCGAAAGATATTCCGTCTGAAGACCGCCCCGGGCGTGCATGAAGAATCCGCCGATGCCCTGTTCATGCATTTCCCGGATCTGGGCACGCAGGACTTCCGGTTCCAGTTTATCGTTCCAGCTCCAAAAAGGCACGGGACGGTACTTCATTTCCAGATCGGACAAAAAGCTCATGATGATCTCTTCCTCAGGTAATAGCGCGGTTCAGGACAGGCTCAGTTCTTCCGTTCCTGCCGGGTATGGGCGATCTCGATCAGATCGCAAAGAACGTTGAGGGTTTCGGAAAGATAGATATCCTTCTCCTCGTCCGCCTCGTTTTTCTTCTCTTTTCCGTCCTCAGCCCAGCCTGCGGCGGCACGGTTGCGGGCGGTACGCTTCGGTTCGTAGAGCGCTTCCTGTTCCTTCCGGAGGTTTTCCTGCCGCTGATATTCTTCCCAGCGGGCTTCCATATTCAGGGGAACGGATTTACGGTCCTTGAACTTGCGGAACTCCTCGATCCAGGAGTTCAGGAGCTTGAAATCGGGATCCTGCGCCGTACGGGCGAGAGACCTGCGCCGGAGCTCTTCGCGGACTTCGGGCGTGACGGCCCAGGGCGCTTTGAAGTGCTCGAATCCGGTGGGCTTGATGGTGTCCCAGGGCAGCGCATGGTCCAGCTTGTCCTCGCCCACATCCATGAAGTCGGTGAAGGATGGGAACGGCACGTCGGCCTCGACGCCCTTGAGCTGCGTGGATTCGCCGTTGATCCGGTAGAATTTCGAGCTGGTGAGCCGGATGGATCCGGCGGGGAACCGTTTGCCGGTGAAATAGGGCATGTAGCGGTCCAGATCGTTCACGAACTGCACGGTCCCCTTCCCGTGGGTCTTGACATCGCCGGTAATGACGCCCCGTTCATAGTCCCGGATCGCGGCCGCGAATATCTCGGAGGAAGAGGCGCTGTACTGATTGATGAGGACGGCCAGGGGGCCCTGATAGACGAGCAGTCCGTCATCGTCGTCACACTCGATCTCGGTTTCGTGACGTCCGCGCACCTGAACCACGGGCCCTTCCTTGATGAAGAGGCCGGTGAGCTTGAGCGCTTCACGGAGACTGCCGCCTCCGTTGGACCGGAGGTCAATGACGACGCCGTCGAGTTCTTCGGGGTGGAAGTCAAGAAGGATTTTCATAACGTCGCCCGACGCGGACCGGAAATCCTTGGCGCCCAGCTTGGCGGCATTGAAATCCATGTAAAACGAGGGAAGCCGGATGACGCCGAAGCGTTTCCCGTTGCGGAGAACGATCTTCCCCTGCGCCGCGGAATTCTTGAGCTCGATCTTGGCGCGCTTGATGGTGACTTGGACCGGCGAGGAAAGACCGCGTCCCGCCTTGAGGACCGTCAGGTGGACGATGGTATCCTCCTTGCCCCGGATCATGGAAACGACCTTGTTCAGCGGCATATCGATAACATCCACCTTTTCCTCTTTGTCCTGCCGGACGGCAATGATCCGGTCTCCGGCCTTCAGCTCGCCCGACAGATCGGCAGGCCCGCCGGGAATGATCTCCACGATCTTCGTATACCCGTCGTCAGAGGAAAGGACCGCGCCGATGCCGACGAGGGAGAGACTCATATCGATATCGAAATCTTCGTTCGAACGGGGCGACATATAGGCGGAATGAGGATCGAGGACCTGGACGGCGCTGGTCAGATAAATTTCCAGGACGTCCATGGGCTCCATCTCCTGAAAATACCGCAGCGTACGGGAGATCCGCTGAAGGATCCGTGCCTCGGGCGTCTTCTTTTCGGGGACCTCCGCCGGAGCTTCCGCCCTGGCCTCCGCCGGTTCATCTTTCTTCTCCTCCTGCGCGCCTTCCCTCCGTTCCGATTTCTCCGATTCGGCCTCCGCACGGTCGGCAAGACGAAGCACGATGAGGTCGTTCAGGATTTTTCTGCGCCAGAAATCCTTCATCTCCTTTTCATCCGCGGGATACGGAGCCTTGTCGTGCTCCAGATCGAATTCCTCGTCGGTGGAAAGATCCTGTTCCTGTGAAAGAAGCTCCTTCGCGTACTCCTCATAGCCGGCCATGCGCGACACCATGAGATTGAACGCCTCAAAGGCGAATGCCACATTCCCCTTGAGGAGCTGGGCGGAAAGAAATTTTTTATCCTTTGCCAGTTTTTCCACGTCGGACCGGAGGAAAAACATGTGGAACGGATCCAGGCTCTTCAGGTAATCGTCGAAAATCATGGCGGAAAGTTCAGAGTCGTAGCGCTTTCCCGAGTAATGCTGATTGGCCGCAAGACGGATCAGAAGCGTGGCGATGCTGCCCATATTGGACGTGGGCTTTTGAGGCTTGTACGGTTTCTGAACGGCCGTCCGGGAATCCGCGGCGAAAAGCGTGCATGCGGCAAAAAGGAAAAGGAAAATCAGATGTGCGGACCGCATTTTCCATGCGGCGGTATGAAAACGGCTGAAAGTCATGATTCGAAATCCCTGTATTTCTTCAGATTCTCATCTATTCGGGTACAATACCACGCAAAGGCGGAAAACGCAAATGCGGCACGCAAAAAAGAACCGTCTTTTTGAAAGACGACCCCAGGGCCGTCTCCGAAAGATTTATCCGGGATTTATCCGACTGAAGTTCCGCGGTCCGGATCTGCCTTTTTCCGCTCGCACCGGAAGGAGTCCGGCGGCAGGATCGAAAACGTTCCGCTTCCCTTGACATCACGCATGTCGAGGCATTTTTCGAGGAACGATTGAAAGTGTTCCCATTCCTCGGGGAAATCGTTGCTGCCGAGGATGCGACGCCGCACGCCGGAACGAAGGCGGAGCTCCATGGACCAGCTGACGCCGTCGCAGACACACGGATCCACATAGCGGGAACGCCAGGCAAGGAAATTGCAGCGCCGGAGGGCCGGCATGGCAAAGGCATCCCATTTTCTGGGATAGAAACGGATGGAGACCTGCTGTACGGGAGAGTCCTGAAGCTCGGCGGACTTCCGATAGACAAGAGATTTCTCCTGGAAAGAGAGCATCACCGAGACGAAAGGACGGAATAATCCGCTCTGCCGGAATTCGAGCGAGGCCAATTCATCCGGAGCGAAGATGATCCGTTCGTAAACCGCGATCCGGATCCGGCCGGACGAACACCCTTCGGTACCGACCCATCCGGCAAGGCAGAACCCCTCATCCATGCGGGCAGCCCACTTCTCCGCATCGGAACGGGGAACGTATCCGATGAGGGTCCCGCCGTAAGGACCGCGATGGCATTCCGCCCGGAGGCAGGAAGATTCGTCCGCAGCGGATTTTTCCCGTGCAAACCGGACCCGGCGTCCTTCCACGAGCCAGTCCCGGACTTCCGGAGAGACGGTTGAAGCGGAAAGAGGGATCAGCACGGATTTGAGGAAACGATAATGCCTGGGATCAGGCAGGATCGGATCTCCCGCCCCGTCGTTTCCCGATCTGTCATCCGCAGACGTCATGAGCCCGAATCCCCGATTGTTCCGTGAAATACATTTTCCGTTCGGCCGTTCCCGTCCAGCCGCCTGAAGTCAGTCAGGAACGGGAATTTCCTGCGAGTCCGGCAGTTTCGAGAATGATCCGTGCGGCACGCTCCAGGGCACTCCCGGAACCGGACTTCAAAGCCGCGCGCAGATCCTCCATATCGCGGAGGACGGTCTCCCTCCGGGATCCGCCGGGCATGATCTTCTCGAGAGAGTCGGCCAGAGCTTCGGGCGTGACCTGAAACTGCAGGAATTCTTCGAAGGCGCAGCGGTTGAGAATGATGTTGACCATGGTGAAGAATCCGCGGTAAAGTTTCCGGATGATCAGTCTGGCCAAAAGAAACGTGCCCGGGTTCAGCCGGTACGCCACCGTAAGAGGCAAACCGGCAATGGCGGATTCCACCGTCACAGTCCCGGACGCGGCGAAGGCGGCGGAGGCGATCTGCATCCAGTAGGCGGTTTTTCTGCAGGTGAGCTCGACCTCGGGCCAGTCGGAATCGGGATGCCGGCGGACGTGGTCGGCAAGGATGTCCTCCAGATCGCGGTATGTCTTTTCACGGGGCGCGGAAACGGCAAAGGTCCAGTCGGGATGCTGTTTTTTGAGGATGGCGGCCGCCTCCATAAAGGGGACCAGAAGGCGGCTGATCTCGCTTTTCCGGCTGCCCGGCAGAATCAGGACCCGCTTCGGATCCCGCTGAAGAGCCGGATCCGTGCGCTGCCGGACGATATCGAGGAGAGGATGTCCGGCGAACTCGGCATCCATACCCGTATCCGCCCAGAATTCCTGCTCGAAGGGAAAAATGACGATCATCTTGCGGCAGTAGCGAACATATTTCGGGATGTTGGATTTCCGCCAGACCCACACCTGGGGGCTGATGTACCAGATCACCGGAATTCCGGACCGCCAGAGGAGCCGGGCGAACCGGATATTGAATCCCGGGTAGTCGATGAGGACGACCGCCTCGGGGCGCTCCTTCCGGGCCTGCCGGATCAGGAAAAACAGGATCCGGATGAATTTGAAGAGGCTGCCCAGGACTTCCACAACGCCGATGACGCCCAGCTCGGAGGAGTCCACCAGAATGTCCACTCCGGCCTCGCGCATGCGGACGCCGCCCATTCCTGCGATCCGCAGAGAGGGATCGGACTTCCGCATGGCCTCCGCGATCCCGGCGCCATAAAGGTCACCGGAGGATTCGCCGGCGATCAGCCAGACGGATCTCTGCTTCCCATCTCCGGACGGATCCTGAACTTCCGAAACCATGTCGGCACCTCCTGGGCAGCATGACAGCCGGACGGAGCGGAACATCGGTTCTGCCTCCGCCCGGCGTTTTTGCGGGAAGATGAGTTACTTCTCGCAGTTGATGGCGGCCTGAGCCGAAGCCAGACGTGCAATGGGCACGCGGAACGGGCTGCAGGAGACGTAGCTGAGACCGGCCTTGTGGCAGAACTCGACGGACTTGGGATCGCCGCCCTGCTCGCCGCAGATACCGATCTTCAGACCCTTCCGGGCCTTCCGGCCTTCCGTAACCGCATGCTGGATCAGCCAGCCGACGCCGTTGACGTCGATGGTCTGGAAGGGATCGGCGGAAAGGATGTCCTTGCGGAGATAGTCGCTGAGGAACGATCCGATATCGTCGCGGCTGAAGCCGAAGGTCATCTGGGTCAGGTCATTGGTACCGAAGGAGAAGAATTCCGCTTCGGAGGCCATCTGGCCCGCGAGGATCGCAGCGCGCGGGATCTCGATCATGGTACCGACCTTGTACTCCAGTTCCGACTGTTTGAACTTGGCGGCCACTTCCTTCGCAATTTCCGCAATGATCTTCTTCTGATTGCGGATCTCATTGACGTCGCAGGTCACGGGGATCATCATCTCCGGCATGCACTGGATCCCGTCCTCCTTGCGGAGTTCGGCCGCCGCCTCCAGAATGGCGCGGGCCTGCATGGCCGTGACTTCCGGATAGGTGACACCCAGACGGACGCCGCGGTGGCCCATCATGGGGTTGTTCTCCTTGAGGGCTTCCGCACGGCGCAGGAACTCGGCATGGGAGATTCCGATGGAACGGGAGAGCTCCAGCTGCTGGTCGCGGGTATGGGGAATGAACTCATGCAGCGGCGGATCCAGGAAGCGGATGGTGACGGGAAGCCCGGCCATGGCCTTCATGGTGCCCTTGATGGAAGCCTTCACATACTTGAAGAGCTTGTCCACCGCCTGCTTGCGCTCTTCCTGCGTGCTGGAAAGGATCATCTGACGCAGAGCGAACAGGGGCTTTTCGGAGCCTTTTCCGTAGAACATGTGCTCGGTACGGAAGAGTCCGATGCCTTCGGCGCCGAAGGAACGCGCCTGCTGGGCGTCTTCGGGCGTATCGGCATTGGCGCGAACGCCGAGCTTGCGGAACTTGTCCACCAGACCCATGAATTTCTGGAACCGGGGATTCTCGCTGGCATCCATGGTCTCGACCTTATCGGCATAAACGTAACCCTTGGTTCCGTTCAGGCTCAGGAAGTCGCCTTCCACGAACTTCACGCCCTTGTCCGTCTTCACGGTGCGGGCGATCTCGTCGATGACCAGAGTCCCGGCGCCCACGATACAGCACTTGCCCCAGCCGCGGCACACCAGAGCGGCATGACTGGTCATACCGCCGCGGGCCGTCAAAATACCGGTGGCGGCACGCATGCCTTCCACGTCTTCCGGGTTGGTCTCCTCACGGACCAGGATGCAGGGGATCTTCTGCGCACGGCAGCGGACTGCATCCTCGGAGGTGAAGACGATCTTGCCCACGGCGCCGCCGGGATCGGCGGGAAGGCCTTTGGCGATCAGGCGGTCGGCGGAGGCGGCGGCCTTTTCGGAATCGGGCGCGAGAATGGGATGGAGGAGCTCATCGAGCTGCTGGGGCGACATGCGGAGGACGGCGTCCTTCTCGCTGATCATGCCTTCTTCCAGCATATCCATGGCCATATTGAGCGAAGCGGTGCCGGTGCGTTTGCCCACGCGGCACTGGAGCATGTAGAGCTTCGTCTCCTGAATGGTGAACTCGATGTCCAGCATGTCGTGGTAATGGGCTTCCAGCTTGTTGCGGATATCGTACAGCTGACGGTAGGTATCCGGAAGCATGCTCTGCATGGATGGCAGGTATTTGTTCTGTTCGTTCTTGGTCTCTTCGTTCAGCGGGTTCGGAGTCCGGGTGCCGGCCACCACGTCTTCACCCTGGGCATTGACCAGCCATTCGCCGTAGAACTTGTTGTCGCCGGTGGCCGGGTTCCGGGTGAAGGCCACGCCGGTGGCGGAGGTGTCGCCCATATTTCCGAAGACCATGCTCTGGACGTTGCAGGCGGTGCCCCAGTCGTCGGGAATGCCTTCGATACGGCGGTAGGAGACGGCCTTTTTGCCGTTCCAGCTCTTGAAGACGGCGCCGATGGCTCCGTTCATCTGAGCGCGGGCGTCATCGGGAAACTCGGTGCCGAGGACTTCCTTGATTTTCTCCTTGAAAGCACGGCAGAGAAGTTTGAGGTCGTTGACCTGAAGTTCGGGATCGCTCTTGTATCCCTTGCGGCGCTTGTATTCGTCCAGCATGGCATCCAGCATCTTGCGGATCCCCTTGCCGTCGGCGGGCTCGATCCCTTCCGCCTTCTCCATGACCACGTCGGAATACATCATGATGAGGCGGCGGTAGGCATCATACACGAAACGCTCGTTGTTCGTGCGGCGGATCATGCCGGGGATCGTGGCGGTGGAGAGACCCACGTTCAGCACGGTTTCCATCATGCCGGGCATGGAGCTTCTGGCGCCGGAACGGCAGGAGACCAGGAGCGGATTCTCCGGATCGCCGTATTTCATGCCCATGGCCTTTTCCACTTTGGCCAGGGCGGCGGGGATCTGATCGGCCAGTTCGGCGGGTTCCTTCATGCCGTTGTTGAAATAGTCCACGCAGCACTCGGTGGTGATGGTGAACCCGGCGGGGACGGGGAGCCCCAGATTCGCCATTTCGGCGAGGTTGGCGCCTTTGCCTCCCAGCAGTTCCTTCATGGAGGCGTTGCCATCGGTCATACCTTTGCCGAAGAGATAAACGTACTTCTTTGCCATTCTTTTTTCCTTCCTGAAAAATTAAAAATACGAACCGGGCCGCCGTCTGACCTGCAAAGCTGCTGTCACGACGGCGGGATCCGTTGATTTCTGAGTTGTTCCGGCTTACTTTTCGTCCTGCAGCGCGGCTTTGCGGCTGAGGCGGATCTTGCCGGTGCGGCTGTCGATCTCGACCACCTTGACGGAGACGTAATCGCCTTCCTTGCAGATGTCGGAGACGCTGTTCACGCGGTAGTTGGCCATTTCGGAAATGTGGAGGAGTCCTTCCTGTCCGGGCAGGATTTCCACAAAGGCGCCGAAATCCTTGACGGACTTCACCAGTCCGCGGTAGATCTTGCCGATTTCCGCTTCGGCCGTGTAGTACTGGACCTTGCGCTTGACCTCGTCCAGCACTTCCTTGTTCCGCGCGAGGATGCTCACGGAACCATCGTCCGCGATATCCACCTGGGCGCCCGTGGACTCGGTGATCTCCTTGATGTTCTTTCCGCCGGTCCCGATCAGAGCGCCGATCTTGTCCGGGTTGATCCGGATCACTTCCATCTGAGGTGCCCGCTCGCTGACATGGTCGCGAGGCGCGGGGATACAGGCGGTAACGACCTGCATGATCTTTTCCCGGGCTTCCTTGTTCTGGTACATGGCTTCCACCAGGCGTTCGATGGGAATGCCGGGGAGCTTGAGGTCCAGCTGCCAGCCGGTGATGCCGTTCTTGGAACCGCAGATCTTCCAGTCCTGATCGCCGTAGTGATCTTCGGCGCCGATGATATCGGTCAGGATCACGTACTTCTCAGGATTCTCCAGATCGGTGACGAGTCCGCAGGAAATTCCGACCACAGGGGAGGAGATGGGCACGCCCGCATCCATCAGCGCCAGGGAGGCGCCGCAGGTACTGGCCATGGAAGTGGATCCGTTGGACGCCATAATCTCGGAGACGCAGCGCACTGTGTAGGGGAAGTCCGCGGGTACAACCTGAGCCACGGAGCGTTCCGCCAGATTGCCGTGACCGATCTCGCGCCGGCCCGGTCCGGTCACGCGGCCGACCTCGCCCACCGAGTAGTTCGGGAAGTTGTAGTGCAGATAGAATTTCTTCTTGCTGTTCTGGGTGTCGGTGATGACGTCCGCTTCTTCCGCATCGCCGGGACCGCCCAGGGTGGCGATCACCAGCGCCTGGGTCTCACCGCGCTGGAAGAGGGCGGATCCGTGCACCACAGGGAGGACGCCGACTTCAGCGGAGAGGGGACGCAGATCCTTGACGCCGCGTCCGTCCATGCGCTTGCCGTTGTAGAGGATGTTGTCGCGGACGGACTTCTGGACCGCCTTGTCCCAGCCCATCTTCACGAGGAAATCGAAATCTTCCTCGCCGAGCTGTTCCAGATATTTGGGCTTCAGAGCTTCGGCGACCTTGGCAAAAACGACTTCCAGCGCCTTGGTGCGCTCCTCCTTGCCGGGCAGGAACGCCGCGGACTCCAGTTCGCTGCCGGCGGCGGCGCGGATGTCGGCCATCATTTCGGGAGAGACCAGATGCAGCTCGGGAGTCTTCTTGGTGCGTCCGGCCTTGGCGGCCAGCTCTTTCTGGGCGGCGATCTGCTTTTTCACGATCTCGTTGGCGAAATAGAAGGCCTGGGAGAGGAATTCTTCGGAAACCTCTTTCGCATCGCCTTCCACCATGATGACTTTGTCTTCGATCCCGGCGTAGATCAGCTCCAGGGTGCTCTGACGCATTTCATCGTTGGTGGGGTTCGCAATGAAGCCCTGCCCCTCGATGTATCCCACACGCACGGCCCCGATGGGTCCCATGAAGGGAAGATCGGAAAGGCAGAGCGCCGTGGAAGCACCCACGACCGAGAGGATGTCTCCCTCGTTCTTCCCGTCGGCGGCAAGAAGGAGTCCGTAGATCTGGACTTCATCGAAGAATCCTTCCGGCCAGAGCGGACGGATAGGCCGGTCCGTGAACCGGCAGGTGAGGATCTCTTTCGTGCTGGGACGGCCTTCCCGTTTGATGTATCCGCCGGGGAATTTCCCGGCCGCGGAATACTTCTCGCGATAGTCCACGGAAAGCGGGAAGAAATCCTGTCCCTTTTTCGCGGGCCCGGAGCAGGCGGCGGAGAGGACCACGGTTTCGCCCATCTGAACGGTGCAGGAACCGTTGGCCAGGGCGCAGAGTTTGCCGGTGGAAAGGATCATGTCCTTTCCCGGCGCGATGTTGACGACGACTTTCGTCTCGGGCATAGTAAAAGCCTCCTTGTTTCAGGCAAAGAAAATGGAGACCAGACTGTGCCGACTGCACGCACGACTGCGCCGGATGCATCGGATTCCCTTAAGCGGAATCGCGGTATCAGGCTCCGGAGAAAGGGGATGGATCCCCGGGGACTGATAACGTCCGAATTCCACAGGAGAAAATCCGGTTCTGCAATACGGCATCCTGCGAGCCGATGTCTGAAAACAAACGACTCCGTTCTTCCATGCACTGATGTTATCCGGTACTTATAGCATCATTTCCCGTATTTTCAAGTAATTTGCGAAAAAAAGCAGAAAACTTCCCGGTTTTTCCCGGACACTTTTTCCCGCAGATCCGATATCCGAAGGAAGAAAAAAACAGGGAAGAAAGCGGGAAACAGCTTGACATACGCACGTTGCGCGTGTATAGTAAGGGTCTCAGGAAAGAGAAGCACATCCGGAGCGAAAATGAACAGAATCCAAAAAAACAAAGAAAGCGATCTCATGCAGAAAGAGTCCGGCGGGGCCCGGGGGCTTGTTTCCGTGCCCGGACTGATCCGCCTCATCTGCACCGGAGCGCTTTTGATCGGATCCGGCATGTATTTCGTGGTGGGAGAAACCATGATGCCTGTCCGGTTTGCCGCCGGCAACGGATTCGTCTTTCTGTTTCTTCTGCTGGGTCTGCTCCTCCTCTCCGTCAACCTGTTCTATTTTGCCTGGCAGATCCTTCTGGCGGGCCGCTATAAGACCTTCGACGATCCCGGCGACGAAGCGCTGCCCACCTGCGCCGTGGTGGTCCCCGCCTTCAACGAGGGACGGCAGGTCGCTCTGGCGCTGGAAAGTCTTCTGAAAAGCGATTATCCCGCGGACAAGCTGGAGATCATCGCCGTCAACGACGGAAGCCGGGACGACACCTGGCAGTGGATGAAGAAGGCGGCGGACGAATCCGGCGGCCGTATCCGCGCCGTCAATCTTCCCGTAAACGGCGGGAAGCGCCGGGCCCTCATGGCAGGGTTTCTCACCACGAAGGCCGAAGTTCTGGTCACCTTCGACAGCGACTCCATGGCCGTGCCGGACACCATCCGGGCCATTGCCGCCCCCTTTGTGGCGGATCCCACGGTGGGAGCCACGGCGGGGAACGTCCGCGTGCTGAACCGGGATGCCGGAATGATCCCGAAGATGCTGGATGTCAGCTTTGTATTCGGGTTCGAGTTTCTCCGTTCGGCGCAGAGCATGGTCCGGAGCGTTCTCTGTACGCCGGGCGCGCTGAGCGCCTACCGCCGTTCCGCCGTCATGCCGTTCCTGAACGAATGGGTCAACGAAAAATTCATGGGCCGGCCCTCCAATATCGGAGAAGACCGCGCCATCACGAACATTCTTCTGAGGGAAGGCTGGGGTGTTGTTTTCCAGCGGAACGCCGTCGTTTATACGGAGATGCCCGTCACCTACGGCACGCTCTGCCGGATGCTCATACGCTGGGGCCGAAGCAATGTACGGGAAAACATCACCATGTCGAAATTCGCGTTCAAGAGGATCGATCTTCAGGATGACGATCTGGTCGGCATGCAGATCAATCTGATCGTTCAGTTCTTCTGGATGCTGGCACCCGTGGTCTTTACCGTCTACGCCGTCTTCTGCTTCCTCGGCAACGCGATCCCGTTCATCTGCGGCGCGGCTTTCGCCATCGTGTTCTGGGCCACCATGCCCGCATTCATCTATGCGCGGAGAAGACATAACGCGGCGGATTCCCTCTGGTCCTATGTGTACGGGATCTACAGTTTCCTCACCCTCTTCTGGATCTCGCCCTACTGCGTCTTCACCGTCCGGAGATCCGGATGGCTTACCCGTCAGACGCCCAAGACGGACGAGGATAAGGTCCTTGCCGGAAACGGAAGCGTCCCCTCCGGCGATCTGCCGAAAGTTTCTCACGGATGAATCATCTTCCCGTGCGGCGGATAAAGCGCCGTTTCTGAATTCTGCCGGAAAAGTCCGTCAGCGTTTCTGTGTCTTACCGCCCGCGGAAGACTGCGTTCCGGAAGCGGCTGCGCCGGTCCCCGCTTTTTTCTCCTCTGCCGGATTCGGCAAAGGTTTCACAGCTTCCGCATACCGCGCCAGTCCGGAGAGGATGCCGGCCACGATTTTATTCTGTCTCTCGTTGGAGGCCAGAAGCCGCCCCTCGGAATCATTGGAAAGGAAGCCGCACTCGATAAGGATGGAGGGACAGACGGAATTGCGGAGAACAAAGAACCGGGCATGCCGGACTCCGCGGTCCTCGCAGCCCGTGAACTTCAAAAGGGAACGGTGCACGTCGTAGGCCAGGCGGTAGTTGTTCTGATCGTAGGCATTGCCGGTATAACGGGTGGACTGCGGCGTTTTGTCAGCGGTGGAGCAGGCTCCGGCGGGAGTGACCAGGAAGGTCTCGATGCCCCGGACGGCGGTGTTCGCGGCGGAGTTGCAGTGAATGGAAATAAAAAGATCCGGCTTGTATTTTTTTGCCATATCCGTACGGTCCTTCAGGGCGGGGAAGGTATCGCCCGTCCGGGTCATGATCACGCGGAATCCCAGTTTTTCCAGTGCCCGCTTCAGCTTGACGGCAATCAGCAGATTGATCTGCTTCTCCGACTGGACAGGACCTTTGGCACCGGGATCCGAGCCGCCGTGTCCGGGATCGATCATAATGGTGCGGATCGTCTGTTTCCGGGAAATGCGGGTCCGGAGAGCGGGATCTATCACACGCAGAAAATCCGATTCGGTGATGTAGGGCCGCTTGTCCAGATACAGCACGGGTGCCAGGAAGAAGGTCTTGGTCCCGTTGATGGAACCCTCCCGTTTCTCGTAGAACATCTCCACCCGGCGCGTAGAGGAATAGAGCACGACGCCCTTCTTTGTATATTGCGAAGTCAGGCCATAAAAATCCGCCACGTCGAAAAGAAGAACGTAGCGGACTCCCGAATAAAAAATATACCGGATCGGTTTCGCCGCCTTGGTCTCCTGACCCGCCAGTTTCCGCAGCGCCTCCGCCGGATCCGCCGATCCGGCTCCGTTTTCCGCACCCGGCAGGGAGAGGACGAGAGAAAGAAGAAGAAGAAGAAAAACGAACCGGGACTTCATCATCATATGCTCACCAGACGTATCTTGTCGGACTCGTCCGCCCCGCAGCGGAAATCCGGCGGCATGGCGGCCACGGGCGGGACACCGGGTTTCGATACAAGAGCGGCGCCGGCCAGCGATTCGAAGACGAAACGTTTTGCGTACGTCAGGGCGCTTTCCGGGGAGAGGCCCCGGGCCAGTCCGGCGGCCAGAGACGAACTGAAGGTGCATCCGGTCCCGTGCGCGGCGTGCGGCAGAGTCCGGATCCGCGGAGAAAGCAGGATCATGCCCCTGCCCCCGAAGAAAACGGCGTCCCGGGCTTCGGGATCGTCTTCCGCATGTCCGCCCTTGAGGACCACGCCGCAATGGAAACGGCTTGCGAGTTCCTTTGCGCCTTCAAGCAGCTCGTCGAAGCTGTTCAGTTTCCGATCCAGCAGCAGCTCCGCCTCCGGGATATTGGGCGTGATCCAGTCCGCCGCGGGAAGAAGCTCCCCGCAGACCGCCTGAACGGCATCCTGCCGAAGAAGCGGAACACCGCTGGTGGATACCATGACAGGATCCACGACCACCGGGCAGGTGAACCGTTTCAGTTCGGCCACGACGGTCCGGATCAGTTCGGCGGAAAAGAGCATGCCGGTTTTGACGGCGCCTACATGGAAAACGGAGGCCACCGCTTCGATCTGAGCTTGAAGAGATTCGGGGGGGAGCGGATCGATCCGGAGCACCCGTGCCGGATTCTGCGCCGTTATGGCGGCAATGACCGAACAGCCGAACACGCCTGCGGCGCGAAACGCCCGCAAGTCAGCCTGGATTCCCGCGCCGCCGCCGGAATCGCTCCCGGCTATGGTCAAAGCAACGGGAAATGAATTCTTTTCCCCGCTCATTTCTCCTTCTCCTTTCCGCCCGCAGCGGCGGGAAGCGGCTGTTCCGGAACTTCCGCCAGCTGTGCGGGCAGCGCGGGATCCACCACGAAGACGCGCCCGTCAAAAGCCTTCCCCGTCTCCGCCACGCGGAACGCCTGCGCCTGACGGCGCCGCTCGTAATCCGCGTCGGATTCGCCCGTTGCCCGCGGGAACTGCTCCGGATAGAATTTTTCGGAAAGTCTGGCAGCGCACGTTCCATCGCTCCGCGAAGCGAAATCGAGGGTACTGACCACGCCGTTTCCGCATACCAGCGTCAGGGAACGGTCGAAATGCAGAGACGCCGCCTCTTCGGCGGGGACCAGTCCGCGGCTGAACGGAGCGGAAAGCTGTTCCAGCCGTTTAGCAAGCTCGGGAAACGCCAGAACGGATCCGGCGGGATAGATCAGCATGAACGATCGTGATGCCGGATCCGGCACAACGATCCAGACAGGGGTCTTTTTATCATCCTGCCCGATCCGCAGGAACTGAATCCGGCGGACTCCGGAAGAGACGGATTCGATACGGAGAGGCTCCAGCCAGGCGGACACCGCAGGGATGCAGTTTTCGAATACCCGGGAGACCAGAAAGACATGCGCCGTACCGTCCGGATCGTCGGTCCGGAGGTACCGCCCGTCGTACGACGCCCGTGCGGAAACGGCGTTCAGCTCGTCCTGTTTCCGCACATGAGCCCGGCCCATGAGGATCGAAAGGATCGTTCCTCCGGAGCCGGAAAGAGTCAGGCGGATCCCGGTGCCGCGTCCCGGCTTCAGGGAGGGATCGGAAGAAAGGTTCAAGCTTCGGAGCATATCTTCGCCGGAAAGGGGGATCTCACGCAGAGGCACGGTTTTGGAGAGCGAAAGCAAAAGCTCTGTGACAGCCGTCCGCGAGGCGGAAGCATCCCCCGCCTCCGGAATGATCCAGCGGCCGTCCCGGCTGACCATGGTAAGCACGTCGTTCCCGGCGGAGATCCGGATCTCCGTAACGGATTCCGGCGTAAAGGACGGCCACAGTGCCTCCGCCCGGGTGCCGGACTCCGCCTTGATCTCCGCCTCGCCGGTCCGGTAGAAGAAAGCGCAGGCCGCCGCCGCGGTGGCGATCAGCAGAATGGCGCTCCGGAAGAAAAAAGTCCTGCGATTCATGATTTCCGTCTCCTCCGGATGCCTTTGCGGAAGAGTCCCCAGAGCAGACCGAGGAGAGCTGCCGCCGCAGGCATGATCACGATATTGAGCCGCCGTGCGTCCGCGCTGATGGCATCCAGTTCCGTTTTGAGCCGTCCGCGGAATTCCTTGATCTCCCGCTTGAATTCCGCCTCGCGGCGCGCATGGGTCAAAAGCAGTTTCTCCTGCACGGGAGTCAGCTGGACGCGTCCCGGATTGGCCAGCATGGTGCGCCGGATCGTATCCACGGTCCGGGATTCCTTTTCATATTCCCGCATCAGGGAAAGAATACCGTCCCGGAACTGGAGTTCCGCCTTCTCGCGAGCCTCACGAATGGCGCGCATGGGCCGGTTCATGGGAACGCGGCTGCGGAGTTCCGCCAGAGATTCCAGTCCGGCGGCGGCTTCCAGCATATTCTGGAACAGCGTGATATTGTCGCTGCACCGGAGAAGAAGACGCTGCCCGAAATCGTCCTGCGTCTGAATCACACAGGCATCGTGAAAAAGCATGTCCATATCGAGGAAGAGCCAGACTTCGCCGGTCTTCTTTTCCATGCCGGAAGCGGCTCCGGATTCCGTCTTCGACGCGGGGAACATGCCGGAAATGTGCCAGGCCAGAGGCAGCGGATCACGCTCCGTGTTTTTGAAGTCCGCAAAAACCTGTTCCTGCCGGGCGGAAACGGGAACGGTGCAGGCTTTCTTCGAGGTATGCAGAAGAAGCTCGTACGTGAGACCGTCCCGGGGATCCGTCAGCTCCGGAACGCCCGCATAGTTCATCCAGACCGACAGGAGCCGGGCGGTGCAGTCCGGCAGACGGGCGATCCCCTCCCGGGTGATCCGAAGGGCCGAGGGCACCGTCTGCCGCACGCCGGAGGAACCGACGCGGTCCAGCTTGAAAACCAGGTCGGCGGCCATGGATTCGGGATCGTAGGTAAAACCCCACTCGGGCAGAAGTTCGGGAAGATCGGAACGCACCTTGTCCATCATGGAGTAATCCTTCCGGGCGGACGCCTCGGCGAAGGACGATCTCGGATCCAGAAAAACGAGGGCACGGCCGCCCCGGGCCAGATACTGCCGGATGGCATTCTCTCCCCGTTTTCCGATGGAGACGGGATGCACGACGAGCAGCACGTCCACGCCCTCCGGGATCGCAGGCGTATCCAGCGGGATCTCGGCAAAATCATAATCGCCGGAGACCTCGCGGAAAATGTGCCAGGCAGGGAAGGCGGAAATACCATGCTGCGGTTCGGGCATACGTCCCAGCAGCGGGAATTCGCTCATCAGCCCGACGACCTTCCGCTTGCGGGCGGAAACGTTGCGGATCTTCCGGATCACGTTGTACTCCAGCAGACTTTCCTCCTGCGGGAACAGGAACGGGATCACCTCGTCCTCCGCTCCCCGGGAAACGGCCAGTCCCAGGAAAAAGCCCTCGCCCGTCTGACTGCGGACGGGCCGGACGCCGTCCAGAAGTGCGATCTCTTCGCCCCGGGCGTCGTTTTCCGGTGCAATCACGGAGAGTTCGATCTTCCCCCCGGACTCGCGGGCCAGCTCGGAAAGAAGCCAGCGGACCCGTTCCCCGTACTGGCGATAGGAATTCGGCATATCGGCGGATTCGGACGACAGATAGAACCGGATCGATACCTTGTCGGGAAGTTCGCGGACCAGTTTCCGCGAAAGATCCGAAATCGAATACGCACGGTCCGACGTGCAGTCGATCCGCGCGTGGAACGATCCGGCCGCATACAGGATGCAGAAGAAACAGTAGAACGCTGCCAGGATCCCGCCGGCCAGACGTCCGAGAGATTTCCAGGTCTTCCCGTCCGAAAGCGCGCCCGGGGTCAGAAGACCGGGATTCCCGGCGGCGGAAAAGGAAAGAGCGCTGCCCGTACAGAACAGGAAAAGGACCGTGATGGAAAGGCAGTAGACGATCTCCGTCGTATCCAGCAGGCCCCGCTGGAATGCCTGATAATGCGGAATGATCGAAAGTGCGGCGATGCCGTCTGCAACCGGGCCGGGCAGATATTGCCGGATCAGGACCGCGATCCGGTCCCATCCGGTAAAGACAAGGATCCCGCAGAGCATCAGGGCAAGCAGGAAGCTGGCCGTCTGGCTCTTCGTGAGCGCGGAACAGAAAGAGGTGACAGAAAGAAAGGCGGAACCGATCATCAGGGCGCCGAAATAGCCGCAGAGCACGGCTCCGGTATCCGGACTGCCCAGGCGGTAGACCGTAACAGGCGTGGCCAGCGTGAAAAGAAGAGCTGCCGCCAGCAGGAACATCCCCGCCAGATATTTTCCTGTGACGAGCTCGGAAATCGTCACCGGATAGGAAAGAGTCAGATCGAATGTTCCGGTCCGCCGCTCTTCCGACCAGAAGGGCATGCCCAGCGCCGGGACCAGAAAGAGGAACAGCCAGGGCATCCAGTTGAAGAATCCGCCGAGATCCGCCTGTCCCGAAGCCAGAAGGTCGCTGGCAACAAAGGTGCAGATCCCGCTCATGACCAGAAAGAGGACCAGGAAAACCCATGCGGCGGGGGAAGCCAGCGAGGCCGAGATCTCCCTCCGCGCCACGGCGGAAATGCGGAGGAACGAATGTTTCATGTGCGGCCTCCTTCGCCGGTCAGCCGGGCAAAGAGCGCGGACATATCTTCACCGGCCCCGCGGAGAGCCAGGAAATCTTCGCGAGTTCCTTCAAAAACCTTTTTTCCGGCGCAAAGCAGGAGAACCCGTGTGCAGACGGCCTCCACCTCCTCCAGTATGTGCGTGGAAAGAATGACGGCGGAGGTACTCCGCAGCGTTTCGATCAGCGCACGGATCTCACGCTTCTGATTCGGATCGAGTCCGTCCGTAGGCTCGTCCAGAATCAGAACCGGCGGCTCGTGAAGAATCGCCTGCGCCAGCGAAACACGGCGGCGGAATCCCTTGGACAGAGTCTCGATCTCTTTCTCCATGACGGACTCAAGACCGCACCGGGCGGATGCCAGAGCAATTTTCTCCCGGCGCGCCCGCCGGCCGCCGATCCCGCGCATCCGGGCGGCGTAGTCCAGGAACGAGGAAACCGTCATGGACGGATGAAGAGGCGCGTTCTCGGGGAGGAATCCGACCTTTTCCCGGGCGGCACGGGGATCTTTGGAAAGATCGATGGAGCAGATGCGTACGGATCCGGAATAGACGGGAAGCACGCCGCAGAGCATTTTCATGGTCGTGGTTTTTCCGGCGCCGTTGGGCCCGATGAATCCGAGGACATCCCCCTGTCCGACGCGGAAGGAGAGGCCGTTGACCGCCGTATAGAAGCCATACCGCTTGGAAAGATCCTCGACTTCGATCATATTTTCCGTCAGACTCCGCACAATTCAGCGGCTGTCCTTCGCCAGCTCGTTTTCCTGAAAAAGAAACACCGCCCAGAAAACCCAGACGACGATCTGAAGCAGAACGTAAAGAACAGCCCACACCACATAGGACCAGGGAATCTTCGTCATGTTCGTCAGCGCATCGGCCATCCAGAAGAACTGCCAGTTCGGCAGGATCGATCCGAGCAGCCCCGAGAGAACCGAATCCCCAAACCAGGCGTGCAGGAAATACTGGGAGACCAGGCCCGTCAGGAAAATGGCCAGGCAGATCAGCAGATTGGAAATGAAATCGAGTTTGACGGCCAGCGCCGTGCTGACAGCCCCCATGACCCACACCGCCGGGAAGAGCAGAAGCAGAGCCGGCAGCAGCAGTCCCAGAGGAATGGTATCCGCGCCCATCGCATCCTGGCTGAAATGGCGGATGACCGAAAGCACCACCGTGATCAGGGGAAAGAGCAGAAGCAGAGCGCCCGCGGCATGGGAGGAAAAGGACTTCTGGGAAAGAAAGTTCCGGATCCCGCCGTAGAGGCAGGCCACTGCGATCGCGGCGAAGTAGGTGTAGAGAGCCGGATCGTCCAGACGGAACTGATCTTTGGCGATCAGCACGGAAATGCAGGTCGCGCAGCTGCAGATCACCACGAAGATCGTCAGCGCCGTCAGAATGCCGAGAACCTTCGCCAGAACGAAGGAAACACGGGGAACGGGCTTGGACATAAGAAGAAGCACCGTCCCGTTCTTCATTTCACGGCTGATGGTATGCCCGGCGCAGAGAACGGCAATGAAAAGCCCGAACAGCATGGTCGTGGCCATGGAACTGTCCACCACGAGCTTGATCTGTTTGCGGAACACAAACATGGAAAGGCTGGGGAACAATCCGATCAAAACCAGCGCCGAGGCAAGGATCAGAAAAAACACAGGCTCGCGAAGGCACTCCTTCAGCGTATTCTTTGCCAGACGGTAAATCGTTTCCATGTATCCTTCCTTTCCGTTTCAGGGACCCGGATCACTTCACGGACGCCGATTCGGCGCCCTGCTGCGCTTCCCGGGCCTTCTCCGCCTTCTCCGCCTGGATCATGCGCTGCTTGTTGTACGTCCGGTAGGCATGATAGATGGAGGGAGAGGTATTCAGAAGGTCGTCCAGGCGGATCGCATTCACCTTCCACGCACGGTCATTCACCTGAATCAGCTTGGAGCCGGAGGGCACGGCCAGAGAATAGATCGGCGGAACCACATCGCTGTTTCCGAGAATGATCACGTTCCGGGGACGGAGGTAAGCCAGGAACCGGGAAAGATCTTCCGCGCGGATCATGACGGTTTCGTCGCCGGGCATACGGACCGTAAGGAGGGTGCCTTTTTCCGGAAAGGGAAGCGCTTCGGGGACGACGATCACGGGGCATTTCGTCTTCTTCTGGGCGGTTTCCGCCAGGAAAAGCGGGGTCGCGTAATTCGACGTGAGGATCAGATACGGAATCAGTTTGCTGGCCTTGTAGACCGGCTTCTTCTCCGCCTTCTTTTCCGCAACATCTTCCTTCTCGTTCACGGTCGATGCGGGATCCGGCGCCGGTTCGCCGACGGCGGCAGGCTGAACCGTCGGTTCCGCTTCCACGGCCGGAGCGGGCGCAGCCGTTTCGGGCGCGGGCTGGGCGGCGGCATCATCGGCGGTCAGAGAGGAAAGAGCGAAAAGCCCCGCGGCGAAAGCGGACAGAAAGCTGAATCTGAGCATATTATCTCCTATTCTTCGGTTGTGTGCGGAAGGACGTCGTCCGCCCGGTCCGGCACGGTTTTCATTAAAATAAATCAAAAAATCAAGGATCCCGGCTTGCCAAGAGGGAAGCCAGTGTATATATTTTATACTGGAAAACGGATTTTTCAAATTGAAAGTGTCATTATGCGTCAATTTTTTTTGAATTCTTCTGAAAAAATACCATCCGCCGCTCTGTTTCTGAGCGGTTCCGGCACCAACGCGGAAAAACTTCTTCTGGATGCGGACTCACCGGACTCCCCCTGGCGCCCTGCGGTCCTCGTCACGGACCGTCCGGAGACCAGCGAGGCGCGAAAGCTGGCCGCCAGATTCCGTCTGCCGCTGATCGAACATGACATCTCCGCCTTCTGCCGGAAGCACGGACGGAGCCGCGTTTCCCTGGCCACGGAAGAAGATCTGCGCGTGCGGGAGAAATGGACCGCGGAACTCCGGGAAAAGCTTCAGGCATTCCCCGTGGATTTCGGGATCCTCGCCGGATTCATGACCCTCTGCAACATCACGAACGATCTGTTCTGTCTCAACGTCCACCCCGGTGACCTGACGGTGCAGGAAAACGGAAAAAGGATCTTCGCCGGACTGCACCGCGGCCCCACGGAGCGGGCGATCCTCCGGGGAGACAGCGCCATCCGGAGCAGCGTGATCCTGGCCGGTCCGGTTGGAATGAAGGGATCCGGCATGGACGAGGGACCCGTTCTCGGGATCTCCGACCCCATGCCGCTGGATCTCCGGGGAATGACCGTCTCCTTTCTGAAGGAAACGGCGGCCCGCCGGGCGGGGAAAGCGCCCGGAGAATACGCGCAGGATGCTCTGGCGCAGCTGGCCATCCACAACGTGGAGAGGCTCAAGGAAGCGGGAGACTGGATCGTGTTCCCCCGTGTGGTGCGGGACTTCGCCTCCGGGCTCTTCAGCATGGAAGACGGCATCCTGTATTACCGGGATCAGCCGGTATCCTCCGTCCTGTATCCGAAGGACGGCGCGCCGCAGCCGCTTCCGCTGACCTGACACAGTCCGCCAAAACTTTTTTTCAAAAAAAATCAGAATATCGCTTTCATTTGCGGAAAAAGGGTATATCTTACGCATAAGGGCGGGATCCCGTTGAGGGATCCGGCATAACATATATACATTGAAACAACAAAATCGACCGAAGTGCATCCCGTCCCGGACGTGGTGTGTGCGGAAAATACGTGGTTGGCAGAAACATGATGAAACAGAAAGGATTTAGATCGACGCGAAGCGGGACCCGTCCCGGATCGTACGCCTTGAATCCATGAAGTTCCTTTTCAACGGAATGTGACCTCATTCCGCATAAATTGCCCCCGTCGTTTCCACGCATCCGTATCCGGCCCGGCTGCCGGCTTCGGCCTCTGCCGATGTCAGACCGCTGTGCCTTGAAAAACATGGACACGAAAGAGTCCTCGACGGTCCTGCGCGAAGAGAAAAAAGCTCTCCGCCGGGAGAAGCTCGCTTTGCGCCGGGCCCTGGAGCCCGCCCGCCGTGCACAGGCGGACCGGTCGATCTGTCATACCCTCCTCACGCTGATCCGCCGGAGAAAGCCGTCCTGCGTCGCCGCCTACATGACGGACGGGACGGAACCGGATCTCCGCGATGTTTTGGAATCCGTTCTCCGTTCTCCGGCGAAGCTCTGTCTTCCCCGGTTCGAGAAGGACGGATCCTACCGGATGGTGCGTGCGGAACACCTGGATCTGCCCATGGGGCCCTGGGGGATCCCGGAGCCTGCGGAGGATGCGCCCGACGCCCCGGAGGAGGAACTGGATTCCGCGCTCTGGTTCGTGCCGGGCGTGGCTTTCGATGCCTCGTGCCGCCGTCTCGGCAGGGGAAAGGGTGTCTACGACCGGCTTCTGACCGCACCCCGGTACGGAGTCGGTGTTTTCTACGAATGTCAACGCTGTGCGGAAGTTCCCTCGGAAGGACACGACAGGATCCTGGATCTGGTCGTGACGGAAGCGGGCAGTTTCGCGCCGGCGGGATCGAACCGCGGAGGAAACGGGGATACGCCCTCCGCGTCATATCATCATCCAACCATAGAGTAAGTCAAGGAGAACTGTTTATGGAAATGTACATCTGGCTTGGAGCGGGACTGGCCGTCGGGATCGGCGCCGGCCTCGTGATCCAGTTCCTCGTCACAAAACTGCGCGGAAACCGTATGGCCCGGGAAGCGGAAACGCTGAAAAAAGATGCGGAACGCGAAGCCGCCCAGATGCTTCGGGAAGCCCGCGTCACGGCGAAAAGCGACGCCATGAAGATCAAAGACGAAGTGGAGTCGGAGCTGAAGGAACGCCGCAGGGAGGTTTCCCAGCAGGAAAAACGCCTCGCGCAGAAAGAGGAAAATCTGGAACGCAAAGGCGACTCGCTGGACGCGAAGATCAAAGGTCTGGAACGCAAGGAGCATGACCTCGATGCCCTGAAGGAACGTCTCTCCCAGAAGGAGGAGGAGCTCCGGAAAACCATCTCCCGTCAGGTGGACGAGCTGGAACGGATCGCCTCGCTGGACCGCGAAACGGCCAAGAGCATGATCCTCGAGAAGCTGAAGGGCGAGGTGGAAAACGAATGCGGGATCCTGATCCGCGATGTACTGGACGAAGCGAAGCAGCGGGCGGAACGGGAATCCCAGCAGCTCCTGGCCTACGTAATCCAGCGCTACGCCGGAGACTGCACGTACGAACGCACCACCGCCACGATCCCCCTGCCCAGCGATGAAATGAAGGGCCGGATCATCGGACGGGAAGGCCGGAACATCCGCGCCCTGGAAGCCGCCACCGGCGTGAACATTCTGATCGACGACACCCCCGAAGCGGTGGTGATCTCCTGCTTCGATCCCCTCCGCAAGGAAACCGCCCGCCGTCTTATGGAGAAACTTATCTCCGACGGCCGTATCCACCCGACGCGCATCGAGGAGCTGGTCAAGAAGATCCGCAAGGAGATCGATGAGGAAGTTTATGATGCCGGTGAACGTGCCGTCCTGGACTGCGGTCTTCAGGGCGTGCCCAAGCCGCTGATCTCCCTTCTGGGACGTCTGCAGTTCCGCTACAGTTTCTCCCAGAACGTGCTGAAGCACTCCATCGAGACGGCCGCGTTCATGGGAACGATCGCGGCGGAGCTCGGACTGGACGAGCAGAAAGCCAGAAGGATCGGACTCTTCCACGACCTGGGCAAGGCAGTGGACCACGAGGTGGAAGGGACCCATGCCCAGATCGGCGCGGACATCCTGCGCAAGCACGGCGAAAACAAAGACGTGGTGAACGCCGTTGCCGCGCACCACGGCGAAGTGGAAGCCACCTCCATCTACGCGATCCTGGCCAACGCCTGCGACGCCCTGAGCGCGTCCCGGCCCGGCGCCCGGAGCGAAACGACGGAACTCTACCTGAAACGGCTGGAACAGCTGGAAAGCATCGCCGGGGAATTCTCCGGTGTGGAGTCCTGCTTTGCCCTGCAGGCCGGCCGCGAGGTCCGCGTGGTGGTGCAGCCGGAAAAGGTTTCCGAGGCGCAGGCACAGGTCCTGGCCCGGGATATCTGCCTCCGCATCGAAAAGGAGATGAACTATCCCGGCCAGATCAAGGTCACCATCATCCGGGAGACCAGGTCCGTCGAATATGCAAAGTGACTTCTCCCTCTTCGAACGCCGCTTCCGGGACTACGCCGCGCAGTTCCGGAATGCGGACGGCACATTCGATTTTCCCATCCGGCGCAAAATCGAACATACCTTCGACGTCTGCCGGACAACGGAGGAGATCTGCCGCCGCGAGGGACGGTCGGCGGACGAGACACAGCTTTTTCTGCTGTGCGCGCTGTTTCACGATCTTTCCCGGTTCGAACAGTTCCGGAAATTCCGGACGTTCCGGGACGCCGATTCCTTCGATCACGGGAACCGGAGCGAGGAAATCATGCTTTCAGGCGGTTTTCTCCAGGATGTGCCGCCCGACCGGCAGGCCGTCATTGCCTGTGCGGTCCGCCTGCATAACAAGGCATCGATCCCGCCCGATACGCCGGAGGAAAGCCTGCCCGCTGTCCGGATGGTCCGTGACGCGGACAAACTGGATATTCTGAAGCTGGTCTACGAGTTTTTCACGGATCCGGCCAAGTCCGATCCGACCATGAGGCTGGATCTGCCCGTCTCACCGGGCTGTACGGACTCCGTTCTGCGGGCCGTTCTGGAAGGCAGGCCGATCCTCTACTCGGATATGCACAATGTCAATGATTTCATCCTGACGCTGTTCAGCTGGCCGAACCAGCTGAATTACGCAGGATCCGCCGAACTCGCCCTGGAACGGGAGCTTTATCCGCACCTGTATTCCCTGCTCTCGCTTCCGGGTAAGGAGATCACCGCCCTGCCCGCTCTGACGGAACAGCGCCTCCGGGAAAAGGCAAGGAGGAAATCATGAGCGGATCCGAGCCCAGTCTTCTGGAAGTCCGTGATCTCCGGAAATACTATCCGGCAGGCGGCGGTTTGTTTTCGCCCCGGCGTTTTGTGAAGGCTGTGGACGGCGTCCGTTTCACGCTGGAAAAAGGCGAGACGCTCGGACTGGTGGGCGAAAGCGGATGCGGAAAAAGTACGCTGGCCCGGGTCCTGCTCCGGCTGGAGGACCCCACGTCCGGCTCGGTTTTCCTGAACGGAGAAGATCTCTGCTCGCTCCGGGGAGAGGCCCTGCGGCGGCGGCGCGGCGCATTCCAGATGATCTTTCAGGATCCTTACGCATCCCTGAACCCGAAAATGAGCGTGTTCTCCATTCTGGAGGAACCGCTGAAACTTCATACGTCACTTTCTCCGGCGGAACGGGAGAAAAAAATCGCCGATCTGCTGGATATGGTGGGACTGGATCCGGGGTATGCCCGGCGCTATCCGCACCAGTTCAGCGGCGGACAGCGTCAGCGCATCGGCATAGCCCGTGCACTGGCCGTGAATCCGGAGTTCATCGTGGCGGACGAACCGGTTTCGGCGCTGGACGTCAGCGTGCAGGCCCAGATCGTCAATCTTCTGCGGTCCGTTCAGGAGCGGACGGGCGTGGCGTTCCTCTTCATCGCCCACGATCTCGCCGTGGTGGAACACATCAGCCGCCGCATCATGGTCATGTATCTGGGAAAGATCGCGGAATCGGGCCCTGCCGGTGAACTCTGCCGGAAGCCCCGCCATCCCTATACGGCCGCCCTGCTCTCCGCAGCGCCCGATATCTCCAAACGGTCTCTTTCGCGGGTCTGTCTCTCCGGCGATGTGCCGTCTCCCCTGGATCCGCCCTCCGGATGCCGGTTCCATACGCGCTGTCCCTTTGCGAAGGAGATTTGCGGAAAAACGGAACCGGAATTGAGGGAAGTCGAACCCGGACGCTTCTGCGCCTGTCATTTCCCGCTTTGAAGCGTGAAATACAGCGGGGCATCGTCCCGGTCGGTCATACGCACGTTGAGCCGGCGCTTTTTGCCGTCCGGCCCCTTGCTTTCAAGCAGGATCTTCGTTTCGCCTTCGGGCAGATCCAGAACGGCGGTGAAGGGCTGCTTCCGGTTGAAAACTTCGTTTTTATTTGCGGCGGAGTGCCAGACTTCCTTCCCGTCCACGCTGGCGGAAAGTGACCCGTTGAACACCATGAGCAGCTTTGCGCCCGGGATCGGACGATCCGTCTTCAGGCGGATCTCCAGAAGGAACCCCGCGGCTTCCTTATCGCGGATTCCCGGCATGCCCCGGCCCGGCTCCAGATCCCCGTTCAGCGCCGTAAAGGTGTAGATGCGGGGCGCGCCCTCCGCCGTATCCGCGGTCTGAGGCGAAGTGATGAGCCAGCTGCGGAAGCAGGAATCGGCTATGACCTTCCCCGTTCCGGAGCAAAGAACGAACAGCGGCGCACAGGTGGAAGCCTCGGATTGGATCTGACCGGCCTTCCGTTTCACGGCGCCGCCCGCTTTTTTGTCGAGTTTCTCTTTCGGAGCAAACTTTTTGGAGGCATCCGACCGGTCCGCCTTCGTATAGACCGGTGTCTCGCCGGCCCGGACAAGAACGGAGGAGACCATCGAAGAGACGGGGACCCGCATATAGCCGAATGCCAGGGAGCCGGCGACAAACAGGACCGCGGCACAGGCGGGGATCCACAGCACACGTAATTCTTTCCAGGAAGATTTCATGCGGCGGATTCCTTTCGTTCAGGGGCGATCATTCTGCAGGCTTGTTATCCGGAGTCTTCGCTTCAGATACACTGTCCGATGTCTTTTCTTCACCTTCTGGATCACTGTTCCAGACCTTCGCCCCGGTATTATCCAGCGCCTTCAATCTGGGAACGACGGAATCGCGCCACGAAGCCTCATGGGCTGCGCTCCAGTCCGCCAGAGAATAATTTATCTGGAAATATTCATACCCGAAGCCGATCAGCCGGTCTTCGTCTTCATCGAAAACAAACGGGGTGCATTCATCCCGGGTCACCATGCCGTCGTACCACTTGGGATCGGTGTAGTAAAACACCACTTTCTTTCCCTGAAAGACACCTTCCGGCGGCTCACCCATGATCTCGCGGACTTCCGCCTGGGTCATGCCGATCCGGATATCCTCCAGCTTCGACTTGTTTGCCGAAGCCTCGAAATATCCGCAGGATGCCAGCAGAAGCAGGGCCAGACAGCCCAGCGGTAAGACGTACGCCGTTTTTATGCCGATTTTCATGAAACATTCTTCCCGTTGATTTTCCTGTACTATACACCGTGTTCGGCCATCTTGCAAATCATCCTTTCGCCGAGACGCAAAAGACGCCAAGGGGACGGCTCTGACAAAAAGAGCCGCCCAGGCCCGCCGAAAAACTGTTTTTTGCTTTTTTCGTCTTTTCCGGCTTGCATTTTTCGTTCGGCGATGTATAGTAAAAAATGCCTTAGATGCGTCCCTATCGTCTAGAGGCCTAGGACATCAGGTTCTCATCCTGGTAACCCGGGTTCGAATCCCGGTGGGGATGCCAATTTGCAACTCATCATGCGCCGTACGGGCGAAAGGGCCGTCGTTTCAAATGCTCTGTGAATGTTCCGATTTGCTCCGCACGGAGGAACTTCATCTGGCGCCGTACGCTCTGCGGGCCCGTCTTTCCAGGGGCCGGGTCCACCCCGAGCCGAGCCATCCCTTCCGTACGGATTTCCAGCGTGACCGCGACCGGATCCTGCACAGCAGGGCCTTCCGGCGGCTTGAATACAAGACTCAGGTGTTTCTCAGCGGATCCGGCGACCATCTGCGCAACAGACTCACTCACACCATCGAGGTCGCCGCCATTTCCCGGACCATCGCAAGGGCGCTGGCGGCCAACGAGGACCTGACGGAAGTCATTGCGCTGGCCCATGACATCGGGCATCCCCCGTTCGGTCATGCGGGCGAACGCGCCCTGAGCAAAGTCATGGAGAATTTCGGCGGATTCGATCATAATCTCCAGGCGCTCCGGACCGTGGACCTGCTGGAGATCAAGTATCCCGA
The DNA here is from genome assembly GCA_017615635.1 of Lentisphaeria bacterium. Lineage (GTDB taxonomy): Bacteria > Verrucomicrobiota > Lentisphaeria > Victivallales > UBA1829 > RGIG8244. The sequence goes on from JAFZZR010000099.1 coordinate 104,117, forward strand.
TTACGACGGAATCAACCTCACGTACGAGGTGCGCGCCGGTCTTCTCAAGCACAGAGACGGCATCTCCGCCCTGCCGGACGGGTCCCCGCTGGATCCCACGCCCGGCATCGAAGCTCAGATCGCCGACCTGGCCGACGACCTTACATACTACGGACACGATGTGGATGACGGCCTCGAATCCGGTCTGATCCGCGAGGAGATGCTGGAGCCGCTGGCGATCTGGCAGCTCGCTTCGGAAAAGGCCCGCTCCGCCGGGCTCCCGGCTCCCTGCGAACGCTTCTCCGCATACACCGTCCGATGCCTCATCGACACCATGGTGGGCGATGCCATCCGCCACTCCGCCCGCCGGATCGCCGATGCAGATCCGCAGTCTCCGGACGAGGTGGCCCATCTGCCTGCCAATCTGATCTCGTTTTCCCCGGAATTCGAGAAAATGACCCTGGAGCTGAAACATTTCCTTTATCAGAATCTCTACTTCTGCAAGGAACTCCAGAAACTCAACGCACTCTCCCTCTCCCGGATCCAGTTCCTTTTCGACACCTTCCTCAAAAATCCCGCGCTCATGGGCGATACCGCACGCAGCCGTCTCGAAAAGGACGGCGCCGCACGCGCAGCCGCCGACTACATCGCCGGCATGACCGACAACTTCGCCATCATGGAGTATCTCAGGCTCCATAAGTGAGCGCATCGGGTATCCTGCGGACGGGGAAAAAATTTACGGCCATCCGAGTTCGGTTCAGACTTTTTCGCAACCGCTCTGACTTCAGGAGAACGTGATATCCGAGAGCCGGATCCCCTTATGATCGGGGAGTTCCGTTTCGGACACGATGAACCGGCAGTCACGGATTCGGATATCGTTCAACTGGAACTCCTCTTCTCCGGCCAGAAAACAGACTCGACGGCAGGTCAAATCCAGATTCTCCAGCAGAATGTGTTCGCCGAAGGACGGCAGAACCTCCGAAGTTTCGCGGAACTGCGCCCAGGAACTGAAGCAGAAAGCCTCTCCGGTGCAGGAGCCTCTTATCCCGGAAACGCGGATAAATTCATTCCTCTGCGGCGTGTCGGGCCTCATTTTCAGCCGGAAGAGCTGCCCCGCACCGTCCACACGGCAATTTTCCATGACAATGTTGCGGTTGCGGATCGTTTCGCTCCCGCAGGTCAGACAGGTATGACAGTACCCGAAGGAGCAGTTTTCGATCACGATATTGCAGTTTTCTCCGTTTTCCTCACGCAGGTCCGCATCGGCTCCCTTGCCGCCCTTCAGCGCAATGGCGTCGTCGTTGACGGAGAAAAAGCACGACCGGATGCGCACGTTTTCGCAGTTGTCCAGGTCCACCGCATCGGAACTGGGCGCTCCGACCGGCTCGGCGGGCGCCGTGATCCGCAGATTTTCCAGAGTCAGGAACCCGCAGCGGTAATAATGAGTCGACCAGAACGGCGAATTGCGGATCCCGATTCCCCGGACCGTCACATTGCGGCTGTTGGAGATATACAGGATCCGGGGGCGCATTTCGTCCATGTTCGTGCAGTCCGGATTGAATTTCCTCCGAAGCCAGAAATGACGCCAGTACGGCAGTCCGTTGCCGTCCAGAACTCCTTCTCCGGATATCGTGAAACCGTCGCAGTGATCTGCATTGATCAGGGCGGCAAAATAGTTGACGCTCCGCCCCTCCATACGTGTCGGCAGAAGAGCAAAATCTTCGATTTCCGTGCTGCCCTGAAGCACCGCGCCTTTTTTCAGGTGAAGATGAACACCCGGACGGAAAAACAGAGATCCGCTCGAATACACCCCGGACGGAAACACCAGTCTCCCGCCGCCTTCCCTCGACACGGCTTCGATGGCCTGCTGGATTTTTTCCGTCTGAAGAAGATCGGGACGGTCCGGACGCACCCCCAGTTCAACTGCGGAATACTCCCGGATGTCCGGCTCTTCCGAAACGGATCCGTGAAACCATTCCGGGATCGGCGTCCCGTCGGGAAAACGTGTTGACGAGGAATCATGCATAGCCTGTTTTTCTCCTTTTCAGCAGGCGGGTTCTGCAAGCGCCCGCGAGTCATGCTTGTGAGCTTGCGGAAATATAGCACCATTCTCATACTCTGCAAGCCCCGGCTCGGATAGTATGCGGTGTATGCCGGAAAAACGACCGGGACAGCAGGAAGCAATGTGGGGTACGGAGAAGTACGGATTGGATACGGGGAAGGAGAAGGGGGAAAGAAAGGGGAAAGAAAGGGGAAAGGGGCGGAAGAATCTGCCGGGGACGGGCAATCCCTGTCCCCGGGCAGCTGATCTTTTATTTCACCGCCACTCGGGACGGTAAAGCATTTCGAGATAGAGCGTGGCGGACCATCCGTAGTCGTGGAAGGCCTGATGGAAGGGATGGTATACGCCGCCGGGCATTTTGCCCTTGCGTTCCAGAGCGCGGGGCTCAACCTCCTTGCGGTCGTCATAGAACTCGAAGAAGGTGCCGCAGCGGAGATACCATTTTTCCTGTTCGCGGAGAGTGTCCTGAACGATGGACTTTGCCAGATCGTGGTATCCGTACCGTTCGAGGCCCAGGGCGATCATGTAGTTGATATTGGTCCAGACAGGGCCGCGCCACATATCCTTCCTGTAGGCAGCGGTGTTGGACTTTGCGATGGAGGGAACGCGCAGAGGCGTGCCGAAGGTCTCGGGATCCGTGAGGTGGGCAGCGAGGATCTTTGCCTGTTCGGGGGTGGCGGCGCCGCAGTAGAGGGGAAGGAATCCGGCGCTGGACATGATGTCGGTGCGCCGATCGTTCTTGACGTCGTAATCGACGAACATGCCGCACTTGTCGCTCCAGAGACGTTCGCGCATGAGTCGGCAGAGGCGGTCGTAATGGGCCATCCAGTAGTCGCGGCGCCCGGGGATGAACTGAGCAAGGGATTCGCATTCGAAGGCGAGGAAGGCGTTGAAGTCGGGAGCATCCAGCTGGATGGCGCCGTCGAACCGGGGGGAATTATCCATGCCGCTTTCTCCGCTGCGGCAGTTCTTGTCGGCCGTAATCTGCCACTCGACCAGGCCGGCGCCGTCGGAATCGCGGTTGGCCATAATCCATTCCAGGAAGCGTTCCAGCTTCGGGGCGAGCTCGGCGATCCATTCGGGAGCGGGCTCGGTCTCGTGGATCAGCTTCATGGCCAGCGAGAGGACGGGCGGCTGGGTGCAGTCGTGATACCCGAAGGGATCGCCGCTGTGGGGGATGAGCCCGGAAGGCTGCTGCAGATCGAACATGGCGGAGACCATCTCGCGGGCAAGGCGGGGATCATAGTGCCGCATGCCGAGGGAGTGGAAGACGGAGTCCCAGAGCCACATTTTTCTGTGGGGCCACCGGTCGGGCGTGCTCCAGCGGGAGTGGATCTGTCCTTCGGGCGCGTAGACCTGGGTTTTGATCTGCGACCAGGCCTTGAGGGCGGTCCGTGCGGAATCTTCGGAGACGCCCTGCGGGATCGGAGCGTGCGCGAGGAAGTCCGCGCGTTTCGAGATCAGGGAATCGGGATCGGATCCGAGCCACTCGCGCCGGAGAAAGCCCTTCGGGGCGATCAGAATGCAGTCCGCGGAAGAAGCCGACTCGAAGCCCGGGGCCAAATCCAGCTGAAAAGAGCCGGAGAGAAGAAGGTTCCAGGCATCGGCAATGACGCCGGAGGAAACGCCCGACGGAGAGTAAAAGCGGAAGAAGTCGCCGGTGAGCTCGACACGGTCCGGTTCGGGTCCCGTATAGCGGACGATGGCATCGGGTCTGGCCATGTCGCGGTCCTTGAGTTCCAGGGCGTAACCTTGCATGGCGGTACGGATGGTGAGGCCGTTTTTGAAGTCGGTCTGTCCGTCGATTCCGGAGAAGGCGAGAAGCTGTCCTCCGCCCCAGACGTTCGGGAATGAGTTCATGAGAAATGTGCTCCTTGATAAAGAAAATTCATGATTGTGATGACGTAAGTTACAGTATCACGAAAAAAAGAGAATGCAACCATCCGAAATGGTTAAAATGTACGATATATTCTCAATAATGGCGGTTATATTTTCAAACGGGGCGAAACGGGCGCGGGGAACGCGGGGGAAACGGATCCTCCGCCGCGCTGCGCGCTATGGAGGACAAGGGGGCACGGAAACCGAAGGCCGGGGGCGAGGGCAAAAGGGCGGCCGCCGCGGCAGCAGAAAGCCGCCGCGGGTGAAACGGATCCTCCGCCGCGCTGCGCGCTATGGAGGACAAGGGGACGCGGCTGCCGGAGGCCGAGGGCAAGGGCGCAGCCGCCGCGGATGCGGGAACTCAGCTCCGGATCAAGGCGAGAAGCTCGTCGCGCTTCTGCTCCATGTGTTCGCGGGTATGGGCTTCCACGATAAGGCGGAGAAGCGGCTCGGTGTTGGAGGCACGGACGTTGAACCACCAGTCGGAATACTCCACGCTGATGCCGTCGAGCTCGAACATATGTCCGTCGGAATACTTCTCACGGATACGCTGAAGGACCTTCTGGACGTCGGCGACCTTGGAATTGATCTCGCCGCTCTGGACGTACTTGTTCCGGAGCGGATCCACAAGATCGGAAACCTTCCTGCCGCTCTTGCAGAGAAGATTGGCCAGCTTGATCATGGCGAGTCCCTGGGATTCGGCCACGTAGTTTTCGCGGAAGTAGTAGTGTCCGGAAAGTTCGCCGGCGAAGACGGCGCCCTCCTGGCGCATCTGCGCTTTGATGAAGGCATGGCCGACGCGGGACATGATGGCCTTTCCGCCGTTCTCCTCAATGGATTCGGGAACGGCCTTGCTGCTGCGGAGGTCGTAAAGGATAGGCACGGAGCCGACGCCCTTGTCGGAAAGGATATCCTGTGCGATGAGCGCCGTGAACATATCCATGGGAATGATCTCGCCCTTGTCATCGATGAAGCCGCAGCGGTCGGCATCGCCGTCGAAGCCGGCGCCGAAGTCGGCTCCGGTCTCGACCACCTTTTTGCGAAGGACATCGAGGGTCTGGGTGTGAAGCGGGTTCGCCTCATGATTGGGGAACGTGCCGTCGAGTTCCTTGTAGAGGGGGATGATGTCGAAGAGGTCTTCGATGCCCTTGATCTCATAGGAGCCCATGGCGTTGGCGTAGTCGACGACGACCTTGAGCTTGCGGTCCATCTTTGCATGACCGCGGAGGAATTTTGCGTACTGGGGCGCGATATTGAAGGAGGAGATTTTGCCGGGTGCCGCCTCGGGCCAGGAATCCGCCTTGACCAGAGCTTCGATGTCGGCGATCCCGGTGGCGCCGCTGATGGGCACGGCCTGCGCGCGGCAGAGCTTGAATCCGTTCCATTCGCCGGGATTGTGCGAGGCGGTGATCATGATCCCGCCGTCGGCGCCGAGGAATCCGTTCGCATGATAGTTCATGGGGGTGGAGCAGAGCCCGAGATCGATGACGTCGGCGCCCTGTTCGGTGATGCCTTTGGCCAAAGCCGCGAAGAGAGGTTTCGAGTGGGGACGCATGTCGCGGCCGACGACGACTTTCTTTGCGCCGGTGTGGACGACGAACGCACGGCCGATCTTTTCGGCGATGGTTTCGTTGAGCTGTTCAGGGTAAATGCCGCGGATGTCGTAGGCTTTGAAGATTCCGGCCATGATCCGAATTCCTTTCTGAAATTGACTGTACTCGAAACGTGTATCGGTTAAGATAACGCCGGAAGGGGATTTTGTCAAGGAAAGGAGAAAAAAATGATTTGCAAAACGCGGTATGGATGATACATTACGGCGTAAGCAATGATACGTATGATACCGGGAGGTATGCCACATGTCTGAAATCATCATAGACGGGCCCGTTCGCACACAGGGCGTCATTCGTCCGGGCGGAAACAAAAACGCGGCGCTTCCGATCATAGCGGCCGCCCTCCTGACGGACGAACCGGTGGTGATCCACAATCTGCCGATGATTCTGGATGCGGACGCCATGCTGAACATAGCCCGGAATCTGGGAGCGACCGTGACGCGGGACGGGACGGACGTCACGATCTGCGCGGCCGGCTTGAAGAAAAGCGAACTGCCGAGAGCCCTGTGCGCCTCGGTCCGCACATCGATCCTCTTCGGGGCTCCGGTGACGATCCGCTGCGGCAAGGCGACGGTGGGGCTTCCGGGCGGAGATTTCATCGGGCGCCGCCGCCTGGATTCGCATTACTACGGATTGAAAAAACTGGGAATCAGCAACAAACTGATGTCCGGCGCGGTGGTTTTCACGCAGGAAAAGAAACTCTCGGGGGCGGACATCTTCCTGGATGAGGCCAGCGTAACGGCCACGGAACACATTCTTACCGCGGCGGTGCTGGCGAAGGGGACCACGATCCTCCGGAATGCGGCGGCGGAACCGCACGTGCAGCAGCTGGCGGAATTCCTGAATGCCATGGGCGCGGATATCACGGGAATCGACACGAACACCTACCGGATCCACGGAGTGGAACGGCTGCACGGATGCGAATTCACGCTGGAAGCGGACCATATCGAAGTGGCGAGTTTTCTGTGTCTGGCGGCGGCCACGGGAGGCGGCGTGGAGCTGGAAGGGAACATCCATCCGCGTCATTACTGGATGACGCGGCGCGTATTCGAAAAGCTGAACATACATTTCCGGCTGGCCAACGGGCATATCTCCATGAGACCGGGCCAGCGGCTGAAGATCGCCATGGATGCGGGAAACGCGATCCCGATGATCTCGGACGGTCCCTGGCCGCAGTTCCCCAGCGATATGATGAGCTGTCTGATCGTGGCAGCGACGCAGGCAAAGGGAACGATCCTCTTCTTCGAAAAAATGTTCGAAAGCCGCATCTACTTCGTGGACCGGCTGATCGCCATGGGCGCCAATGCCGTAGTCTGCGATCCGCACCGGGTCGTGATCTCGGGTCCGGCGAAACTGCGCCCTCTCAGGATGTCGAGTCCCGATATCCGGGCGGGCATGGCCATGATCATAGCGGCTTGCTGCGCCCGGGGACGCAGCACGATCCAGAACGCCGACATGGTGTTCCGGGGCTATGAAAACCTGATCGAAAAGCTCCGCGCGCTCGGCGTGCCCGCCGAACTCGTCTGACCGGATCATGGGGTTCCGGATCCTTCCTCCCGTTTTTGTTCCGTCTCCGCACGGCGGAAGGCTCTGCACGGTCGTCTGTCTGCCGGATGACCGGCCGGGTCCGTATCCGGCTTTGGGGATCCGGTCGCCCTACTCCATATGCGCGGAGCCGGAAGCCTCATGTCGTCCTTTTGAAAATCAGGGAGTTGCAGTGGTCCTTCAGGATTGCGGAGGCACGGGCCGGTCGGAGGGGAGCTCGGAATTTCTGTGGACGCAGGAACGGGAGGACGGGCGGAGTTTTCTGGATTTTCTTGTATCGCAGGACTGGTTCGACGGACGTGCGGTCATGACCGGAGAATCCTACTCCGGCTTCACCCAGTGGCAGGCGGCGCGCAGCGGGCATCCGGCACTGGTCGGGATCGATCCCCGCAATGCCCCGGCGGACGGATGCCGTACGGTGAATATCCCCTCGGGAGCCATTGCGCCTGCGGGCAGCGTATGCTGGTGCATGATCATGGGACGCCGCCGTCTGGGACTTCCGGATCCGACGGACTGGACGCCGGTCCTGAAGCATCAGCCGCTTCTGACCGCGGATCGGGCGGCGGGTCTTCCGGAACAGCCGTTTTACCGGAAAATGATCTCGAATCCGCTGCGGAACCGCTTCTGGGAAGAGATGAATACGGAAAACGACGTATCCCGGATCCGGGCGCCCGCCTACCTTACCGGCGGATGGTTCGATCCGCTCCTGCCGGATACGCTGAACATGTTTATCCGCATGAAGTTGTCCGCCGGAGCAGAAGAAGCCCGCGAATGGACGCGCCTCCTGATCGAACCGGTGGACCACGAATCGACGACGCGCGGAGGCGCTTACGGCAGATTCTGCCGGGCGGGCGTGCTGGGCCTGCGCCGCCGTTTCCTTCTGAACAGGCTCCGGACTCCGGAGTCGGATCCCCTGCCCGATCAGCCGCCGGTCCGGATCTTCGTTATGGGCGCCAACCGGTATCTGGAGGCGGAGGAATGGCCGCTGCCCGCGGAAGAGACCTCGTTTTTTCTGCGGACCGGGGGAAGGCTGTCCCGTCAGCAGCCGGAGCCGGACGAATTCGGGCCGGAAGAGATTTTCTGCGATCAGTCGGATCCGGTCCCTTCCTGCGGCGGATGCGATATCGGGCTTCCGGGCTTCACGGCGGGACAGGCGGTCCAGAACGAAATCGAAAAAAGAAAAGACGTTCTTCTGTATTCCACAGTCCCTCTGGAGGAGCCGCTCACGGTCATCGGGAACGTGCGCGCAGTCCTCTTCGGATCCAGCGACGCGCCGGACGCCGATTTCACGGTCAAGCTGTGCGACGTTCTGCCGGACGGGACCAGTCTGAACGTGTGCGGAGGGATCGCCCGCGCCTCGTTCCGGGAGGGCGATTCCCGCCGGGCGGCGCCTCTGCAAAAGGGGGAGATCGTCCGTCTGGACGTTTTCTGCCGGGCAACGGCGTACCGGTTCGAAGCGGGGCACCGGATCCGGATCCAGGTATCGTGGAGCGATTATCCCCGTTTTCTGCCGAATCCGTTTACCGGAGGACAGGAAAGTCTGGCGGAAGAGAGACGGAACGCGGTGGAGAAAGTGTACCACAACGCGAGTCATCCGTCCCGGCTTGTTCTGCCGGTGTACCGCGGGGAAATCTGAAATCCGCATGGAAATGATGATGAAAACTGCAGGAAACGTTTAGAAAAAAACTTGAAAAAAAGGGGAAATGGTACGATATTATTAGGATACAAAAATTCGTACCATCAGGACAGGAAGGAAACGGAACGATGAAAATGTCGCAGCTGGCCGGGCGTCGGCTCAAGGAAGACCCCAAGGACGCAAAGACCGTCAGTCACAAATATCTGGTGCGCGGCGGATACATTCGTCCGGTTTCGGCGGGGATCTACTCTCTGCTGCCGATAGCCAAGCGTATCATCTCCAAAATCGAAGCGATCATCCGCGAAGAAATGAACGCTGTGGACGGACAGGAAGTCCTGATGCCCGTGGTACTGCCCGCCGATCTCTGGCAGGAATCCGGACGCTACGATACCGTGGGAGCGGAGCTTCTTCGATTCAAGGACCGGAACGGGAAGGCCATGATTCTGGGGATGACCCACGAAGAGGCGGTGGTGCATCTGATCCGGACGGAGATCAGCAGCTACAAGCAGCTGCCCGTGATGGTGTATCAGATCCAGACGAAATACCGCGACGAAGCCCGGCCCCGCGCAGGGCTGATCCGGGTTCGCGAATTCACCATGAAGGATGCCTACAGTTTCCACACGGATCAGGCGTCCCTGGACGAATACTACAAGCGGGTGCACGCCGCTTACGAGAAAATCTACCGCCGGGTCGGACTGACGCACGTGGTGTCGATCCTCTCCAACTCGGGCATGATGGGCGGAAGTGTATCCCACGAATTCATGCTTCTGGCGGACTGCGGAGAGGACAGCATCTTCCTTTCGCCGGACGGAAAAAGCTACAAGGCGAACCGGGAAGTGGCGGTATCGGATTTGAAATTCGAGAAGAAGGGCGAAGAGCTTCCGCTGGAGAAGATCCATACGCCGGGGAAAAAGACCATTGAAGAAGTGGCGGATTTTCTGGGCGTGAAAGCGGATCAGACGGGCAAGGCCGTATTCTACTCGGATCCGGAAGGGAAACTGATCTTCGCCATGATCCGCGGCGATTTCGAAGTAAACGAGACCAAACTGAAAAACGTGCTCGGCATTTCCGAGATGAATTTTGCCAACGACGAACAGATCCGGGCGGCCGGCGCCGTGCCGGGCTATGCCTCGCCGCTGGGACTGGATCCTGCACGGATCCGTCTGGTGGTGGACAAGTCCGCGGCAAATACGTCCAATCTGGTGGTGGGCGCAAACGAAGCGGATTACCACTACCGGAACTTCAACTTCGGGCGGGATCTGGATGCAAAGGACGTGCTGGTGACGGATATCGCCTGCGTCCGGGAAGGCGATCCGTGTCCGGTGACGGGCGAGCCGCTGGTATTCCGCCACGGGATCGAGATCGGCAATATCTTCCAGCTGGGCACGAAGTATTCGAAGCCCATGAACTGCAGTTATCTGGACAAAGACGGAAAATCGCAGTACATGGTCATGGGCTGCTACGGGATCGGCGTGGGCCGGACCATGGCGTCCGTAATCGAAGATTCCCACGACGACTACGGACCGATCTGGCCCATGAGCGTGGCGCCCTGGCAGGTGCATGTATGCGCCCTGACACCGCAGAAGGACGGAGTCGGCGAGGCGGCTTCGAAGCTGGTCGCCGAACTGGAGGCCCTGGGTGTGGAAGTGCTGTATGACGACCGGGGCGAAAAAGCCGGATCCATGTTCAGCGACGCGGATCTTATCGGGATCCCGTTCCGGGTGATCGTATCGCCCAAGAGTCTGGCGGGCGGCGCAGCGGAATTCCGACTTAGAAGCTCGCGGGATACGGAGCTTATCCCGCTGGAGACGGCGGCGGCGGAACTTGCCCGCCGCGTGAAGAGTGAACTTGAAAAATATCGTTGAGATGCCGGAGGAATAAGGAAAATGGAAAATCAACTGCAGCAGGTGGGTCGTCGTATACGGGAAGCCCGGACCGTTCTGGACATATCCGTGGCCGAGATGGCGAAACTGCATCACATGACGGAAGAAGAGTATCTGCGCTATGAAAACGGCGAGGCGGATCCCTCGTTCATGTTTCTCTTCCGGTGCGCCAACCGGTTCGGGATGGATCCGGGCGCGCTGGCAACCGGGGAATCTCCAAAACTTTCGTTCTATACACTGACCCGGGCAGGGACGGGACTGAATATCCGGCCCCGCCGTGCGGGATTCGAGTATCTGCATCAGGCGGCGCACCTGAAGAACCGTCTGGCGGAACCGTTCATTGTGACGGCGCCGTTCGTTTCGGAGGATGAGGAGATCCATCTGACGACCCATCCGGGCCAGGAGTTCGATTACATTCTCAAGGGAACCCTGCGCTGCCGGTTCGAGGACAAGACGGAAATCCTTCATGCGGGCGACAGCGTGTTCTACGATTCCGGGCATCCCCACGGAATGGTGGCGGCCGACGGCGAAGAGTGCGTATTTCTCGTGGTCGTCATCAAGAACGGGACGGACGAGGCTCTGGATCCGGTGGAATGGAGCGAAACGACCCGGACGGAAGTCAAGCGTCCGGAGCGGGATTTCCTGTACAAGCGGTTCATGGAAGAGACGCTGGACGAAAAAGGTCTTCTGAAGGCGGTGAAATTCCACATTCCGGAGAACTTCAACTTTGCGTACGACGTTATCGACGAACTGGCGAAGAAGAATCCGGACAAGCGGGCCATGCTCTGGATTTCCGAAAAACATGAGGTGCGGGAATTCACCTTCCGCGATTTCTCCGTCATGTCGGCCAGGGCCGCCAACTATTTCACCTCGCTGGGCGTCCGGAAAGGCGACATGATCATGCTGGTGCTGAAGCGGCACTGGCAGTTCTGGGTCGCACTGCTGGCCCTTCACCGGATCGGCGCCGTGGCCATCCCGGCAACCTCGCAGCTGCTGACAAAGGATTATGTGTACCGGTTCAAGAGCGCGAAAGTGAAGGGGATCGTCTGTACGGCGGAGGACGGAGTCCCCGGCTATGTGGAAGAGGCGGAAAAGGAATACGGCACGCTGCAAGTCCGGATTCTGGCGAACGGGGAGCGCGAAGGCTGGCGCACGTTCGAAAAGGAGATCGGGTTCTACAGCGACAAGTTCGAACGTCTGCCGGATCAGAAGGCCTCCGATCCCATGCTTATGTACTTCAGCTCCGGGACGTCCGGCTATCCCAAGATGGTCCTCCACGCATTCTCGTATCCCATCGGGCACATCGTCACGGCCCGGTGGTGGCACAACGTGGATCCGGACGGGATGCATCTTTCCATTGCGGATACGGGCTGGGCAAAAGCCGGATGGGGCAAGATCTACGGACAGTGGATCTGCGAGACGTGCCAGTTCATATACGATTTCCGGAAGTTCCAGCCGGCGGACATTCTGCCCCTGTTCAAGAAGTACAATCTGACCACGTTCTGCGCGCCGCCGACCATGTACCGCTTCTTCATCAAGGAAGATCTGCGCAAGTTCGATTTCTCCTCCATCAAGTATGCATGCACCGCGGGAGAGGCGCTCAACGCCGAAGTCTTCCAGCAGTTCCTTTCGGCCACGGGCCTGAAGATCATGGAAGGATTCGGACAGACGGAATCTCCGCTTCTGCTGGGAAATCTGGTGGGCATGACGCCGAAGCCCGGCTCCATGGGCAAACCGTCGCCGCAGTTCCATATCGATCTGATGGATGCGGACGGGAACAGCGTTCCGGCCGGAGAGGTGGGCGAGATCGTCATCAAGGCCGAACCCGGCGAAGTCCCGGGTCTGTTCCTCGGATATTACTGCGCACCCGAAAAGAACGCGGAATCCTGGCACGACGGCTGGTATCATACCGGCGATACGGCCTGGCGCGATGAGGACGGATACTACTGGTATGTGGGCCGCGTGGATGACGTTATCAAGTCGTCCGGCTACCGGATCGGGCCCTTCGAGATCGAAAGCGTGCTCATGGAACTTCCGTACGTGCTGGAATGCGCGGTGACAGGCGCTCCGGATCCCATCCGAGGTCAGGTCGTGAAAGCCACGATCGTTCTCGTGAAAGGCAAGGAAGGTTCGGAAGAGCTGAAGAAAGAGATCCAGACGTATGTGAAGACCCATACGGCTCCGTACAAGTATCCGCGTCTGATCGAGTTCGTGAAGGAACTGCCGAAGACGGTAAGCGGCAAGATCCGCCGTGTGGCCCTCCGGGAGGAGTCCCGTAAAAAGGCCGGAATCGCCTCGAAAGGAGCCGGAAATGAGCAGAAGTGAATATGCGTTCATCGGCGCGGGGAAAATGGCTACGGCCATTGCCCTGGGCCTGAAGAAAAGCGGGATCCCGGCGGAAAAGATCCATGCTTACGATGTCTCTCCGGCCGCCGCGAAGGCGTTCTCCCGGACAACGGGCGTTACGACTTCGCAGACCATGGCGGAGGCTCTTGCAAAAGCGGATCTGGTGATCCTGGCGGTGAAGCCCCAGTATGCGGCGGCGGCGCTGGATGAAGCCCGGAGCTGCCTGCAGGGCAAACTTCTGGTCTCCATTGCGGCGGGCCTGACGATCCAATGGCTGAGCGAGCATGCTGGCACCACGCGGATCGTGCGGGTCATGCCCAATACCCCTGCCCTCGCAGGCGAAGGCATGAGCTGCTATGCCGGAGCTCCCGGGATCGCCGAAGACGATCTCGAGGCTGCGGGCGCGGTGCTGAAGTCCGTGGGACTGGCGCAGGTCGTTTCCGAAAGTCAGCTGGATGCCGTGACCGGACTCAGCGGAAGCGGTCCGGCGTACGTCATGGAATTCATTCTGGCGCTGGCGGACGGCGGCGTTTACTGCGGTCTGCCCCGGGCGCTTGCCATGGAAATGGCAATACAGACGGTTCTGGGCACGGCAAAGATGTGCCGGGAAAGCGGCCAGAGCGTTTCCGATCTGCGCGATGCCGTGATCTCCCCTGCGGGTACCACGGCACGGGGGATCCTGGCGCTTCAGAAGGCTGGATTCAAGGGCACGGTTTCCGAAGCCGTCATTGCGGGCGCCGAGCGGTCCGCCGAGCTGGGCGGGAAAAAGGGGTAATCCGGAAAACGTCATCGAAACGGACGGACTGCCGCAGAACCGGCAGTCCGTTTTTCTTTTCGTATTGAACGGATCGGCGGTCAGCGGGGATACATGGCATCCGGGATCAGCTGTATGTCCGTCATATCGGTTTCGACGGTTTCCATGCGGGAGCCGGGCAGCAGAGCATTGCCTTCCGGCAGATAGGGATCCGCCACGAACAACGCCTTCCGCGAGATCCGGACGGGCCCGGAAGCGGCGGAAAAATTCTTTCCGTACGGATAAAACAGAGAAATCTCCAGCTTGAAATCGCATCCGGGGACGCCCGCCCCCTGGATCAGCATGTTCACCCGCCGGACGGGGATGCCCATGTAGAGACCGCTGCCGTTGTACTCCGCAAAATACTCGATATCCTCCTTGTCGGCGGGGATCCCTGCCTGCCGGAGGGCCTGAAGCACGGGCGTGGGATCCAGCTCGGCGTGACGGCCCTGTTCCATCCAGGCGGACCGTCCCAGATAGTTCACGGCCGGATCGGACACATGTCCGAAGAGGGATCTCAGAAAATAGTGCAGTTCCGGAGGTATTTCATCGGAGGAGACGCCCGCCGTGCCTGTACCGAAAAGGACATCCGCGGCCATCGAAGCGGTCCGGCCGTTTTTTCCGCCCGCATTTTTGAGGCGGAAAGAGATGTCTTTCCCGGAAACGGTGATGCAGAAGGTCCGGCCGGAAAATTCGGGGTAGTCGAAACGCTCGCCATCGATGAAGCCGCAGATGGAATCCGGCGTGAACTCAAGCTCGCGGACCAGAAGACCGTCCTTACTGTGCTCCGACTTGAAAAACAGCAGACCGCCGGCAAGGATCTCCCGTGTATCGCGCCGGACAGGCGGACGATCCATGCCCAGGATCTTTATTTCACAATTCCGGGTACGGATGCTCCGGATCCGGAAATGAAAGACGGTTCCCGGTGCAGGCGCCCCGGAAAAATCCAGAAACACCTTTTCCGGTTTGGCTTTTTCCCCGTCGTCGGCCGAAACGGGGAGAACGGATGCCATTCCCAAAAGGAAGAAGAGTGCGGAAAGAAGGAAAGCGATTCGGTTTGTCATTCGAATTCGAAGTCGTCCATGCTGGAAAGTTCGGCACGGATGAAATCCGCCGCCTGGGAAAACGCCTTTGCCCTGTGGCTGATGGAATCCTTGACCTCCGAAGGAAGCTCGGCAAACGTGCGGTCGTATCCCTCCGGAACGAATACGGGGTCGTATCCGAACCCGTTGGCGCCCCGGGGCGTGTCGATGATCCGTCCGTTGACCTCGCCTCGGAACTGTGCGACCAGATTTCCGCGATAGGCCAGGGAAATGACGCAGACAAAGCGGGCGGCACGGTCTTCCCGGCCCTTCAGGTTCTCCAGAAGCTTGGCGATCCGGGCCTGATCATCGGCCTGTTCCCCGGCATACCGCGCGGAGTGGATCCCGGGCTCGCCGTTCAGGGCCCGGACTTCCAGACCGGAGTCGTCGGCGAAGGCGGCCATATCGGAATAGCGGGAGGCAGCGCAGGCTTTTTCCGCGGAGTTTTCCTCGAACGAATTTCCGGATTCCGAGAGTTTTGGGAATCCGGGGATCTGGTCGGGAGAGAGGATGCAGACTTTCTCTTTGAGGTCCGGGATCATATCCATGAATTCGCGGATCTTGTTTTTATTGGTCGTTGCCGCCAGAAGCTGAAGCATGAGTCCGAAATCCTTTCCCGGGCCGGAGCCCGATCCAAACGTTGAAAGCGCTGTGCATTTTCCGTAATTTACCATGATTTCCGCGTTTTCGCAAGACCGTTTTTTGAGATTCCGCGAAAATGCACGATATCGGAAGACGGCGGACGGATTCCGCCAAATGCAAAAAAAGTTTTAAACATGTTTCCTTGAAAAAACGCAAAGAACATGTATAGTCAGGAAAGAACGGAAGCTGCGCCGTTTGTCCGAGCCCGGCAATGAGGCTGCGGGCTGAACGGGGAAACAGGCGCGTTCCATAGAAAAACAAAGGAGATGAATCCATGAAAATGTTTCTGCGAGCGGCGGCCGTCCTGACAGTCTGCAGTCTGTCCCTTCCCGTCTTCGGTCAGAAGTCCGTGCCGGAGGTCTATGACCGCACCGTGTCCCACCTGGATACGAAAGGTCTTGTCCTGACCTATCGGAACGTTGCGGAAGGCTGCACGCTGGAAAAAGAGGTTCTGTCGATTCTGTGCTCTCTCGTGGCCAGGGAGAACGGCTGCGAAGATTCCCAGGTTGCGATCAAGGTCATCCGGGAACTGATCCGGGAGTCCGGCTTCGAATCCATCTACGGAATCGGCTCCAGCGTGACGCCCGTACCCGGCGGCATGTTCCGCGCAAAATCCTTCATCTGCACGCCTCTGGGCCGGAGCGGACTTCTGGCGGATCTCGCCTCTGTCAACCGTCCCGCGGCGGACTTCTTCAACCTGGTTCCGTCGGAAGCGTTTCTGGCGGGCGGCTCGATTCTGAACCTCGCTCCGGCATTCGACAGGGTCCTGGATGTTCTGAAGAAGAATCTGCCGGAAGAAGACTATGCGGAGATCGGCGGATTTCTGGATAATGCGAAGAATGAAGGAATGGATGTCCGGGCTCTTCTGGCATCGGTCTGCGGCTTTGCATTCTACGTGGAGAATGTGCCCGGCGCCGAGGCTCCGTTCCCGGGCGTTACCGATGGCGCCATCCTGCTGGAGACCACGGACGATTCCATCTACCGCGCCATTCTCGCCGCCACGGATCAGGAAGATATCCGCGACGGCAAAGTGATCGTGCTGGATAAGGATTCTCACATGGAAGCGGTCCAGATCGGAAAATATCTGGTCCTTTCCAACAACCTCGCCCGCGCGACGGACGTCCTGAACGGAAAAGTCGTCTCCCTGGCAGCGAATCCCAAGTTTACGAAATTCATTCCCGGAGAAACGGACATACAGAGCTTCTGCCTTTGGACTCCCGAACTGGGCGCTCTGGCTGAAACTCTTGCCTCAATCGTCGTTCCCCAGGAAAATCAGCCCGACATCGCCCGCATGATCCAGGCATTCGGACTGAAGGCGCCGTTCTGCTCTGTTTCCTCCGTGAAACAGGATGGGATTGTCTGCATCGCCCTGACCTCCTCTCCCGGACTGGTCTGCGCGGTGGCGGCCGGCGGCGCGGGCGGCAACGTTGCTTCCACCATGCCGGTCATGGCGGGCATGCTTCTGCCGGCGATCCAGAAAGCCCGTATGGCCGCGGGGCTCTGCGTCGACGGTGATGACGACGATGCCGGCACCGACGATGCCGACGACGACGAAAATTGACCGAAAGAAAGTTTATACGTCCGTCTGCGGATAAACTTCAAGACTCCGGGCCCGATGTGCTGTTGCGCGGCGCATCGGGCCCGGATCGTTTTTCTTCCGGCGGACAGCGGCCCGTACCCGGCGTCTTCCATTCCGAAAATATAATGTAAAACGGCAGTTGCAAATGCGGCAAAACATGCTATCTTACCGGAATATGGAAATCTCTACGGCGAAAAGCCGTCACGCAGAAGAATAAAGGACAAGAAGAATAGACGATGAAGCTTTTTCTCACCGGATACCCCGGTTTTCTTGCATCATCCATCAAAACATGGTTTGAGGAACAGGGCTGGCAGGTGGATACACTGGGACTGCTTGCATTCCCGTCAGGAATAAAACAGACAGGGAAACACATTCAGTGCAACCTTGCTGCGGAAATTCCGGATTTGCTTGAGGAACGCTATGATCTTGTAATTCATGCCGCGGGGAAAGCCCATATAGTCCCCAAAACCGATGCGGAAAAGAAAAGCTTTTACGATGTGAATGTTACCGGGACAAGGAACGTTTTGACAGCGCTTCAAAAATCACCGCCCAAGGCTATCGTTTTCATCAGCAGCGTCGCCGTTTACGGTGTGGAAAAAGGCGAGAACATCCGGGAAGATGCCCCGCTTTTGGCAAAAACGCCATACGGTGAGAGCAAAATCATGGCCGAAAAACTTCTGCTCGAGTTTCCTTTTTCTTCGAATGTTATCCGCGGAATTGTCCGCCTTCCTCTCATCGCGGGCAAAGACGCCCCCGGCAATCTGGGCAGCATGATCAAGGCG
The DNA here is from genome assembly GCA_017615635.1 of Lentisphaeria bacterium. Classification (GTDB taxonomy): domain Bacteria; phylum Verrucomicrobiota; class Lentisphaeria; order Victivallales; family UBA1829; genus RGIG8244. The sequence continues at coordinate 121,934 of JAFZZR010000099.1, forward strand.
ATCCGGAAAGGATATTATTTCAATGTTGCCGGCGGGAAAGCGAAGAGGAGCGTCGTTCTTAAGGAGGATATCGCACCTTTCCTTTTGGCACTTGGGTGCCGCGGCGGTGTTTACAACTTCACAGACGGCCGCGGCCTGACCTATGACGAACTGTATCGTGCTATCCGGAAGCAAATCGATTGCCCGCGTCGTCCTGATCTGCCGTACTGGATTGCCTGGTGTCTTGCTTTTGCGGGCGAAACTCTCTCCCTTCTGCTTCACCGGTCCATGCCCTTCGATTTCTACCGTCTTTCGAAACTGACGGAAAGTCTCACCTTTGACGGCTCGAAAGCGGAAAAAGAAGTTGATTTTGTCCCACATCAGGTTCTGGAAAATATTGGGCAAATACTGTAACACGGATCAACACAAGGATTTGTTCACACCTATGAAACGTTTTTTCGACATCATTTTATCCGGATTCGCCATTCTCTGTTTATCCCCTTTGCTGATTCCTGTAGTCATCATCCTGAAACTTACGGGAGAACATTACATCTTTTATACTCAGGAACGTATCGGTCGGGGCGGTAAACCATTCGGGCTTCTGAAATTCGCCACCATGCTGAAAAACAGTCCCAATATGGGCACCGGTGACATCACCACGAAATCCGATCCCCGCGTTCTTCCTTTCGGGCGCATTCTGCGAAAAACCAAAATTAATGAGCTCCCTCAGCTCTTCAATATCTTCCTGGGTGATATGAGCATCATCGGCCCCAGGCCCCTCACCCCGCGGAATTACGGGTATTATTCTCCGGAAGTCAAGAAGGGAATCGAACAACTTACGCCCGGTTTGAGCGGAATCGGTTCCGTCATCTTCCGCGATGAGGAATCCATTATGGCCCGCTCCGGAATGAATTACACGGAATGTTACAAAACGAGAGTATCACCCTACAAGGGCGCGTTGGAGCTCTGGTATCTGGAACATAAGAACCTCTGGGTCGACTTCAAAATCATCTTTCTGACGGCTTGGGTCATTCTGTTTCCCAAGAGCCGGCTGCCTTTCAAATGGTTCAAAGATCTGCCGGCGAAACCGGACTGGATGGAGGAATGAACATGTTTCACGTTGCGGAATTCATCGGAGAGAATATCACGGGACGGAAAAGCTCCATGTTCCTTCCGGATATCGAAGCCAACCGGGAAACGCTCTCCCGGCTCGTGGAAGGCAAGAAGGTCCTGGTCATCGGCGGGGCGGGCACGATCGGGTCCTCCTTCATCCGGGCGATCCTGCCGTTCCGTCCGGCCCAGCTCGTCGTGGTGGATATCAGCGAAAACGGACTGACCGAGCTGACGCGCGATCTGCGGTCCACTTACGGGATGTATGTACCGCCGGATTACCGGACGTATCCCCTGAACTTTTCCGATCCCGTATTCGAAAAACTTTTCCGGGAAAACGGCGGATTCGATATTGCGGCCAATTTCTCCGCTCACAAGCATGTGCGAAGCGAAAAAGACCGCTGGAGCGTACAGGTCCTGCTGGAAAACAACGTGCTCAAAGCCCGGAAACTGCTGGATCTCCTGACCGAATTTCCCCCGGAACACTTTTTCTGCGTTTCCACGGACAAGGCGGCCAATCCGGTGAATATCATGGGCGCCAGCAAGCGGATCATGGAAGATATGATCATGTCCTACTCCGACAGGTTCAAGATCACCACGGCGCGTTTCGCCAATGTGGCTTTTTCCAACGGCAGCCTTCTGGCCGGTTTCATCGAACGCATGATGAAGCGGCAACCGCTTTCCTCGCCCAGCGACGTGAAACGGTACTTTGTCTCACCGGAGGAGTCCGGACAGATCTGCATGCTGGCCTGTCTTCTGGGAAGGAACCGCGAGATCTTCTTTCCGAAGCTGGGAGAAGAGCAGATGATGACCTTCAGCGCCATTGCGGATAAGTTTCTCGCGGCGCTGGGCTATGTTCCCAGGTATTGCACCAGTGAGGAAGAGGCACGGAAGGCGGCGTTCGAACGCACCGAAAACGAAAAACAGTATCCGGTCTATTACTTCAAATCGGACACGACGGGCGAGAAAAGCTTCGAAGAGTTCTATGTCCCCGGCGAACATCTGGACCTCACCCGGTTTCAGTCCCTGGGCGTGATCGACTCCGTGAAGCCTCGTCCGCTGGAGGAACTGAATACGTTTCTTGCGGATTTGAGCCGAATTCTGGAACGGAAGGAGACCACGAAGGCGGAGATCGTCGAGGTCATGCGTGCTTATCTTCCTAACTTCATCCACGAGGAAAAAGGAAAAAATCTTGACCAGAAGATGTGATAAAAAGACATGACTTCCCGGAGCCGTCTGTCATTTTACGTGAAGGGGAGAGGTCTTCCATCAGCATCCATCCTTCTCTTTTTTTCGGGCCGTGTGAAAAAAGAGGTTGAAAATCAGTCGAAGATATGATATAGTAAACGGTTCTTTTTTTCGCATTCCAGGTCGAGGACTTCACTGGTCAAATTTGAGAGGAATCATCTGCAAATGAAAATCGAGGAACCGGTCTCAAAGATCCGAGGAGAAAAGATGATACGTTTATTCGAGGAAATCGCCGCATTGATTGCCGCTTGCTTTGCGGCGAGCGCCATCCTGATACCCGCTGCGGACTATGTGCTGTGGGACAACCGGATCGGACTCGGTTTCGTTGTGCTGCTGTTGTACGGACTTATCCGAAGTCTGGTGCCCCAGGTAAAAGAATTTTTCCGCTCATGGAAGAGGCTGATTCCTGTGGCCGTCATTCTTCTCGCCGCCGGATGTGTTTTTTTCGGCATCAGGAGTCCTCATTTTCTCATGGGGGAGACCAATCTTGTAACGATCTATCCGGGTAATTTTACTATCCACAGCCTGTCGCAGAACAAAGAACCTTCAAACCGTCTCCCCTGCACGGGCTACATTGTCGGTGAATGTCCGACCTGGAAAGTCAAATTTCAGCAGACTCTCACTCCTCTTGAGAATGCCGAACCGCTGACATTTAAATTTTCCACTCGCTTTATCCGCAAGAACAAATTTTGTCTCGACGTCTCTTTCGGCCGGCCGGGGGTACTTCAATATCAGATCAATGACGACAAGATGGAACTTTCGGTACCGGAGGCGGGGAGATACAGGATTCCATTGGATTCCCCATCGCTGCATTCGTTGTCAAAGCATCGTTTTTCCATCGAGCGCTTCATTTTCTTTGCCGGGCTGACCGTTTTGCTTCTGCTGGGTATCGTTTTCGTATGGGAAATCGGCAGAAAAATTGTCCGGTGTGAATCCGTTTCATGGGATCTGATGCTGGTGATCTGCACCATTTTCCTGGTTTATATCGCTCCGATGCTGCTGTATGGGATAAATTGTTCGGATCTGGCATATCATGAACCCCATTTGCCGATACCCCGCATTTACAAACATCCACCTCTCATCGCCGTCTGCTGGCGAACGCTGTGTCTGCTGATTCCGGCCAAGTCCGCTTTTGTCAGTTTTGCGGTCGGTTCGCTTCTGATGTACTTAGCCGGCCTTCTGATGACGGAACGCGTGCTGTGCAAGATAAAGGAAAAATGGCCGGCGTGGATTGCATTTTTGATTCTGTTGGGCGGATTGAGGTTCTATCAGAACCGCGTGCTTGTTGACGTATTCCTTTGCATAACGGCATTTTTCACGCTGGGGCTTCTTCTGCTGCTTCTGGATCAAAAGCGTAAATGGGTGCTTTACGCCGTCCTTGTTCCGTTTGTGCCATTGGCCGTCATGATCATGGGGCTGAGGCATGAGGCTGCGGGTATTTCGTACGTGTTCTGCGTTGCCCTGGCCGGTCTTCTTGTCCGGCGGCTTTCCTCCCGCCGCAGATTTCGCAAAATTGCATACTCCATTGCGGTAGGAACGGTGCTGTTCGCCGTGGTGTTCGGCATTCACTGGGGTCTGATAAAGTATGTATTTCCCGTGGAGGATAAAGACATTTCCTACGAACTGGACAACGAATTTCGCCGTTATCAGCTCAAGGAAATTTTGAAGATCTGCTATTTCGGCAAGCATTACGACTGGCTGCCGGAGGATTTTTCCAAATGTCTGCCGGAAGGATTCGACAAGGGGGCGGCTCCGTTTCGGCTGGGGAACAGAGAGCTGGCGCAATTCAAGCCATTGTCTTCGGAGCGAATTTCCTCCGTCTGGAAAACGATGATCTGGCAGCATCCGTTCATCTATTTGCGAGGGAAAGTTGAAGGTTATTGCAAGGTCTGCGATCGGCTGGATGGGTTTCGGGCAAACTGGCCGTCCTCCGGTTTCTGCTTCGGGTTCTTCTCTCCGCATCTGCCGAGCTGGCTATGCTGCGGCGCTCTGCTGCTTACGTTTCTTCTCTCGGTCATTCTGCTGATGCACCGTCCGATTTTCCGCGGAATCCTGTATCTTGCCGCGGTAACAAGTGCGGCAGGCACGGCGCACATGGCGGCGCTCTTCTTCATCCCGGTTTCACCCCAGGCCCGTTATCTTTTCTGGGTCTATGCAAGCAGCGGGATCTCCCTTGCTCTGCTGCTGTACATTGTCTGGCTTCTGGTTTGGGCCCGCCTTGGCCGGGCTTCCACGAGACAGCTCTACATTATTGGAGACAGGAGGGGATGTAAATGAAATGCTTCATTCAAATCCCCTGCTACAACGAGGAAAAGACCCTGCCTTCGGTCGTTGCCGATCTGCCGAAGAGCATCCCCGGGATCGATGAACTCGAACTGATGATCATCGACGACGGCTCGACGGACCGCACGGTGGAAACGGCACGGAGTCTGGGGATCCGTCATATCGTCTGCCACAACACCAACCGGGGGTTGGCGGCGGCGTTCCGCAGCGGGGTGGAATACGCGCTCTCCCATGGTGCGGATATTCTGGTAAACACCGATGGAGACAATCAGTATTTCGGCGGAGACGTGCCGCAACTGGTTCAGCCGATTCTGGAAGGCCGGGCGGACCTGGTTGTCGGATGCCGCCCGATCCTCGGACACAAGGAATTCTCGCCGGTGAAGAAACTTCTGCAGCTCTGCGGCAGTCAGGTGCTGCGCACGATCTCCAAGACGACGGTACGGGATGCGGCGAGCGGATTCCGGGCCTTTTCCAAGGAAACGCTGCTGCGGATCTTCATCCACTCCAAGTTCAGCTACTGTATGGAGACGCTGATCCAGATCGGCAATCTCGGCATGCGTGTTGCCTCGGTGGATATCCGGGTCAATCCGAAGACCCGCGAGAGCCGTCTTTTCCGGAGCATTCCGCAGTATATCCGCAAATCCGGCGGCACAATGGTTGCCATGTTCATTCTTTACCGGCCGGTGGCGTTTTTTGTCTTTTTGTCGCTTCCGCTCTGGCTTATCTGTCTTGCAGGCGGTCTGCGCGCCATTTTGTGCTCTCTCTGGAATCACGTGCCGCTGAAGACCTATACGCCGAGTCTGCTGGCGGTGGTGCTTCTGGCGGTGCTGGCGCTGCTTTTCGATATTCTGGCTGTGATCGGCAGTCTGCTGAAGGCACAGCGCCGTCTTACGGAAGAGGTGCTGTATCTGGAGCGGTCGGCGCGTTTCCGGGAAAAATGAGGCACGGCGGCGGATGAAAATCGGATCTCAGGGCTTTCTCGAAGCGGTCAAATACACGGCCGGCTGCGGGGGCGGACTGCTCCTTAAGGTCCTGATCACTTCGGCAGCGACGTATCTGCGGATCCCCCTGCGCTTTTCCTATCTGATTGCGGCGATAAGCCTTCTTTTCTTCTCCTTCTTCTTTCATCGGCAAGTCACATTCCGTTCGCAGACCCGGAACGGCAGCAAAGGGTCCGTTCTGCGTGATTTCGCGCTTTATGTACCCGGCGTGCTGGCGTTCAAGGTCCTCGACTATGTGCTTGTGGTCATGGCGGCGGGTGCGCTGCGCGGGTATCTGCAGAATTCCACGGAACTGACGCTCACCTGGATCCAGATCATCAATACGAGCTGCATCTTTTCCTCATCCGCCGTGCTGTTCACCTTGAGGTTCTTCGTCTATAAGGTCATTTTTCACAAATGGAGCGAAGCGGATCTCGACTATTATACGGGCAAAGCCGTCTCCGTGTATGAAGGATACTCCGCCCGGAGTGAAATCGCCGCCAATGCCGCCAGCGGAGGATTCGTTACGGGCATGCTGACCCATCTTCTGGAATCGAACAGGATCGACGGCGCGCTGGTCTCCCGTCTCGAAGCGGACAAAGGCGAAATCACGCCTGTTGTGGAAATCGTCACGAAGGCGTCGGATCTGATGCGTTTCCAGGGGAGCATTTACATGAGCTATCCGCTGCTTTCCGCCGAGATACTTGATAAAATCCACGCATTCTCCGGACGACTTGCAATCGTGGCACTGCCGTGTCAATGCCGGGGCATACGGAAGCGGCTGGAGAACGATCCGGCGCTGCAGGGACGGTCGATTTTTCTGATCGGACTTTTCTGCGGACACACGTCGCAGCCCGCTCTGCTTGACCGTGTGCTGGAGCGTAAAAAGATCAGGAAAACGGAGATCCGGAGTTTCCGGTTCCGCCGCGGTCTCGGCCGAGGATACAGCGAAATCGTTTTGCACAACGGTACGCGGATCACCTTTCCCAGCGCAGCATATCTTCTGTATCAAAATCTTTTCGTGGAAGCCGCGCCGCAATGCGCCGCCTGCTTCGATCATTTTGCGGAAGCCGCCGACCTTGCCTGCGGCGATGTCTGGACCTGGCGGCATCGCCGCGACAAGATCAAGCATTCGATCTTCTGTTCACGGACCGAAGCCGGCGAGGAAGCGCTTCAGGAAGCGATCCGGTCCGGCTGTTTCGTTGTGGAAAGATCCGACCGTGTCCGGCTGCTTCGCGCCAATATCCGCGCGGCGATCTACCACAAGGCGATCGCCGCCCGCGCGGAAGCGGCAGCCCGGTACGGGAAAAAACTTCCGATCCCTCCGCAGGCTCGTCCGGCCCGCTGGAACGAGCGGCTTGCAGCCCGGCTGCTTGCGCGGCTCAACCAGAAACAACCGGAACGGATCCTGAAAATGAATCGCCGCTATCTGAAAATACTGCTCTATGTTTTCAAAGGGCTGACCAACTTCTGACGCGAGGAAGAAATTATGAAATACGTTATCAGTCAGGTCGCTTTTTCCGGCAACAAAGGCGCCTCCGGCATGGCCAAGGCGCTGATCCAGAATCTTCGCGAACTGGATCCGGAAGCGAAATTTCATGTGCTCTCCTACTACCCGAAAGCAGACCGGAGGAAAAATCTTCCCGTGGATGTGGAGATCGTCGACGGCTCGCCGCGCACGGTGCTGATCCGTTTTTTTCTCTCCTTCTGGATGTATCTCTTCCGGCTCCTGCATCTTCCAGGGACCTGGTATCTCCGGGGAGCCATGAAACCGCTGGGCACGTGCGATCTCTGGATCGACGCCGCAGGCATCTCCTTTGTCGACGGGCGGGAGAAATTCACGATTTTCAATCTGCTGAGCATCTTTCCCGCGCTGGCGACCGGGCGGAAAATCGTAAAGGCGTCTCAGGCCATGGGGCCCTTCGAACATACGCTGAACCGTCTGCTCGCGAAATGTTTTCTTCCGCGCATGACCCTGATCGCGGCGCGCGGCGATCAGACGGCACGCTACCTGGAGCCGCTGAGCTTGAAGAACGTTGTCCGATATTCCGATGTTGCCTTTTCCCTGCGCTGTTCTCCGGAAGATGCGGAACGGGCTTCGGCGCTGCTGCCGCCGCCGGAAAATCAGAAAAAAATCATCGGGATCTCCCCGAGCCAGGTGGTATATGCGCTGTGCGCCAAACAAAAGATCCCTTATCTTCCGGTGTTGCGGGATTTCATTCAGCAGCGCGCCGCGGAAGGATTTCACTGCGTGATTTTTCCGCATTCGGCACGGCAGGAAAGCGTCAAACGGCATAACAACGACCTGCCGGTGCTGCGGGAATTGAAGGCGCTGCTGCCGGAAAACGAAGCGATTTCCTGGGTGGATCAGGAATTGAGCGATTGCGAACTGCGGATGCTGATCGGCAAACTGGATTTCCTGGTGGCCTCCCGCTTTCACGCCATCATTTCCGCCATGTCAACGGGCATTCCGACCGTGGTGATCGGCTGGAGTCACAAGTACGCGGAAGTGCTTTCCGCCTTTGGACTGGAGCAGTGCTGTATCGGCTACGCCGATCTCTCGGTGGAGAATCTGCAGAAAAAATTCAATGAGCTGCAGCAAAAGAGCGGGGAAATCCATGATCGGATCCTCGCTGTTTTCTCCCGAATCCGGGAGGACAACCGGAAATTCTTTCAGCAAATCTTCGAACTTGCCTCCTCCGGAAGGAAGAGTTCCTCCTGAAACTGGAGAAAACATTTCTCCGCGTCATACGCGCGTGCGGCCCACTCCCCGCACCTCAGACGGTCCATTTTTTCCGGATGCAGACAGCACTCCTCCAAGTATTTCACGGCGGCGTCCACGTCTTGAGGAGGAAGCAGATCCGGGCGGATCTCCGCCGGCACGCATTCACCGATGGCGGCGATATTGGAAGAGCAGACCGGGATATTGGAAACCATGGCCTCGATCAGGGCGTTGGGCTGTCCTTCCGTAACAGAAGGGAAATAGAAGATATCCAACGCTTTGAGCATCCGGTTCACGTCCGGGATGTGACTGAAAAGATGAATCTGACCCGTCAGGCCGGCCTGTTCGACTGCCGATGCACAGTTTTCCGGCACATTTTTTCCGCACAGTACGAAATGGATCCGGGAGTGTCTCCGGCAAAGTTCAATAGCGACAGCCAGGATGGTTTTATGATTTTTCGGTGGCCGGAAATTTCCCGTGTGGCCAATGACGAAAGCCTCCTGCGGCAAATGCAGAGCATCCCGGCTCTCCTCACGGGTCCCCTTCCATACCCAATCCTTCGAAATACCGTTGCGGATCACCCGGAACCGCCCCGGCCGCTTCCGCCAATAGGGATGATAAAAATCGAGCGCCGCCTCTGAATTGGAAAGGATCCGGCAGCCGTTCCAGCGGATCAGACGGTTGCAGACAAAGCTGTATGCGAGATTCCACCAGTGCGGCGTAAACAGATGAGAGGAATGCCGATACCAGCAGATCCGGTATCTGACTCCGCAGAGACGTGCAATGGTCAAGGCGACGGCCGCGAAATCCCCGCGGAAATCGCAGATGATGTCCGGCTTATGCCGCTGCAGATATGTCATGAACGGGATCCACGTAAAAGGATTGACATAACTGAAACGCTGGAAAACGAGATTGACGCCGAGCCTTCTGTATTTTTCCTCCAAAGCGCCGCCGATATTCAGCGCACAAAAACAAGTACAGCCCTCCACCCCGTAAAACTGCAAAAAGCGCAGCAGATAGTTTTCAATGCCGCCGGACTGCAGAGATGTAATGAGGAAAAGTATTTCAGGCTTTTTCATTTTTCGCTGTGATTCTCTTTCTTTGCTTGAAGTGCGACAACAGAATGTTAAGCTCCAGAACAGACCAGCAGAAAAGGAACTCGCCGCAATATACAATGATCGAGCCCCGTGGCAGACGTATTATACCGGTCAGCAGCAAAAACAATATAATGAACAGGGGATAGCGTCCCGGCGAGTCCTCCGTCCCCGCCAGGACATCCGAATGCCGGAAAAGCACCCCCATTCCGAAAAACAGCAGATATGCGCCGAACAGCCCCAGTGTTGCCAGCGCATCGCCGGCGCAAGTGGTCCCCAGGCCGAAGTGGGTCCCCGCGATCTCGGTTGCCAGCTCGGCCGTATTCAGCTGCGATTTATGGAGTCCGAACAGCATGGAAACGAAAGTCACACCGGCCGGAATGCAGTTCACGGTTCCGGCGATCAGCGGAATGCCCGGATATGTTTCGCCGTTCTCCCACGCCTCATACAAAACCGTATGAGCATGAATACTCCCGGCCAGTTCCAAGGTATACGGAGAAACCGATGACATTACATCCTTTTGACTCAGCCGATCTGCCGCGGCCTTGAAATTCTGTGAAAAATCTCCTTCTCCGCCGAAACCGCCGCTCAGCTTGAATATGGAGAGAAGCATTCCACAGGCCAGCACTCCGCAGACCATCATTGGCAGCCCCAGTCGCCGCCGGGCAAGCAGAAGATAGCCGAAGACAAGTATCGTCATTATGGAAATAAGGGGCCCCCGGTCACCGGAAGCGAGTACGACCGACAGTTTAGCCAGCAGGACGGCATAAAACGGAAGCGGGAAAAGCCGAAGATACTTCCGCAAAGTCATCCGCGCCCCATCCTGTGCGACACGGGCGTTCCACACGATTTGAATAATCACCATGTAGATAAAACGGTTCAGATAGCCGTCCAGACGGGCCGCGGTACTGTTCATGCCGTCCGAATAACCGCCGTTCAGATAGCTTTTGTCCACAGACAGGAGGAAGAGCACAGACAAAACGACGGCGATGATCACCAGCGGCGTGACTTCAGCCGTATGATCGTCCGGCAGTTTAACGGGAATGGCCGCCGGATTCTCCTTCGACCGGACTGACGAGCAGAAAATCGTTCCGAAATACCCGCACAGGAAAAAACCGAGGCATACGCAGGAAAAGGTCACGCTTTTAATCAGCAGATCTTCACTTTCGAAATAGCGTCCGAAATTCAGAGGCGAATCCAGGAAAAAATCCCACGCGACCTGAAACGACACAATGAGAAAGGAAAGCAAAAACAACGATGTCAAAGTGAAAAAGTTGCCGCGAAGCCACCGCAGCGGTTCCCGGCGAAGGAAGAAAAAGACAGTGAGCACGAGCCCGGCGATCAAAACGACCGGCAGAGCCTTTTCAGGGAAGACGACCCCTTTCAGCAGCAAAAGCTGCAGGACAAGCAGCCCGGCCGTCCCCATGAATATGCCGCAGAAGAGAATCAGATTCAGCACGTTTTCAGTCCCGTTTCATGTAACAGTTTCTCATATTCGCCGGTAAAGCGTTCCGGTGAAAACATTGTTTCGGCATACCGGCGGTTGCGCACACACATGGACATCTTTTCATCCTGCGTCAGCCCGGCAAGGCGGAGCATTGCATCGGCGATTTCTTCCGGCGAATGGGGCGAAAACAAAAAACCGTTTTCCCCCTCCCTCACCAATTTCGGATTGTCACAAACACGCGATGCGAGGATCGGCAAGCCGCAGCACAGCGCCTCGCAAACCGCATTGGGACAACCTTCATGGAAGGACGACATGATCAACGCATCATTGTCGACATAACAATCGCGAATTTTCGTGGCAACTCCGGCAAAGATGAAATGATCCCGGAGAGACAGCTGATCCAGCATCCGTTCGCACTCGGCCCGATATGCGGGATCCTCCGTCTCTCCGTACCAGCGGACGGCAATCTGCGCACCGCGGTCAAGCGCAAGCCGAAGGCCCTGAATAGTGCTCAGGATGTTTTTTACTTTCAGGATCCGGCCGACCCCGATCAGCTTGATGAAAGGGGGCTGGAATTGCGGTTTGCACCGATGCTTCGGCGAAAACTGATCCAGGTTGCAGAAGTTGACGATCGTTCCGGTCCGAGCCTTCAACGAGGGAAAATGCTGACAGATAAAATCCGTCTGAGTATAGGAATTGGCAACGATCCGGCATGCGGCCAGTCGATACAAAGCGAAACGAAGCCTCTCCCTGGAATTGAGGCGTTGAGAACTGCTTCGTTCTGAAACCAGCAGCTTGAAACCGCCGCCAAGCATCCGAATGAGACATGCCGCCATGGAGGCGGAAGGACCATAGGAAATCACCCAGTCCGGCCGGAAGGCACGAATCTGTCTGCGCAGCAGAAAAACCCGAAGCATCTTATTGCGGGCCCGCGGGACGTCAAGATAATCCACGGCATTCTCCACAAGCAGATCCCGATAAAAGAAGTCGCTGTAATAGGTCAACACCAGCACATCATGCCCCTGCTTCTTCAGCAATACCGCCAGACCGGTCATTTGCCGCTCAGCGCCGCCGGATCCCAGACTCGCACAAAGACATACAATTCTCATAAATCGTGTTTCTCCTTTGCATCAGCTGCCGATGCTCTATTCCTGCGAAGGAAAATGAAAAGGACATAAACCGCCGCGGCAGCCCCCAGACCGCACTTGACATACGCACTGCTGAAGGCGGCCCCCGTATAACTGAAGCGGGAAATCAAAGGGAGAGCCAGCATAAAGCCGGTAAGAGAGAAAAAGAGAGAGATATTGCGGATCGCCTTTTCGTGTCCCTGAAGAATCATATAATTGGTACCGAATGCGTTGAACAACGCCAAAAACAACGGTACGGCAGCCAGGATACGAAGGGTCCCGCCCGCTTCATGAAACCGTTCTCCGTACACCAGGTGAATGATCCCCGGAGCAAACAGCAGAAAAAGAATCGTTCCCGCCGCACCGGCCGAAATCACCGCAGCGGCATAAAGCGGATACCGGTTGAACCGGCGGGCCAGGAACGGGAAACAGGTCCGGGAAAACGTATGCAGAGCGGCATTGGCGACGACGATGAGCTTGTTGGCGGCCGCATAAATACCCGCGGCGAAATCGCCGCAGAAAATACCGAGGAAAAAAGTATTGTTGCAAAGAGTCGGGCTGATCAAAGAAACGAAAACCGGCCAGCCCTCCCGAAAATTCATCCGGATCGCCCCCAAATCCGGTTTCCGCCACCGGATCCGGTACTTCCGGCGAATAATATACAGAGCCAGGATCCCGGCGATGAAAAATCCGACCGCCAGCAGGAGCGGCTGCCGGTAATAATCACTTTCCTTTCGGATGAAAATGAAAATAGTCCCTGTGAAGAACAGCTTCGCAAGGACATTCAAAACCGCGATATGTCTCATCTCCTCGATTCCCTGGAAAAACCATTCGGGAAAGAGAACATGTCCGGGAATCATCAGAAACGCGAGGAACAGCACCAGCCTCATCGGACGGAATTCCGGCAGCATCGAAAGAGGAATCAGAAGCAGCAAACACCCTGCCGCCAGAAGGACACGGCACCACATCACGGACGAGAAAATCTTCTCCACCTCGTTGCGGTCTTCCCGGCAGCGGGAGATATTGCGAACCGCCGTAAGCGAAAATCCGTAATCGGAAATAGTCTGAAAATACACCATGACGGCACTCGCCACCGCCAGTTCGCCGAAACGCTTGACCCCCAGCACTCTGGCCAGATAAGGATAGGTGATCAGCGGCAGAAAATGATTCACCAGCTGCAAAGCGGAAAGAGAAAACAGATTCTCGATCAGCTTCCGGACATTCCGGTTTTGAAACAGTTCTGAAAAATGAAGAAGTTTCATGATTTACGCTTTGTGCCTGTCAGTTCAGAAATATCCCGGAGATAGCAATTCACAACGATGCCTCGGTCAAATTCGCGGATGATCTTTTCCCTGGCAGCCTGCCCCATGCGGACACGCATATCATGAGGCAGATGCAGGAAGGACCTCAGAGCATCGCAAAGCGCATCCACATCTTTCGCGGGGAAGAGATATCCTGTGGCTCCGGGATCGACGATCTCACGGCAGCCGGGGATATCCGAGGCAATCCCGGGCCGTCCCGCCGCTGCCGCCTCCAGCAATACATTGGACATGCCCTCATGCCAGGTCGGCAGAACCATGGCATGGCAGTGCCCGACCAGAGAGGGGATCTTTTCGCTGGGAAGCGATCCATGATCGATCAGGAATCCGTCCGCCCGAGCTGATTCGGATGCTGCGGCAAAAGTCGGCTCTTCATCCGGACCGGCCATGTGGAATTCCACAGAGGGAAATTCCGCATGGATCCGCTTTGCCGCCTCCAGATATTCGAAAATTCCCTTGTCTCTGCATTTTCGCGCCACCATCAGGAAACGGACCGGTTCCCCTTCCGCCGGATAATTTTGAAATGTATGACGCTCCAGGTTCACGCCGGACCCGGGCAGGAGCTCCGTCTGTTCCTTGCGGACAATTTTCAGGGAAAGAAACAGATCCAGGTTGGCCGTATTCTGGAAAAATATCCGTTTTGCCTTTTTCAATCCCGCATGAAGCAGCATGGCGGCAAACCGGCTTAACATGCTGCGCCGGAGAAACGCGTTGCCCACGCCCGTGACGTTGGCAATGACCGGAATTCCCAGCAGTCGGCAGACAAAGCCCGCATAAACATTCGGCTTGATTGTATAGGTCAGAACCACATCCGGCCGTTCCCGGCGGAAAAGACGCCAGTATCCGATCATGAGCCCCAGTTCCGTCAAAGGGTTTACGCTATGTCGGCTCAGGCGGTTGCAGATCCGGCGGACTCCCATCTTCTGGAATGCATCATAATAGGCATCACGCGGACAAAGAAGCGTTACCTCATATCCCTCAGCGCACAGCCGTTCCAGCAGTTCTCTGCGCAAACTCCACATCGCCTTTTCCACGTTGCTGACCAAAAAGATTTTACTCATTGTCATCCTGTTCTTTTCTTTCAAAAGTCTCCATGGGAACAACAAAAACTCCGGAAACGGAAAGAATCCCTCTGTAAAGAGAAAGCATCGGCTGTCCGGTACAATCTTTCGGGATTTCAAATGGAATGACCGTATCGAACGAATCCTCGCGGCCCGGCAGCAGACAGTATCCCCGGAATGCGATCCTTTCTCTGTTCTCCTTACGGCAGGCGACCTCAAACGAAGCGATGGTGTCATTGGAACTCCGACCGAACACCAGAGCCGCGTAGCGGCCCGGAGGCAAAGGTTCTCCTGTATGCCACAGGGAAACTCTGGAATTGGAAGTCATGTTGCAGGAGTTGCCTTTTGCTTCCGTTTCCTGAAATCCGAACCGGAAGAACGACCAGAAATGTTTCCGGAATCCCTGATCGGGATTGAATTCCCATTGTGCCGGGAAACGGAATTCCTTCTCCTTGAAAAAAGAGTATCCCTTATCCGCAATTTTTTTGACAAACGGCGTTTGACGCGTAACCGCACAAACCTCGGAAAAATCCCCGTTCCCCAGGAGATTGTGCTCCCGGAAAAACGACTTCCGTACTTCCGGATCCCGCAGAATGGCCGATGCCGCGGAAGTGCGCGGCACCTCATACAGACGATACCCTCGATCCCTGTATGCCGTCAGGAATTCATAGCGCAGCTTCAACGGCTCGCCGTAAACCGCCGCCCAATCATTCTGGAAAACCGGATCCGGATCTTCCATGCACACGACAAAAACCCGATCATAACATGTATGCATCTTCCAAAGGGACATTGTTTTCGCCAACCGGACAACGGCCTGCGCGTAATACCGGGCCCGGCTTTCCTTTTTGCTGATCTGGACATTGTGGATATCAATTCCGTCCGGCTGCAGTACGCCGCCCAGGTTGCCGAAGATCAGCAGCAGAATATGCTGTCCGTCTTCCGTCTGCCGTTCCGCTTCGATGATCCGGGTGATCTCCGTCAGATGCGGTTTTTCCTTTCGCGGTCTCAATGCCTTGAACGGCATTCCGACGGCCAAAGCCACAACCAGGATCAGCAGAACCGTCGGAACGGGCAGGATGGGCAGGATCTTTCGAAACTCAAGCAGGGCGAAGGCCAGAGCCGTCATGAGAAGAATACCCGGGATCACCAGCGGCAGAGTATACCGTTCCGTGTTTATCAGGGGTATTCGCCAGACCGCGCAGAAAAGGAAAATCACCAGCACGAGCAGCGGCAGTTCCCATCCGCGGATGCCTTTCCAGACCACGAAGAAAAGCATCAGCACGATCCCGACCACAACCGAGACCCCCATAGGTCCCCAAAGCGTCGAAAAAAAACCATGCAGCAAAATCATGATCGTTGTTCATCCCGGCAGGTGAGTCGTAAATTTCAACCAGACCTTCTGATAATACACCGGCAGAAGGAGCAGGAACAGGAGAATAAACAGAAACGACCCGCTCAG
Source organism: Lentisphaeria bacterium (assembly GCA_017615635.1). Lineage (GTDB taxonomy): Bacteria > Verrucomicrobiota > Lentisphaeria > Victivallales > UBA1829 > RGIG8244. The sequence goes on from JAFZZR010000099.1 coordinate 137,763, forward strand.
GAACACAGCCAGTCCGGTCAAAGCCGTGCGAAGCGGGAACCGGCGAAGCAAAACTCCGGTAAAAAGAGTCAAGGGCAGAAAGAAAAACAATTCCGCGCCTTCATAGCGAGCCCAAAGCCCCATCAGAGACAACAGACAGCAGAACAACGCGCGGACGCAGGAGGGCGATTTCCAGTATAACACGCATTGAAGCAGAAGGAGGGCGAAAATCAGGAGATAAAGCGGCTCGCGCATCATGGAACAGCCGAAACGGACCAGATCCGGCGTAATGGCGGCAAAAAGCATGGTAACAAGTCCGGCCCACCGACCGTTAAAGACTTCTCTGCCGAGAAAATACGCAACAACGATCAGCGCGAGCGAGGCGGCAAAATTGATTCCGCGGAGCAGAAGCTCCGTCTGCTCCGGGTTCCGATAAAAAACCGTGCCTAAAAAAATCAGGAAATTGGGGCTGGTACTGTTCTGGAGTCCGGCATCCGCAGCGACCGCGATCCGTTTCAGATAAGTATACTCATCACGGAGGATTTTGCCATTCGACATCAGCCGATAAACCAACCGAAGCGAAGCCCCGTAAAGGAGAATGATCCAGAAGGTGACGGCTGAAACTGTCGGCGAGGAAAAAAAGCGCTCCACAGCATCGGCAGAACGGGATATCCGGCTTAAGAGAGATTCTCGTAATACCATTGCGCCGCCTGTTCCAGCCCTTGTCTGACACTGAATTCCGGATTGTATCCCAACAGCCGTCTGGCCTTGTCAATACAGGCCAGGCTATGAGGGATGTCTCCCTTTCGGTTGGGGCCGTAAACGGCTTTGACAGACCCGATCGCCGGGTCGAATTTTGCCAGAGACGAACGCAGCTGCTCAAAGAGCTCGTTCAGCGTCGTCCGCTCTCCGAATGCGACGTTATAAACCTGATTGACCGCTTCCGGCGTCTCCGCCGTGAGCGCCAGCATATTCGCCTGGATCACGTTATCGATGTAGGTAAAGTCACGAGAGAAACTGCCGTCACCGTTGATGACCGGCGCCTCATGTTTCATCAGCGCCGCGGCGAATTTCGGGATGACGGCGGCGTAGGCGCCCGCCGGATCCTGACGGCGGCCGAAAACGTTAAAATAGCGAAGTCCGATCGTCTCGACGCCGTAAAGCTGGGCAAAATTCTCCGCGAAAAGCTCGTTCACGTATTTCGTGATCGCATAGGGACTGAGCGGCCTCCCGATCTTATCCTCCACCTTCGGCAGCGTTTTGCTGTCGCCATACGTCGAGGAACTTGCCGCATAAACGAATCTTCTGACTTTTGCCTGCTGCGCCGCAAAAAGCATGTTGACGAATCCGCCGATGTTCACATCCGTCGATGTCATCGGATCCTTGATGGACCGGGGCACGGAACCGAGCGCAGCCTCATGCAGTACGAAATCCACTCCGTCAACCGCCTGACGGCATTTCTCCCGGTCACGGATATCGCCGAAAATCAAACGAAAATGCGGGTTTTTCAGGCACCCTGCCAGATTCTCGATCCGGCCTGTGGCGAAGTTGTCAAGGACCACCACATCATTTCCGTGCGCGAGCAGGGAATCCACCAGATTCGAACCGATAAATCCGGCGCCGCCGGTAACCAGTACACGAGCATTCTCCACGAATCTCATTTTCGTCAAAGCCTTCCGTTCACCTGATCCTTCGGCAGAAAACCCTTGATATCGAAGATCACCGAATCCGGCTTGCTCCAACGTGCAAGGTCGAATCCCATGAATTCGCGATGCGCCACGGTCAGCACTATGGCATCATAGCCATGATCTTTCAGCTTTTCCATATTCTGGACCGAGGTCAATCCGTATTCCTTTGCAATCTCCTCCGGGTTCGCCCACGGATCGTAAATATCCACTTTGCAGCCGAACTCTTCCAGTCCGCGCACGACATCCACTGCATGACTGTTCCGGATATCCGGGCAGTTTTCCTTGAAGGTAATTCCCAGCTGAAGGACTTCAGCCCCCAGAATTTTGTGTCCCTGCCGTATCATCTGCTTGACGACCCGTTCGGCAACGTACTTGCCCATTCCATCGTTGATCCGGCGTCCGGCAAGGATCACTTCCGGCAGATAACCGAGGGCCTGCGCCTTGTGTGTCAGATAGTAAGGATCGACGCCAATGCAGTGACCGCCCACCAGACCGGGTTTGAATTTGAGGAAATTCCACTTCGTTCCGGCCGCCTCCAGCACTTCATTGGTATCGATGCCGATCAGGTGGAATATCTTCGCAAGCTCGTTGACAAAGGCGATATTGAGGTCGCGCTGCGAATTCTCGATCACCTTCGCCGCCTCGGCCACCTTCATACTGCTGGCCTTATGGGTGCCGTTCTGCAGAATGGATCCGTAGAGAGCATCCACCGCGTCCGCCGTCTCCGGCGTCGAACCGGAGGTGATTTTTTTGATCTTCAGCAGCGTATGCTCCTTGTCGCCGGGATTGATCCGTTCCGGGCTGTAGCCGCAGAAGAAATCTACGTTGAACTTGAGGCCGGAGACTTTTTCCAGGACGGGAACGCAGTCCTCCTCGGTACAGCCGGGATAGACCGTGCTTTCATAAACAACGATCATGCCCTTGCGAAGCGCTTTTCCGACCGTCTCGCTGGCCCGGTAAAGCGGGGTCAGATCCGGACGGTTATAGCGGTCGACCGGGGTCGGCACGGCAACGATGATGATATCGCGGTCGCGCAGCGCGTCCACTTCATCGGAAAAAGTCAGATGGCTCGACGCCTTCAAATCCTCACTGGATGTCTCCAGTGTGACATCGATTCCCTTACGCAGCATTTCAAGCCGGTTTTTCTTCACATCGAAGCCAACGGTGTCATATTTTTTTCCGAATTCGACGGCCAAAGGCAAGCCGACGTATCCGAGTCCGACAACACCGACTTTCATTGTACAGTTCCGTATCTTCTCCGTATGCTGCATTTCCTTCATTTCCATTCTCACCGATTTACGAAATTGCTCTTGTCTTTTCTGCGTTGCTTTTTAACAGGGGAATATAGCATTTGATGCTCGAAAAGTCAAGGAAGGAAAAGCGCATTTATTGCATTTCACACTAAAAACGCGCACAGACACGCATCCGTACCGCATTCGAGAGGCGTCTGCAGCACCCGGCACAGGATATCCAACAGGTAAAACAGCCATATTTTTGTGCATTCTTCTTTGATATTCCGCAAAAATGCACTATATTAAGCGTCTGCGATTTTCGTAAGACGACATGAAGAAGGAGACGGAAGACCAATGCTGCTTCAGATGCTGAAAGGAAAGATTCACCGCGCACGCATTACGCACTGCGATATCGACTACGAAGGTTCTCTGGAAATCGACACGGATATTCTTTCAGCCGCATCCATTCGGCCCTACGAAAAAATACTTGTCGTGAACGCGACAAACGGAAACAGGCTGGAGACGTATGCGATTCCGGGAGAGGCCGGAAGCCGTATTTTCCGTCTGAACGGAGCGGCGGCCCATCTGGGACGGATCGGCGATATCGTGACGATCATGTGCTTCGCGCAGTTCACGGAGGACGAGGCGAAGACGCATCTGCCTGATATCGTGGTGATGGATGAGAAAAACCGGATCGCCGTGCGTCGGAAAGGCCGGGAGACGGTCGCCTGATCCCAACGTCCGTCCGGCTTCATTGTCAGCCGAACAGCCGCCTCACATATTCGAACAGGACGACGGTTGCCGCCTGGGCCACGTTCAGGGATTCCGCATCGCCCGGCATGGGAATATGAAGAGCTCTGGCGCCCTCCAGAGCAGCCACGCCCGTTGCCTCGCATCCCAGGATCACCGCCGAATTCCGGAACACATCCTCTGTCCGGAAAAGATTTTCGCCGCCCGCAGGAAGAGTCCGGAAGAACGTGCCGACGCCCAGGTGCTTCAGCGCCGCGGCGGTCTCCTCCAGATTTCCGGCGTTCCGGATCCCCAGTACGAACTGAGCGCCGGAAGCGGAACGGAGAATCTTATCGGAAAACGGGTCCGCGGAACCGGCCGTGATCCAGACTTCATGCAGTCCGACGGCCCGGGCGGTCCGCAGGATCGTCCCGAAATTTCCGGGATCGCCTACGCGGTCGAGGACCAGGACAAAAGGATCGGGCACATGAGAATCCGCAGGCACAGGATCCGGACGCCGGGCAAGGACCATGACGCCCTGGGAATGGACAGTGGGAGCGAGGCTGTCGAACTCGGCTCCGTTCAGGATAACCGTCTCTGCATGGCAGGACGGCAGTTCGATCGATGTCCGATCATCCCGGAGGATCAGCAGCTCGACCAAGTCAGGCCGTCCGGCAAGAATCTCGGCACACGGACGCTGTCCGTCGCATAGACAGAATTCGGAATTCTTCCGGCCGTGCCGGGCACGCAAAGAACGCAGAAGCGCCTGCTGACGCCGGGTCAGTCCCTCGGTCATAAGAATTACTTGGTGGCCGCAGGAGCTTTCGGTGCGGCAGCAGAAGCCTTGGCTGCAGGCGCGGCGGGCGCTTTCGGAGCTGTCGCAGCGGGAGTCTTGGCCGCAGGCGCTTTCGGAGCTGCCGCAGCGGGAGCCTTGGCTGCAGGCGCTTTCGGAGC
>JAFZZR010000100.1 GCA_017615635.1 Lentisphaeria bacterium
CCGCATCCTGACCCATCGTCCAGTTTTGTAAGACTAAATGCACCCTTTCCTTTTTGTAAGAGTGAACGCACCTGCGCCCCTTTGTAAGAGTAAATGCACTTCCCGCTCTCCTCTGCGTGCGTTTAACTTTACAACGCACACTTCGCGGGAAAAAAAACGGACCGGATTGATTTTTCCCGTTCCGGCTGTATATTCTACGCGGAAAGAAAACCGCCGGGGTGCGCCCCGGAAAAACAGAGGAGTCAAACGTACAATGAGTTTCAAATGGATATCCCATCGCGGCGAATCCATGGATGCGCCGGAAAATTCGATCGCCGCCTTCAGGCTCTCCCTGGAACGCCGTACCGACGGCATGGAATGCGACGTGCATCTGACCGCCGACGGGCAGGTGGTCGTTGCCCACGATGAACACACGGGCCGCATGGGCGACCGGCTGCTGGAAATCAGCGAAAATACGCTGGAGGAGCTCCGCAAGGTCAATATCTCCGGCGCGTGCGAGCAGTATCCGGACGAACACATTCCTCTGCTTTCCGAAGTCCTGCCGCTTCTGGGCGAGGGACGGGTCTTCTACATCGAGCTGAAGCCCGGCTGTCCCGCTCTGGTGCCCGCCGTGGCCCAGGTGCTTGCCGGATCCGGGATCCCGGCGGAGCAGATCGTCATTATCTCGTTCGACAAGGAGCTCATCACGCTTTCCAAGAAGCAGATGCCGCAGTACTGCGCGCTCTGGCTGGCCAGTCTCTGGGACAGGTCGATCACGGCGGGATCTCTTCTGAAGGAGCTGGAGGCCATGAACGCCGACGGGATCGATATCTGCATCAACGAGTATCTTATCACGCCGGAATTTGTCCGGACCATGCACGAGGCGGGCAAGATTGTGGCGGTGTGGACGATCGATCAGCCGTATCAGGCAAAGCGCATGATCGATATCGGCGTCGATGCCGTTACCAGCAACCGGGCGGCCAAACTCCGCCAAATCCTTTCCAAACGGTAAACGAGGAGCTTTTGAGAATGCATGTCCGTTATGAGATGAGTCCCATGGTCTGTTCCACGGAGGTTCAGGCCGATCTGGAAGACGGGATCGTCCGCAATGTCCGGTTCACGGGCGGATGTCCCGGCAATCTTCTGGCCATCTCCAAACTGGTGGAGGGCATGAAGGCGGAGGATGTGATCCGTCTTCTGGACGGGAATCCCTGCGGCGGCAAGGAGACGAGCTGCGCCGATCAGCTGGCGAAAGCGCTGAAGCAGGCTCTGGCACGCAAATGAGGGATCCGTCTTCGGGGACGTCCTTCAGGCGCGGGAGCACCGGGCCCGCAGGAGCAGATCGGCCGTGACCAGGGCGGCCATGGCTTCCGCCACCGGCACGATGCGCGGGACGAGGCAGGGATCGTGCCGTCCGCCGATCCGGAGCTCGGCGGGCTTTCCGTTTTTGTCCACGGTCTGCTGAAGACCGGAGATCGAGGGCGTCGGCTTGACTGCGATCCGGAAGCAGATCGTATTTCCGTTGGAGATGCCGCCCAGGATGCCGCCCGCATGATTGGAGGCGAATCCGTCGGGTGGCGTCATGGCGTCGTTGTTTTCGGAGCCTCTGGCAAGCGCGGCGCGGAATCCGCTGCCGCATTCGAATCCCTTTACACCGCCGATGGAAAGCATGGCATGCGCCAGGAGCGCGTCGAATTTATCGAAAACAGGCTCGCCCAGCCCGGCGGGTACGTTCCGGATCTCCCCGTACACGATGCCTCCCAGACTGTCTCCTTCCCCGGCGGTCCGGCGGATCTCTTCCTCCATGGCGGCCGCCGCTTCGGGATCTCCGCACCGGACGGCGTTGTTTTCGACCTGACTCCAATCGCAGGTCTTCGCCCGGACGGGCCCGATGGATTCGGCGCAGGCCCGGATATCGATCCCGCTTTCCTTCAGAAACAGTTTTGCAACGGCTCCGGCGGCCACGCGGGCGGCCGTTTCGCGTCCGGAGGACCGTCCGCCGCCCCGGTAGTCCCGGACCCCGTATTTTTTCTCGTAGGTGAAATCGGCGTGCCCGGGCCGGTAGAGTTCGGCCAGTCGGGAATAGTCGCCGGAATGCTGTCCCTGATTCCGGATCAGGATCGCCAGCGGTGTGCCTGTGGATTTCCCTTCGAACACGCCGGAAAGGATCTCCGCCTGGTCCGCCTCGCTGCGCGGGGTCGTCACGCGGGACTGTCCCGGACGCCGCCGGTTCAGTTCTCCCTGAATGAAGGCCGGATCGATCCCGATCCCCGCCGGCAGGCCGTCGATAACGACGCCCAGGGCCGGCCCGTGGGATTCGCCGAAGGTCGTTACGCAGAAAATCGTTCCAAACGTGTTGTTCATTTCTCAGTCCTTTCCCGGTAAATCGAAAGAATTTTCCGTGCGGTTTCCTCCGGGGTGCTCCCGGATCCCGGACGGACAACGAAGTCCGCGCTTTTCCGGAAAACGGTCCGCCGTTCCTCATTCATCTTCCGGAACGCGGACCGGGGATCCTCCTCGCGGGCGAGGAAGGGCGGCAGTCCGTTCCGGAGAATGCGCTCGTATGCCACGTCGTCCGGCGTATCGAGCCAGCAGAGGAACCCGAGCGATGCCCGGTCCTCCGGCGTGAAATTCGGATTGGTCAGTACGCCGCCTCCCAGCGCCACGATCCGCCCGCCGTCCTCTCCGGCGGGAAGGAGCCGGACCGCCTCGGCTTCCAGGAGACGGAATCTTGTTTCGCCCAGTTCCCGGTAGATCTCGCGGACGGTGAGGGCCCGCTCGGTCCGGGCGGCGAAAAGAGCGGCCAGGAATTCGTCGGTGTCGAAGAAGGTCCCGCCGGTGATCCGGGCCAGCGCCGTGGCGACGGATGTCTTTCCGGAATGTTTGATCCCGCACAGGGCAATGCTGAACCGGATACGCTTTTTCATGGAGGATCTCCGTACCGAATGAAACGTTATTGTCTGGCGATCCGTACCAGCTCGGCGGAATCGCGGGCCAGGTCGTCCAGAGACTTGCCCGGCTTGTAGAAGGCGCTTCCGATCCCCGCTCCGCGGCAGACTTTCAGAAATTCGGAGAGATTCTTCGCATTGACGCCGCCCACCGCGAAGATCGGAGCCTTGATGACCGCCTTCAGATCCTTGATGTAACCGGGCCCCAGGCACGCGGGGAAGAGTTTGAGGTAATCCGCCCCCGCCCGGAGCGCATCGAATCCTTCGCTCGCGGTGAAAAAGCCGGGCATGGACAGCATCCCCAGCTCCTTCGTCCGGCGGATGACCGGCTCATAGGTGTTGGGCGAAATGATGAACTGTCCGCCCGCCTCGCCGACCTGTTCCGTCTCCTCCGGCGTCAGCACCGTTCCCGCACCGACCATCATGCTCGATCCGCAATGCCGGATGGCGGCGGCGATGCTCTTGTACGGATCCGGGGAGTTGAGGGGAATCTCCAGCAGCCGTACGCCCGCCTGAAAAAGGACGTCGCATACCGCCGGGACCTCATCGACGGTGATCCCGCGCAGAATGGCGATCAGGGGACATTCCGTCAGCAGGTCTTCGAACCTGGTTTTCATCTCTGCACCCGGCCCGAAGCCGAGCCCTTCATGAGATTTTCCACTTCGGCGCGGGAGGAATAGTTGTAGTCGCCCGAAACGGTATGCTTGAGCGCACTGGCGGCCACCGCAAAACGAATGGCCGTGGCGGGCTCGGAAAGTTCTTCCGTGTTCAGTGCAAAAAGAAGTCCGGCGCAGAAGGAATCGCCGCCTCCGAACCGGTCCACGATGTTCCGGATCTCGTACGGCGCGTAGACGCCATCGGAAAGCGGCGCGAAATGGGCCTTTTTCGCGCCGCAGTCGTAGAGCATTCCGCCCCAGTTGTTGTGATCGGCAGAGATGCTTTCACGCAGGGTGATGGCCACGAATTTCGCCTTGGGGAACTTGGCGGAGAGTTTGTCCGCCACTTCCTGATACCCTTCGATATTGAGCTTTCCGGATTCGATGGAGGTATTGCTGGCCGAGATCCCGAACACGTCCGAGGCGTCTTCCTCGTTGCCGATGATGATGTCCGCCAGGGGAACGATCCTGCCCATGCAGCGTCCGGCCAGTTCCTTTTTCGGCGTGCCTTCCTCCCAGTTCCACAGCTTTTTCCGGTAGTTCAGATCCACGGAAATGGTGATCCCCATGCCCGCGGCCATCTCCGCAATGGCCAGCGTCGATTCGTACGCGTTGGCCGTCAGCGAGGGCGTGATGCCGGAAAGATGAAGGTGCGTTACACCTTCCAGCATGGCGCGGAAGTCATAGGCCGAAGGCGGAAGAAGGGAGATGGTGGATCCTTCCCGATCGTACACCACGTTGGATCCGCGCATATTCGATCCGTGTTCCGCAAAATAGATGCCCATGCGCCCCTTCTTGTCGAAATGGATCGCGCCCGTATCGCAGCCGAACGACCTCAATTCCGCGGCAAAGGCTCGTGAAATGGAATTATCCGGCAGAGCGGTAAGATACCGGCTGTTTCCCCCAAGCATGGCGATAGACGCGCAGACATTGGCTTCGCCGCCTCCGAAGGTGGCTTCCAGGGATCCGGGCAGAATCTGGGCAAAACGCTTTTTCCCCTCGGGACAGAGACGGAGCATGACTTCACCGAATCCGGCAATGCAGAATTTTTTCATCGTCAGGTGTTTCCTTTCGTATTTTTACTGAAGTGATCTGTCTTTTCGGTTCGTTTCAGAGAAGGACCATGGCCCGGTAGGACTGGACCTCCCGGAGCATGCTTTCCATCTGGCGGAGTTTCCACTGCAGATGCCATTCGTCGCAGACATAAAGCATGCTGGGCTCCCAGCCGATGCCGGAATCGATCCGCACCCACGGGATCGTTGCCCGGACGTTTTCCATTTCCTTCTTTGCAAGCTCTTCCATGCGGTCGAGATACGGAAGAATCGCATCCCGCGTGCTCTCTCCCTGCATCTTCATGTTCAGGATCCACCACTCTTTGATGTTGATCGTGGTGCTGATGGAATGAAGGATAAAGGAGCCCAGAGCGAGAAGGCGTTCTCCGTTGTCGTGCTTCCGTCCCGCGGGCATATCGGCCAGCGCCTGTTCGGCAAGCTCCACGCCGCGGCTCCACATCTCCTTCATTTTGCGGAGATCTTCGATTTCCAGTGGATAACGCATGATGCCCGGAGACTGGTTCACGTTCTCGTAGGGCATGTACAACGTCTTCACGATCGAGTTGTTCGGGAACTGCGCATACGGCGCCGTGGGGAACAGGATCTCCTTGCTGGCCATGGTCCGGGAAATGTTGGGCTGGAAGACGAACGGGTAGGCCGGACCCACGCGCCACGGCCCGTACTGATCCTCGTTGGAGGCCACATAGTGGTCCATGGAATCGCTCCAGACCGACCAGGCCTGTACGATCCGGTCCGCCGCCCTCTTCCCGTAGTCGCGGACGGCGATCTGGCGGAGAAACGCGTCAAAGTCGCTGACGGTTCCTCCGGTGGTGAACATCTCCTTTTCCAGATCGTTGGCCGGATTGGGCGTCCAGCCGTAGTGATGATTGTCGTAGAAGCTCCGGACCCCGCAGGTTTCCAGATACTTTCTGAGAACCTTCATGCGGTGGAGCCATCTCTGCGGTACCGGCACATAGGGCGCGGTGCCGAAGTCCCAGGTCCGTCCCGCCAGATTGCTGGTGACGCGGACCGGGATCCCCAGCTTTGCGGCGGTCTCCGCCTCGCTGGTGAAGTAGAATCCGGGATCTTTGGCGGAAATGGTGTAGTCCATGACCGGGCAGGAGAGCGGCCCGCGCCTGTTCTGTTTGAAAATCTCGTATGTCACCTGGAGCGTGATGCCGGACGGGAAGTTCTCGAGGAACTTTTTCCGCACCTCGAAATCGTTCCAGCCCCAGTTGTACGTGCTGAATATCACCTCGATCTCGGGATTCACGTTATGGACCGCATCGCGGATCCGGCTCAGATAGGCCGGGTAGTCGCGGCAGGGATACCATCCCGGACTCGGACGCGGATCCGGGATCCCGTCCGTCATGCTTTCACGCCATCTTTTCCCCGTGGTCGCCGGATCCTTGCTGGGAAATTCCAGGGATTCACCCACCAGACTGATGGCTTTGACCGTGGGATAATGACGGGCCAGATTCCCGTAAATGGAGTCGAAGAACTCTACGGCGTCCGGATCGTCCGGATGCTTGTAGGAGCGCATGTAATTGTACAGGACCACGCCCAGCCCGTAGTCATCGGCACGACGGATGATGTCGCCGATGTTGCGGGGGCCCAGCGACGTCTGGTCCACGCCCCGCACGAAAATCTCGATGCAGTTGAACCCCGCGTGAAGAATGGCGTTCAGCTGCCAGTCCGGATATTCATCGATCCCCGCGCCGGAATGAACGCTGCGCAGCCGGGTGAGATTTTCGCGCAGACAGGAGCAGGGCGCCAGGAACGGCGCTTCCCGCAGATTCATCAGATCTTCCAACCGAACGCTTGCATAAAGCATTGAGTTTTCATCGGATCCGCAGATCAGTACGCTTTCCTCCGAGATCTCCAGCGTGTAGGAGCCGTTTTTCTCCGGGACGGCGCAGGGCGTCCCCTGATAGGCGTCCTTCCCGATGAAAAGGATCGTGTGCTCTTCCTTCTTTGTCTGATCCCTCCGTTCGATGCGAAGAGATACGTCCATGCTCGTTTCCAGATAGTCCTGCAGATCGAGCGCCGCACGGAGCGTTTTCCTGCCCGCACCGCGGGGCACGATGATCCGCCAGGACTCATCCAGCACGGCGTCTCCGGGGGCCGGAGTGACTTCAGGATCCCGGCGGCCCCGCTGATGGATTTCGCGGGCCCGGTAGAGAAAATCGTAGTTCTTTTCCGTAATCATTTTGCTCCTCCGCTGAAAAAACGTTTTCCTTCCGGACAGACGGCCGGGTCAGTCGTTGCGCAGAGAGTGCTTCCGCGCCATATCCCGTCCCCGGAAAACGGCGAACATGGCGAACAGGAAACTGACCATCAGCGCGATATCCCGTGCCTGATCCAGCCCCAGACCGAAGCCATAGGCCTGCTTATGCGCAGGCGACGTCCACAGAATGTAGCAGACCACAATGAAGGTCATGAAAGTGCCGGGCATCAGCGCGATGAAGGGCGAACGGTTGCGCGCCACCAGCCAGGCCGAACCGGCCATCAGTGTGGAGGCGGCCAGGATCTGATTCCCCCACGCAAAGTAGTTCCACAGATAATTGAAACTCTTCGCGCTGGCGTTGGACCACCAGAGAAGGACCGCCACGACTCCGATAAGCGGAAGGCAGATCAGGATCCGGTTCCGCACGCTCTTCTGATCGATCCGCAGCATCTCCGAAAGACTCAGCCGTGTGCTCCGGAGCGCCGTGTCGCCCGACGTCACCGCCAGAATGATCACCGCGATCACCGTGATCGTGCCGACTCCGGAACCCAGAAAATGCTTCGTGATTTCCAGCAGCGCCTTGTTCGGCGATTCGGCCATCAGCGTCGGATACAGGTTGTAGATCGCAAGGCCCGCCGCCGCCCAGATCATTCCGATGATCCCTTCCACCACCATCATGCCGTAGAATGTCGCGCGCGCCTCCTTCTCCGATTTCATCGTCCGGGCCACAATGGGCGACTGCGTGGCATGGAATCCGGAGATGATCCCGCAGGCGATCGTTACGAAAAGCAGCGGCACCACCGGCGCATGTTCCTCCTTGAACATGCCGGCCTTGAACGCATCGGACATCTGAAGCAGTTCCGGATTCCGGATCCCTGCGATCAGCAGCGCCACGAAAATCGCCGCCGTCCCGAGAAGCAGCATGACCCCGAAGATCGGGTAGATGTTGCCGATGATCTTGTCCACGGGAAAGAGCGTGGCAACCACATAATAGACAAAGATGATTCCCACCCACATCCAGAAAAACTCCGGTCCGCCGGAGAGCAGTCCGTTGCACAGCCCCGCGGGCACGTTGATGAATACCGCCACGACCAGAAGCAGCAGCACCACCATGAACCAGGAGAAAAAGCGCCCGTAGGCATCCCCCAGATTGTCCCGGATCAGCTTCGGCAGATTGGCTCCGCCGTCACGCAGCGACATCATGCCCGCGATAAAGTCGTGCGTTGCTCCTGCAATCAGGTTCCCCACCGGTATGATGAGAAACACGATCGTCCCGAACTTGATTCCCAGAATCACGCCGATCACGGGCCCCACGCCTGCAATGTTCAGCAGCTGGATCAGCATGTTCTTCCAGCGCGGCAGGATCACGTAGTCCACTCCGTCTGCTTTCGTCAGCGCGGGCGTTTTCTGCCGTGTCGGCCCCAGAATTTTCTCCACCATCCGCCCATAGGTGAAATACCCGATGCAGAGGATCGCGATCCCCGTCAGAAACAGTGTCATGTCTGCTTTCTCCTGATTTATTCATTTCATGTTTGACTTCGCTGCATTTAAACTAGCACAACTCTTCCGAAAAATCAAGGGAAAATCGCCTCTATCCGCCATCCTTTCCAACGCTTTTTCCGAACGTCCCGATTTTGCGGGAATGGATGAGGTATCCCCCGGCCGGGTGTCCCGGACGGCGGCGGGTTTCACATTGCAGATGTTTTGAGATGGAGCACCGTCTGTCCCGTCCGGATGAAGAATTCCGTGCGGCGCTTCCCAACCGGCTTTTCCCGCTTCGCTGCCTGAAACATGGACCGGAACGTCTCCGCGATCACTCGAAACGGGCCATGGCGGGAGCGTCCGGGGAATACTCCCGCATTTCCAGCAGGACGGAATGTCTCTGCTCCGCGGCGTTCCGGTCGAAATAATCGTTTCGCGTGGACTGTCCGCCGAACCAGGCGAACGTGGTATTGTTGTCCAGCAGGAATCCGGGATCGGAGACGTTTCCCGAGACCCGGAGGATGGCTCTCGGTACATAATGTTTTCCGCCGGAATGGATTTCCACGAAATTTATTCCGATTCCGCCCATGCCGGAGGCGGTCAGGCGGACATTCTCCACTTTTTCGGAGAAATCCGCGGACAGGGGAAAGAAGCGGCAGAAAATGGCCTGCTGATCCGGCTTGCAGACCGTTGCGGGAAGGCTGTGCCATTTGCCTCCGGTCTTGTATTCGATGAGGATCTTTTCAACACCGAAAATATCCGGCAGCGTGCAGGTGATGCCGATCCATGCGTTGGAAGCGAGACGATCCTCGAAATCGGAGAGCGCTCTCAGCAATTCATCCTTCTTTTCGGCGAAGACATTGGGCGTAATGGAGCTGCGCCAGGATTTCCAGCGTCCGATCATGTGGTCAAGATACTCTTCGAACTCCTTCCGGAAAGCGGTGAAGGCACGGCGGCGCTCCGGCGTGCATGATTTGTCGAATATCTCGTGGGCGAGAAATTTGCCGCGATCGGAAAATGCCTTTTCCCGCAGAGCGTCGATCAGGTCGTCCAGACAGCGCAGACCCAGTTCGGTGGTAACCTTGTCCCGGCTGCTTTTCAGTATGGCAATGTTCCCGGCGCAACCCGTGGCGGAATGGATGTCCAGACCCCGGTAATCCCTTGTACAAAGAGCCGCCTCCGTCAGTCTTTCGAAATGCCGGAGCAGACCGCTGTTGAGGGCCGTTTTCAAGGCGGCCCGGAAGACGGTGTCATCGGTGCCGAACAGTTTTACGGTCATGGCATCGAAGGCATCATCCGGCGACAACCCGTTCATCTGCAGTCCGCCGGAAACGAAAACGGGCAAAGTACGGTAGAGGAAAGTATCGTTTTTCTCCCAGCTGGTGAGCAGGCCGCCCAATACGCCTTTTCTTCCCTTTGCGTACTCGAAATAACTCTGCGAGTTCCAGAGCAGCAGATCGGCGGGCGCCACGATAGTCTCGAATCCGCAGGCGGCATTGATGGCCAGCCGGTCTTCACAGTCCACGTCCAGAAGGTGCCCCAGATACTTGCGGACGTCCGGCTGATACTGCCAGTCGACCATTGCGACATCCTTCGGAACATCCTTGAATGCTTCGGGATAGTACTCGAACATATCGCTCCACATCATGATTCGCTTGCCGCATCCGGCCAGGATCTTCCGTATTTTTCCGATATGATTGAGAAAGATTTTCCTTTCATCGGGGAGCGTCGGCATGGCCTTCCTGCATCTCTCGCACAGATTGAAATCCCAGAACTCATCCAGCCCGATATGGAACCACCGGCTGGGAAAAAGAGAGGCGATCTCCCGGAGATAGGATTCAATGAAGGGATAGAAATCCGGATTTGTCACGCAGAAGGTCTGTTTTTTTGTTCCGCCGAACCGGCCGGTCATATTCCCCTGGAGTTCGGCAAGATGCGACAGCTTTTCATGCCGCAGGAAACGTTCGGCGTGTCCGAGCGTCGCGACACAGGGCACGATCTCCACGCCCCGTGCGGAAGCGTACTCGACCAGATGGCGGATTTCATCCACGGTATAGACTTCGTTGTCCGCGGCCAGCTGATACCCCGGAGTTTTGATCCGGTCCTCCAGATACAGCAGCAGCCCGTTGAACCCGGAGTCCGCAAGCAGAGAAATGAATTGTTCGATGAATTCCACGGTTTCCATTTGCCGGGCGACATCCAGCTGCGCCCACCGGAGATGATATCCGCTCATATTTTTGTTTACCTCACTTATTTTGTCTGTGCCGTTTTGCAATTCGGGATGGCTGGAAAAAGCGTTCCGGGTTCCGGCCGCTCCGGCGGAAACCGCATAGTATATACGTTCCTGCGGATTTTGTCAAATGCATACGCTCCCGTTTCCCCGTGTTTTTCAAAAAGAATGGTCCCGGCCCGGCCGGCGACCCGGACGCGGGCGTCTTCACATGGGGGGCGGGCCAAAATTCGGGCGTGGAGTATATCGAAAAAGCGGGGGACGAATGTGGGACGCATCGTTCCTCCTAGGCTCGGAAAACAACGGAAAAACGGACAAAACAGGAGAAAGCAGGATCTGCGGAAGCGGATACAGGCAGAATTGGTGTAAATTGGTGTTTCTGAAGGGGGTTATATGTCAGAAACTCAGGCACAAAAAATGGCTCCGGCAGCAGGACTCGAACCTGCGACGGGGTGGTTAACAGCCACCTACTCTACCGACTGAGCTATGCCGGAGCGAAAAACGGATCCGACGACGGACGCCGCCGAATTCATTTCCTATCAATATACCCGCGATTTTCAAAAAAGCAAGTAAAAAATTCCGGGAAATCAAAAAAATCGCCTATTTTCCGCTCCGGATCTCCTCCAGCCGGACGTGGTCGATCCATACTTTGCCCGCGGCCCGGCGGAGAATGAAGCACAGTCGGGGTTTTCGTCCGTCGTTCTCCGGCGAGGTTCGGAAGCGGAAAAACAAGGGCGTCCAGGACTTCGTTCCGGAAAAGGCTGCCGAGTTCCGGTGGGGGAAGCATTTTTCCTTTTTGCTGAAATCGTCCACACGCACGTAAAAGCCGCTGGACTTCGCTTCGGAAGGCTTGACGTCTTCCATCCTCACGAAAAAGGAAAGTTCATACTCGGTATCGGGCTTGAGATCCGGATACTGCGTGATGGAGCAGGAGTCCGTGCGGAACCGGGCGGAGTCCAGCAGCGCGGAATATCTGCCTGCGATCAGGTAGTCGGAGGCGGCGGGGAAGGCTCTTCCGGCTCCCTCCCAGTACCACTTGCTGCCGGAGAAACGGACACCTTCGAAATCACTGCCATCCACCAGATTTTTCCGTTCATCTGGCTGGAAACGGAGTGTCCCGAAGTGGAAGATCTCATTGTGCGCCTTCGTGTAGAAGGGGCCCCAGACGCAGGATTCCGGTTTCTGTGCCGGCGGGAAGTAACGGCGGGTGAAGTTTCCAAGCATTCCGGATTCCGAAGCGGGATCCATGGAGCTGCGGGGGATCCGGATCTCGACGCTCCACCCCCGGCCGGGCGCAAGGATGCTTTTCGCTTCCGAGCCGCTGTTCCAGGACCAGTCCTCTGCGCCGCCGCGGCTGAGGAGATCGGCCACAGACCCGGAGGCGTTGATCATGATCTGATAGCAGCGGTCGAGGCTTTTGTCGGGCGAAAGAAAGATCTCCACACCGCTGTCCCGCCAGGTGTCCCGGCTGTCGGACGGACGG
This sequence comes from Lentisphaeria bacterium, assembly GCA_017615635.1. Lineage (GTDB taxonomy): Bacteria > Verrucomicrobiota > Lentisphaeria > Victivallales > UBA1829 > RGIG8244. The sequence continues at coordinate 12,058 of JAFZZR010000100.1, forward strand.
ACCACGCTCTCCGGCGTTTCCGCGCCTTCGCAGTCGAAGGAAAAATAGAAATACTCTTTATCCCGAAGCGCCCGGACCGTGGTGCGGACCGTGAGCGGCAGATCCTTCCTGAGGGGGATGAGTGTGATGGGTTCCGCCTGTTTCCAGACCGGATCGCTCAGATCGCCGTCAATGACCGGCGGCTGTTCCGTTTCCGGCATGAGAGCGCCCCATGAGGCCAGGGCTTCCGCCTGACCGGAGAACCGGTTTGCCGAATCGGCAAGAGGCTGCCACATCTCCCGGCGGAGAGTCCTGATCCGGGCAAGATATTCCGGCTGGTCCTCCGTGCTTTTTTCCGCCTGATCGAACAGGTCCGTCAGACGCTTCCGTTCGGCGGGAGAGTAGACGGTGCTCCACATTTCGGACTCCGAAGGATACATATTGACCGGACCGATGCTGGTGTCCACCGTGTGTCCGGCGAGCTTCATCCAGTTGCGCTCGACGGAATCGAAGAACTCTTTCATCAGCGGCGCAGCGGGTCCGAACATGAGGCGATGATGCTCCGCCAGAAGCGCCTCCACATCGGAATCCGGATCCCAGAGGATCTTTCCCCAGATATAGAAATCCAGATAGATGAAGAACAGATTGTCGGTATAGGACTCGAAGTAGCATCCCAGAGCGTACGGCCGGACCCGTTTCAGATAGGAGTCCGAGTACCGGGGTGTGGAGGCCGGCACTCCCGGAAATTCCCCGTAGTATTTGCCCGGATACGTCCAGAGCAGCAGTTTCCCGCCAACCTTTTCCGACCAGGCTTTGAGTTCGGCATCGGCCCGGTCGCGGGCCGCGGGCGTGAGCTCGCTCCACGGTCCTCCCGTGGCGAAAAGCAGAAGCAGGTTGTCGGGCAGGTCGAAATCCGGCGGCATGCCGCTCCAGTAGGAGTAATGGCACGAAATGACGATACGGCCGTCGACATGGGCATCCTTGACGCCCTGCGCCACATCCCGGAGGAACCGCCAGTAATGATCCCGCTGCTGCTCCTTCGTCCCTTTGATGAGTTCGGGCGCGCACTTGGGACAGTGGCATTTCTTGACGCCGTCCGGCAGATCGACCGTAAAGAATTTTCCGCCCGGCGGGAAGCAGTAAAACCAGCCGGTTTTGCGGGTCGTGCGGGAGATGACGCCCCGCACCGAGGCGGGTTCTCCCCTGAAATAGGAAACAATGTCCGCGATCAGTTCCTCCTTGATCCCGCTCGAATAGCAGAAGTGGCTTTCGTCCCAGTGACCGGATCCGGTGTATTCGGTGTCGATGATCCGTTTTCCGTTGGAACCGAGGGCAAAATACTCCGGATGGGTCTTCCCGAAGCGGGTTCCGTAATTCAGCTCCCGCATGGCGTGAGGGACATAGGGACTGAGCCGGGTATGATAGCGATGGCGCAGCTTGTTGATCCGCCGCACATCCCCCTTGAACTCCGTTCCGGGCGCCCCGAAGTGGTCGCTGTACTGCCTCTGATAGAAATCGGGGCGGTCATAGATGTCGATGGCCGGCAGGACCCACTCTGCTCTTTTCGGAACGATGGTCCCGTAGTCGCCCGGCAGATAGAACCGCATCCCGGCGAACCGTTCCAGAAAGTCATAGGTCCCGAACAGCGTCGCATGGTCCGAAAGGATCTCGGTCGCATCCTTTTTCGGATCGTCGCGTCCGACAATGAGCACGCCCTCCGGACAGGTTCTGATGACAAACCCATCCCGGTCCAGCCTGCTGATATCTACACCCAGCTTCGCCGCGTATTCCGGACTCCCGAGAATGATGGCCGGACAGTTTCCGGATACGGAATCCCTCACCGGTATCTTCGCGCCGAACGCCTTGCCCAGAAGATTCGCCGCTTCCTTTCCCGCAAATCTTGCCGAGGGCGCCGCATCGGCCGGCACCACGATCTCGAAGTTCACCTTCCCGTCCTTCACCATCGCCCGTTCCGGCGTTTCGCCGATGACGGTCTTCCGGGGCAGCCGCGGCTCAAGCTGATCCGGCAGTTCCGCGCCGGAAAGGATCACGATCCCTGTAAAAAGGAGAAATGCGGCAAAAAACGTCCTGTTCATTTTATTCCCTCTCGCTTGAACCGTCTCAAAAATCATCCCGTTCCGGGGGGGACCAGCAGTCACTCCCAGGCGCCCGTGCTGCTCAGCGGATGATAAAAGGCTTTTGCGTTGGTGCCGGATTTTTTTGACTCGTCGGGGATGTCGCGCTGATTGAGCCAGTCGACATGTCCGTCCCCGAAAAGGACGTTGAGACCGCCCGTATGCCGGGCCGCCATCCGGTTGTTGGACCTGTAGAACGGATTGGAGTAGTGGACCAGACTCGAAGTGGAATCCGTCATGTTCATCAGTCTCCACGGATAGCGCCACATCGTCGTTTTATAGACACGCATATTGCTCGATACGCTGTCCACGAACATCAGACTGTACCCCTGCGTACAGTAGTAGTTATGGTTCTTCCAGCTTTGATCTTCGGATGAATCGGTGGCTTCGTCCGGTTTCGCGGCGGGACAGACCACCGGAGAGGTGACCTTGTCGTTGCGTCCGTAGGCTCCGTAGATCATGCTGCCGCTGGTCAGAAGCGGCCAGTAGTCGGTCATATCAACCTCTCTGGTCCCGGGACTGTTTTTCTTGAAAAGCGAGATGCCTTTCCTCTGGGGAAAGAAGGCGTTGTTGTCGTCCGCGTATGCCGCCAGCGCCTTGCCGGACCCGAGAAACAGACTGGTGCACTGGATCGTCAGCGCTTTCTGCTTGGCCGATCCAAGAGCCGGGAAAAGCATTCCCGCGAGGATGGCGATGATGGCGATGACGACCAGCAGCTCGATCAGCGTGAAATCTTTCTTTCTCATAATCACTTCCTTTCCTTAAGAGTTTTTCGTAAAACAGGCCGGACCGTCGATCGTCCGGGATTTTACCCCTGCAGGCAGTAATTTCAAAAAGTCATCTATTGATGACGTTTTTCCACCGATTCAAGCACAAGTTCCGCCTTCGTCCCCGCCTTTGCCGTGACTCGTACATACAGGCGGCGCAGACTGGTAAATTGTCCGCACGAATTTTCCACCGCGGCTTTTTTTCCGTCAGTCCACAATTTTTCCCTCGGGAAAAAGAGATAGGCGCTTTTGCCGTCTTTCTTCCCGCTGAACGTGAATACATCCCGGACGGGATCAACGGTATTCTGATAGCGGTAGTGAATGACGATACTGTCGTTCTGCGTGACCTTGAACGCCGGATAGTCCGTGGTCCAGATCATCGTTGCCGCCGTGTCTCCCTCCGTGTTGTCGACGGTGAAAATCCAATTTCCCGACGAATCGTCTTTCACCACCTGATACTTTTTTGCGACCATGGATTTTTCCACAAAGGAGGGGTTGGCCTGCCAGTTTTCCGGGAACGGCAGTTTTGCAAGTTCCTGCGGCAGAGGCGACGCCTTCAGACGGAGAGCGGAGGACTCCTCAGGAGTCAAAATGCTTTTTCCCTCATCTTCGGTTCCTGCAAACAGGATCGTGAACAGATTCCGGGGAATATCCAGCACAGCCGTATTTCCGGCAGAGAACTCGCGGCGAGCCAGATCGTAAATCCCGCTTCCGGGCGGGATCCCGAGTTTTTCGAAGTCAAGTCTGATCTCTCCCTTTTCGGAGGAATTGTAACTGGAAACGATGATCAGCGCCTTCCCGTCCCCCATATAAGCGCATGCCTTGAACCCGGGCGTGGTGACGATCCGGCTGTCCTTTGCCCAGTAGGGGATAAACTTGTACTGAGGGTTGTCCGCTCTGAAATTGCAGACAGCCTTATCCGCGGCGGAGGCCGAATCCTGATCGATATCCCAGTTCCCGTATGTTTTCATCTGGTGCTGGAGAGTTACGGCCAGCAAAGAGAGCGTTTTCTGCCGTAATTCGGCAGCCCAGAGGGAAGCGTTTTTGCGGACGGAGGGCCAATGTTTGATACCGGGGATGACAAAACTGGTCAACCCCGCATGTTTTCCATTTGATTCCGCAAAAATGTAATCTTCACTGAAGCGTTCCTGCGTATCTTTCTGGAGGAATGTCATTTCCCAGGTAAACCCCAGATTGGCAAAGGAGAAACAGGGAATTATCAGAGCATCGGTGTGATGGACCATCAAAAAAGGTTCTTTTTTCAGTTCATAACTCATCAGCGCCGTGCGTTTGACCAGTTCCCGCATTGCCAGTATGCCGATGCGAACGACGGGGGGACTCTCGACATCGCCCTCCGGATCTGTTTCCCGGTTGGCGGTCGGAAGGAGAAATGTATCATCATAATAGATCCCGTCAGCACCATGCTGCAGGCGCTGATATCCTGTGTAAAGCATTCTGTCTATCAGACTCTTTTCCAGAAAAACACGCACGGCACGGACATATCCGACCTGCTGCGGCCCCAACCACTCGGAGCGGAAGAACGGGTATTCCTCGGAATCGACATAAGCCAGTCTGGGATCGGTATACACGATGAAATGATCGGTATTGGGGGCAAAGGACGTTATGGCATCGTACTGCCCTCGCATGAGACCGATCTGTTTTTGAACATACTTGCTGGATGCGCGGATCTGTTCGGTGTGTTCGGAATACACTTTCTGAAAGTGTTCATCCAGTTTCCGCCGCCATTCTTTCCTCTGTTCGGGATCGATTTTCCCGCTGCCGATCACGGAGGAAAACCAGTCGAACAGTTCCCATTTTTCTTTCATCCCTGGATCGAAGGCCCACCAGGAATTATAACCCAGGCCGGACGGAGTGATCCACATGAGCAGCATATTGGCTCCGCGGATCCGTTTCTTGTTCTGGGCGGATATATTCAGTGTGAAGGGAAGCCGCGGTTTTACCGGTGTCCCCTGCAGACCGAACGAAAGGACTCGCTTATTCGGGCCGATTTCGACCTTTTTTCCGATCAGGGAAATCTCCGCCGTGACCGTTTTATTGTTTCGTAC
>JAFZZR010000101.1 GCA_017615635.1 Lentisphaeria bacterium
CAAAACGCTTCATGACAGAGACGGCGATGTGGTCATTCTGCTGGATGAATATGACAAACCCATTCTGAACAACATTTCCAAGCCGGACAGCCGGGCATTTCTGGATGCTCTGAAAGTCTTTTATTCGGTCATCAAGGAAAAGAACGGGATGATCCGTCTTGCTTTCATCACCGGCGTCAGCAAGTTCTGTCATGTATCGCTGTTTTCCGACCTGAACAACCTGACTGACATCACCATGGATGCCCGTTACGCCACCATGCTGGGCTATACGCAGTCAGAGCTTGAGTCCAACTTCAGTGAACAGATCGAGACCGTAGAGAAGAAGTTGAACCTCAGCCACGCGGACCTCTTGGAGGAGATCAAAAACTGGTATGACGGTTTCCGGTTCCACGCGGACAGCGAGTCCGTATACAATCCGGTGTCTCTGGCGAAATTTTTTGAGCGTGGCGGTGAATTCAGCAATTACTGGTTCGAAACCGGGACGCCGTCCTTCCTTCTGGAACTGATCATGAAATCGAAATTCGATTTTTCGGTTTCTTTGAACAGTCCGGTATCCGGTTCTTTTTTCAATGCGTTTGAAATCTCCAGTCTGGATCCGCTGGTTCTGCTGTTCCAAACCGGATACCTGACTATCGATAAGTGCGTAGAGAAAAAGATACCGTTTACCAGTAAGACGATACGTGAATACTATCTGCGGTTCCCGAATCTGGAGGTGGATGAATCTTTCAATAATTCCCTGCTGGCCTATTGCACCACGGTTCGGAAACAGGATTCGCAGGAACTGATTCTGAAACTGATCACCGCAGTGGGGACAGGCGATGCCGATGGCTTCATGAAGCAGCTCCAGTCTGTTTTTGCCGGTATACCCTACAATATCCACGTGAAGGACGAGCATTATTATCAGACGGTATGTTACGTTATCTGTGACCTGCTGAAGCTGATGGTTCAGGCGGAAGTCTGCACGAACAACGGCCGGATCGACATGATGGTGGCCGCCGGGGACTGGATCTATGTGATCGAGTTCAAACTCAACAAGGCCGCCGATGAGGCGATGCAGCAGATCGAGCATAAAGACTACGCCATGAAGTACCGCAAGACCGGTAAGAAAATCATGCTTCTGGGTGTCAACTTCGACTTTCACGCAGGCAACATCACCGGCTGGATCAAGGAAGAGTATTCCTGCTGACAGTAAGCACCGGCGGATTTTTGCAATCTCCCGGAAATTCTCACGCTCTCCGACTGAAAAAAAATTTGCCGGACTGAAAAAAAACTCTTGCAAACGGAATCGGAGGGAGTATAGTACCGAATCGGGTCCCCAGCCGGACCGCCCGGTGCAGCCGGTGCGGAAAACATGCGGAGTTCCATCCGGACTCTGCGGAATTAAGACAAGAGGAGTTTTCTATTCATGTCGTGGATCGATTGGATCATCGTAACGATTCCGCTGCTGGTCGTGCTGTTCATCGGAATGAAATCGCAGAAGTACGTCCGGAGCGTGGCGGACTTTCTGGCGGCGGGCCGTGTGGCGGGCCGCTATGTGCTCTGCGTGGCCGGAGCCGAAGCCGGTATGGGCCTGATCTCGCTGGTGGCGGTGTGGGAACAGTATTACATGGTGGGATTCGCCATCGGATTCTGGAGCACCATCGCCGCGCCGCTGGGCCTGCTGATGTCGCTTACGGGCTACTGCACGTACCGGTTCCGCGAGACGCGGGCGATGACCATGGGACAGTTTTTCGAGATCCGGTACAACCGGGCCTTCCGGATCTTCGCGGCGATCCTGCAGTCGCTTTCGGGCGTGATCAACTACGCGATATTCCCGGCAGTGGGAGCGCGGTGCATGATGTATTTTCTGGATCTGCCCGTGCATTTCTATGTGGGCGGCTGGAAATTCTCCACGTTCGGACTGCTGATGCTGATGTTCCTGGGCGTGGCGGTATTCATCGTGACCATGGGCGGCCAGATCACCATCATGGTGACCGACTGCGTGCAGGGACTGCTCTCCTATCCCTTCTACGCGATCATCGTCGCCTATATCATCTACCGGTTCTCCTGGAACGGCGAGATCATCCCGTCGCTGCTGGACCGTCCGGAGGGGAAGAGCATGCTGAATCCGTACGACGTGAGCAAGCTCAGCACCTTCAATTTGTTTTATGTGTTCGTAGGCATATTTTCCTCGGTGTTCAACCGGATGGCGTGGAGCGGATCGCAAGGATACAATGCGGCGGCGCGCAACGCCCATGAACAGAAAATGGGGGCGCTGCTCGGCACCTGGCGTTCCGGATTCTCCAATATGATGTACGTTCTTCTGGCGGTCGCCGCCTTCACATTCATGACGCACATCGACTTCCGGAAGTACGCGAATTCGATCCATCAGCAGCTTACGAGGAAGACGGCGGAGGAAATCATCCACGAAAAACGGTTCGATTCGATCCGGCCCGACGTGAACGCCATGGTCGCGACCGGTGAAGTCACGCCGAAGATGAAGGAGATTCTGGGGAAGACGGGGAAATTCGACCTCAGCAAGCCGCTTGAGCCCTCGCAGTACAGCGATGCGGCCAAGGCCGCGGTGGCGACGGTGGACAAGGGAAAAGCCGGAACGATGGGGACAATCTACCATCAGATGCTGGTGCCGGTGGCCATCCGGGAAATGCTGCCGATCGGACTTACCGGCGTGCTGTGCGCGCTGATGATCTTCCTGATGATCTCCACGGATACCACATATATGCACTCGTGGGGAAGCATCATTGTGCAGGACATCATTCTGCCGTTCCGGAAGGAGCCGTTCACGCCGAAACAGCAGTTGACACTGCTCCGGTGCATCATCGCGGGCGTGGCGGTGTTCGCCTTCCTGTTCAGCTTCTTTTTCGCGCAGATGGACTATATCCTGATGTTCTTCGCCATCACCGGCGCCATCTGGCTGGGCGGCGCGGGCCCGGTCATTGTGCTCGGTCTTTACTGGAAACGGGGCACCACCGCGGGCGCCTTTGCCGCGCTGGGATCCGGTTCGCTGCTTGCGGTCAGCGGGATCGTCTGCCAGCAGACCTGGGCGAAATATCTGTATCCGGCGCTGGAGAAACACGGACTGACGGAAGGGATCGGCTGGTTCCTGCGGAAAGTGTCCGGACCGTTCCATCCGTATGTGATCTGGGAAATGAATCCGGACAAATTTCCGATCAACTCCCAGGAGATCTATTTCATCGCCATGCTGACGGCCATCTCGCTGTATGTGATCATCTCCCTGATCACCTGCCGGAAGCCGTTCAACATGGAGAAGATGCTGCACCGCGGAATCTATGCGGACAGCGAAACGAAGCCGCGGATCCCGTGGTCGTTCAAGTCCGCCTTCTCCAAGATCATCGGGATCGACGCCAACTACACGAAGGGCGACAAGATCCTGGCCTGGTCCGTGTTCCTCTGGAGTTTCGGATACGGATTCTGCCTCTGCTTCATCGGCATCATCATCTGGAACGCCTTCTACCGCTGGCCGGCGGAGTGGTGGGCGATCAAGTTCCGGATCACGGCCGTTCTGGTGCCCGGTCTGGTGGCCATCGTCTCCACGATCTGGTTCACCATCGGCGGATCGGTGGACCTTTACCGTCTGTTCAAGGCGCTGGCCTCCAAGAAGGATGACTTCAGCGACGATGGACGCGTGCGGAAGACGCTGGAAACGAAAGAGTGATTCCTTGAGGGTGCGGGCGGCGGGAATGCCGTCTGCACCCGGATGACCGTTCCCGCACCGGAAAAAGGGACCTCCTCCGCGGGAAAAACGAAAAAAGTCGTTTTTAAACTGGAAAAGAGGCGCTTTCCCGTGTATATTAGGGACGGACGGGCGTCGGCCGATCTCCGGTCTTCCGCCGCATGAACTTCATCTTATTCAGAGTAAGGATTGAACGACGATGAAACAGAAACTGCTTCTTCTCGCGGCCGTATTCTTCGGCGTACTCGCTTTCATGTTCACCTTCCAGCAGATCAATCAGGAAAAGCGGAAAATCATGGAAAGCGCGGTGGATGTGGACGTGATCCGTCTGGTTCACGAACTTTCGTCCGGTGAGAAGATCAAGGAAAGCGACATCGAAAAATACACAGTGAAGCGTTTCGCGGGATCCACCCTCAGTTCCGAGATTCCCTGGAAACAGAAGGACAACATTCTGGACCTCCCGGTCCGCTCCCATCTGCCCGCCAACAGGATCCTCGCCTGGAACGACTTTGACGACCGGATCGCGCCCGGCCAGACCGGAATGACCGCCATCGTGCGTCCGGGCTTCCGCGCCATTTCCGTGCCGGTGGACACGGTCAGCTCGGTGACGGGTCTGATCCGTCCCAACAACTACGTGGATCTGATCGGAACCTTCCGTTTTCCGGACGCCCGCGGGGATGCCGCGCTGGATACGGTGACGCTGACGATCCTCCAGCATGTGAAAGTGCTGGCCTGCGGGACGGATATGGGCCGGATCTCGGCGGGGATGAACAATCAGTCCGCCCGGTCGTACAGCACGGTGACGCTGGAGCTGACGCCCAAGGAAGTGGAAATGATCGTATTCGCCATGCAGAAAGGGCATTTGACATTGAGTTTGCGCAGCTTTGAAGAATCGGAAACCACCGGAGACCTCCAGAGCGTCAACTGGTCCTACCTTCAGAAGAACATTCCCAAGTACATGAAGGAACGCGAACTCAAGATGAAAAAGATGGTCCGCTGACGAGATCCGGGAGTCTGCGCCATGATAAAACTCATACTGAGCATTCCCGGCCGCGGTGAAGCGGAACTGCCCTTGAGCGACGGCGTATACCGTGCCGGATCCGCCGACACGTCTCATATCCAGCTGCCCTACCCCGGAATCTCCCATCAGCACTGTCTCCTGACCGTTTCCGGATCCACCCTCACCATCGAGGATACAAACAGTTCCAACGGAACCTTTCTGGACGGACGCCGTCTGCCGCCCGGTCCCGCAGATTTCCCGCCGGGCTCCTGCGCCGTGATCGGAAATCTCTCGTTCACCCGTCCCGCGGAAAAAACCGGGTCCGGCTCCATACCGGAAACGAAGGAGAAACCGGTCGAACAGCCGGCTCCCGCACCGGCCGCGCCCGTCACGGCACCGGCGCCCCGGCCCGTATTCGGCAAGCCCTCCTCCACGAGGCCGGAATCCACGCCCGTATTGAGCGTGACGGGGATTCCCGCGGAGGCGAGGCCGCTGGTGCAGGAGATCAAGAAGAGAGCCCACACGGAACTTCTCAAACGACTGAATCTCAAGCGGCTTGCCATGAGCGGGAACGCCACGGAATCGGTTCTTGCCCAGAAGGCGGCTCAGGCTATTCATGAAATTCTTTCCGATCTGACCATTCCCCTGCCCGACGGCGTGCCCGTGCAGAAAATCGAGCGGGAACTTTACCACGAGGCCATCGGTCTGGGCCCGCTGGAGGATCTGATCGCCATGCCGGAAATCACGGAAATCATGGTCAACGGACCCGATCAGGTATATGTGGAGCACAAGGGCGTGCTTTATCGGACGGACGCCGCCTTCGCGGACAATCATCAGGTTCTGGCGGCCATCGAACGGATCGTTTCCCCGCTGGGCCGGCGTATCGATGAAAGTTCACCCATGGTGGACGCCCGCCTGAAAGACGGCTCCCGAGTCAACGCGATCATCCCGCCGCTCTCGCTGGTGGGTCCGACCATAACGATCCGGAAATTCTCGAAAACGCCGCTGCAGGTGTCGGATCTGATCCGGTTCGGCTCCATTTCGCAGGAGATCGCCGACTTTCTCAATGTGTGCGTGAAACTCCGGAAGAACATCATCATTTCCGGCGGTACAGGCTCGGGAAAGACAACGCTTCTGAACATTCTGAGCGGTTTTCTCCCCAACCGGGAACGGATCGTGACGATCGAGGACGCCGCGGAACTTCAGCTCCGGCAGGAACACGTGGTCCGTCTGGAGTCACGGCCTGCGAATATCGAAGGCAAGGGCGAAATCAGCATCCGCGATCTGGTGAAGAACTCGCTGCGAATGAGGCCGGACCGCATCGTCATCGGCGAGTGCCGCGGCGGCGAGGCGCTGGACATGCTTCAGGCCATGAACACCGGACACGACGGATCCCTGACAACTATCCACGCCAACTCGCCCCGGGACGCTCTTGCCCGACTGGAAACGCTGGTCCTCATGGCCGGATTCGATCTTCCGCTCCGGGCCATCCGGGAACAGGTGGCATCCGCCATCGCCCTGATCGTGCAGATCAACCGGGAGAAGGACGGCTCGCGCAAAGTGACCTGCGTCAGCGAGATCACAAAAATGGAAGGCGACATCATCACCATGCAGGACCTGTTCGTCTACCGGCAGGACGGATGGACGCCGGACGGCAAGATGACCGGGCGTTACGTGCCTACGGGCAGCGTGCCCACGTTCATGGATGAAATACGCCGGGCCGGGCTGGATCTGGATATCTCCATTTTCACGCCGCCCCGTGAGTCCGCCCGTCGGGAAGGAGGGCGTCTCGCATGATCAACTTCATTCAGGACAATCTGTTTCTGCTGGCATGCCTCAGCTCCGGTCTGTGCGTAACATTCGCCTCCTTCGTCATCATGGACTTTATTGTTTTCACCTCGGCCCGGTATCGGGAAAAATTTCTTCAGGAAACGTCGGTGGAGGTGGACGATGTGCTTCTGCAGCTGCCGCCCGCCCGGATCCTGGATCTGAGCCTTGCGCTGGCGGCGCTGGCCGTCTTCATATCCTGCGGGAGTCTGTTCCTGCTTACCTCCGAGCCGACCCTGGTGCAGTTCGTGTTCGTGGGAATTCTGGCACTGCTGGTCGCGTTTCCCGCGCCCCGGCTCTTTCTTCGGCATCTCTGGCGCCAGCGCATGACGAAATTCAACGAGCAGCTGGAGGATGCGCTTCTTTCCATCAGCAGTTCGCTGAAAGCCGGATTCAGCATTTCCCAGGCGCTCGAAGGTATCGCAAAAGAAAACAGACGGCCGATCTCCTACGAGTTCACGCTGCTGACGCAGGAACTCCGTCTTGGCGTGCCCTTCGACGAGGCCCTGCGGAAAATGAGCGACCGTCTGCGCTGCCCGGACTTCGAACTGGTGGCGGTTGCAATCATCACCGCCCGGCAGACGGGTGGGGAGCTGACAGGAGTCCTGGAACGCCTGGCCTCCGTGATCCGGGAACGGGTCCGGATCATGCACCGCGTACAGTCCCTGACCGCGCAGGGGCGGATGCAGGCCTGGCTGATCGGTGCCGTGCCGGTCTTTCTCTTTTTCGCCATGTTCTACATTTCGCCGGATATGATGAAGAGTTTCTTCTCCTCCGTGACGGGGATCCTGATCCTGGTGGCGGTCCTCGTGATGGACGCCATCGGATTCTTCATCATACGGAAAATCACCAAGATCGATACGTGAGGGGTGTGCCATGAACGATCTTTTTCAGCTTTTCGCATCCCTTTCGGCCGGCATCGCGACGACGGCCGCCTTCCTTTTCGCGGCGGGCCTCTTCCTTTCCATACGGATGGAAAGTTCCCCCGTTCAGGAACCCGTGGAGCGGAAATCCATTCCGATCCTCTTCCGGATCTTTCTGCCCTTTGCGCCGAACTTCTATCCGCTGGTGAACTCCCGTCTCTTCGCCTCGCCTCTGACGGAAACGCGGGAGTCGCTTCTGATGGCGGGTTACGATCAGACTCTTTCCGCGGAACGTTTCCTGGCGCTCCGTCTGCTGATGGGTGCCGTAGGGATCGTACTGACGATCCTGGCGGTTTCCGCGCGGCAGCCGTCCGCCGCGCTCCTCTGCGTGCTCATCTTCCTTCTGTATCCCTCAGCCTGGCTGAAGTCGCTGATCCGGAAACGCCATCTTTCCATTCTGAAGGCGCTGCCCAATCTGCTGGATCTGCTGACCCTTTCCGTGGAGGCGGGCAAAGACTTCCTGACGGCTCTCCGGGAAATCACGGCCCGCCGCGCCAACGATGCCCTGAACGAGGAACTGATCCGTACGCTGCATGAGATCCAGCTGGGGAAAGCCCGGCAGACCGCGCTGAAGGAAATGGGACTCCGCGTCCGTCAGCCGGATCTGATATCGGTCCTGAATGCGATCATTCAGGCGGATGAACTGGGCGTCAGTATCGGACAGCTTCTCCGGATCCAGGGAGATCAGCTCCGGGCCAAACGGTTCGCCCGTGCGGAAAAACTGGCCAACGAAGCGCCCGTAAAAATTCTGTTTCCCGTGGTTCTCTTCATATTTCCCGCCGTCTTTCTGATCCTGATGGGCCCCATTCTCTCACAGGCGATGAAAGCCCTGTTCAACTCGTAAAACTGCCGCCATGATCCGGAATCTCACAAAAATGACGCTCGTTTCCGCAACACCATTTCATGCGCTGTCCTTCCCGAACCGTCTCCGGGGCATGATTGCCCGGAGATTCTCGGCCTTCGACGCCATGGTTTTTCCCCGCTGCTCCAGCGTTCATACGTTTTTCATGGCGATCCCCCTCGATCTGGTCTTTCTCTCCGGAGAGAGCAAGGTCCTCAAAACGGTTTCGGATGCGCGTCCCTGGCGTCCGTGCTTCCGGTGTCCCGGCGCGAAAACCGTGGTGGAACTGCCGGCGGGGACTGTGGAACGAACAGGGAC
>JAFZZR010000102.1 GCA_017615635.1 Lentisphaeria bacterium
GATGGACACTGAAAAATACCGGAAGCCTTTCCCACATAAGGAAGAAGAAGCCAAGGATAGGGGCGTATCGGAGTCCATCCTTTCGTACGCCCCGGGACCATCCAATCATCAAAATTATCGCTGTATGCCATATCGGCCATGGCGATTTGCTTCAGGTTGCTGCTGCACATGGTGGAACACGCCTTCTCCTTTGTTTTGCCGAGAGCCGGCAGCAGCATGCCAGCAAGGATGGCGATGATCGCGATGACGATCAGGAGTTCGATAAGAGTGAACGGGTTGTTCTGTTTCATGATCATTTGACCTCCGTTGAACCGGTTTTTTTCTCCCAGGGATATTCGACTTCATACAAAGCCGCATCATCGAAATAGACGCCGCCATCCTTACCCGAAGGATTTTGAGAGCCTTGAACTCCTATGATGACAGTCATTTCCGTTATATCCCGTCCTTCGGGGACAGTGATAAGCAAATGGGAACGCATCCACCCGTCGGCATCCTTTTCCGCGAAAAGGTTTGTTTCCTGTATATCCCAAAGTCCCTGGCCATTTTTTCCGCGGAAAAAGTATCCGATTCTCGGTATGGAATAACGGCTTTCCGGCTTGCATCGTGCCGTAAAAATAAACTTTTTCCCCGGTTTCGGATTTTTGAAGGATTGAGCAATACTTCCATCGGTCACATTCACAAAATGCACCATCCCGTTTTCCGGAGTAATGGTCCCTTTCGGCATCTGGGAATTCTGCCAGCTGCTCCAGCCGATGATCCCGCTGTTCGACTGGTCGACACCGTGCTTGATCCCGCTCTCGCCCGGTTCCAGAGTCCCGTTCCGGAGAACGTCCTTCCCCGCCAGAGAGGGGATCCCCTTTGCCCAGTCTTTGCCGAACCGGATCGCCTCGACACAACCCGGTATGACCTCATTCCAATATTTGAACGGCTTGCGGACTCCCGGTTTATACTTGTTGAATTCCGCATTCGGCCAGAACGTCCCCCATTCGCACCAGATCCAGGCATATTCATCGGCACAGGCAAGAGTATTCATGACATTATGAGCAAGGAGTGTCGTTTGATTGGAGAAGGAGTCGTTATGATGATCCCATGGCGTCTTCTTGTCCTTTTTTGCGTAACTGTCAAGATAAAGCGACATGCCCATGGATGTGATCTTTTTGAACTTGGCATGATTTGCCTTGTCGATCCAGGCATCCGCAAAGCGGTGATAGTTTGCAACAATTCGATCATAGTCGAAATCCGTGGTCGCACAATATCCCTGTCCCTCCTGTCCGTCGATGATCTTCATGGTTTCGGGGGCGCCGTCGTAAACGCCGTTGAAAAAGGCGGTAAGCAAAGCATCTCTGCCGGTATTGTTTGTTTCCGGATGAGCAGCCCGGTTCGGCGTGTCACAATTAAAACTTGTCCAGAAAAAAGTGAATAATGTCAGATTCGGGAACTGGCGGTTCATCTCCTCGATCCACTCCTTTCCGCGTTTCCGTACCTGTGTCGCGGTCTCTTCGAAACTGTGCCCCAGTTCCTCGCGGAACATGAAGGGTCTTTTCGTGTACGCATATCCTTCAACGTCGAGGCAAAGCCCCTCGAAACCGGACTCCTTTGCCAGCCTGGCCATCATCCCGTAGTTGTTCAACGTACGTTTCCAGACTTCGTCATCGAACCAGTTCCCGTTGAAGGCGGCACAGTTGGTCCTGATGAAGTTATGCTTGAGTTTGGTTTCCTGCTGCAGACGGTGCAGTGCCGGGATCCATTCCTTGAAATCATCCCATGAAAGCATCTTCGGCTCTCCTGCGACACGGGATAAATTGTACTCCGTATTTTCATCTCCATGGAGTTTGATCCATGGATATATGCCCATTCCGTCAAACGGACAGTTTTTGTTGAACTCTTCAAGATCGGTTTTCAGGATCTCGTCCACAGTCGTTGGGCCGGACCAGCCGAAGTAGATAAGTTTTTTTGCGGCGGGGCCTTCATATCCGCAGGCAGCGAAGCTCACAAAAACGATACAGGCCGTCAAAAGCAGTTGTTTCATGTGTTGCATGATTTATCCTCCTTGTCGATTTCAGTTCCTTGTCATTTCATCCGAAAGTTCTTCCTGCGGCAGAATACACTCCTGCGCCCGCAGGGATTCGATCAGGGTCCGGGTGTTGAGCGTGCATGCGGTCTGTCCCGTGGTGATGGTCTGCGCGGCGGCGGTGCCGGCCGCCTGACCGTACAGCATGCAGAGAAGCTGCCCCCGCATGGATGCGAAAATGTGAGTATCGCAGGAGAGCGTTCTTCCGGCGACCCAGAGATTTTCCGCGCCCTTCGGGACCAGCGTTCCGTACGGCACGCCGAAATATTCTCCCGGACGGAAGGGCGGCGGAGAATTGAAGAAGTCATCACTGAAGCGTTTGTATTCCTTTGAAGATGCATCCCGAACATGATAGTCGATCCTCTGGGCGTTGGTCGCGATCTGATCGGGAAAATGCCGTTTGTTCTGATAGTCGTCGAGGGAGAGCCAGTACTCCCCCTTGATGCGGCGCGAATCCCGCACGCCCATGAGAGGCGCCGTGTACACCAGATTGATGTTGGAATAATCCTTGAAGTATGTCTTGAAGAAACGGATGTACTCCTGGACCTGCAGCCGGCCCTTCATCATCCCTTCCGAAAGACTCCGGCAGTTCAGGGAGTTCAGATTGAAGACATGCCCCGCGTTCATGGCGCCCAGATCCCGGAACGAGCGGAAGATCCCGGGCACGTGACGGTCCGGCTGGGAGAAGAATCCATCGTCCACCGCCTTGTTCACCATGGCCTGCTGACCGCGGATCAAACCGCAGCCTTCGATGTCCATGGATTCCCACCGGATCCCGTCCACCACGGCGCAGAGGGTCGGCGCCATGGCCACGTCCGGCTCGAAGCATTCGGCACCGCACAGTTTGACCAGAGAGGCGTCGCCGGTGGCGTCGATGAATGTCTTCGCCTGGATGTACCGGAAACCCTCGATATTGTGGGCAATGATCCCATTCACGAAGAAGCGCTCCGGATCTTTATCCACATCCACCGCCTGGGTGAAGAAGCGGACTTCGATCTTCGCCTCTGCCAGCAGTTCATCCAGAACCAGCTTCAGTCCTTCCGGATCGATGGCCGCAAAATTCGCCACGGGCAAGGGATTGGGACCGGGCTGGAACGCATAGCCCCGATCCTCCAGGATCCGGTAGATCTCCAGCGGGATCCCGCCCACCACCGGCTTCCCGAAACTCAGAAACGGCGCCCATTGCAGCACCAGACCTGCCGTCCCCATGCCGCCCAGAAAGCCGAGGCTTTCCAGCAGCAGGACTCGTGCGCCCGATCGGGCCGCGGCGAGCGCGGCCGCGCACCCGCCCGGACCGCCTCCGGCCACCACGACGTCATACCCTTCCTCGAGTGGGATCTTCCGACTGAATGAATACTCGCTCATGATCCGTTTCCGCTCCTTATGAAAAGATTTGATTTTCTGTCTTTACTATAGTCATGTCGAACATCTTTTTCAATTGACTGAAAATAGGATTATATGACGGAAAACAGGGTTGCTCGGATCTGTTACGAGACGAATTTTTGTTTTCTGCTCTTGCATTTTCTTATTTGCGTGTTATAATACGGTTAAGAAATAAAACACAAGTAATACACAAGTAATACAGCAAGAGAGACGGACTGCATGACACGGGTCGACGATATCGTACATGCCCTGATCGAAGAGATCAAGAAGAAGAAACCCGCCGCGGATTCTCCGGTGGCGTCCACTCGTGAGCTGGGCCGCAGGTTCGGCGTCTCGCCCCTGACGGCCGACCGGGCGGTGAAAAAAATGGTGGAACAGGGCGTATACTACCGGGTCAGGGGAAAAGGGACCTTCTTCCGGGAAGTTCCGGAGGAACAGGCGGACAAACCGCTCATCGGCTACGCCTCCGCGCCCCGTTACACGCTGGACGTCCAGATCCGGATCAACGAGCTTGCCCTGGCGGAGCTGCGCCGCCGTTTCCGGGTCCGGATCCTCATGCAGCACGAGCTGAAAGATCCGGTGATCGGTCCCCGTGAACTGGCAGGACTGGATGGACTGCTTCTCACCTCCGACCTTATGGACGACGAGATCCGGCGTACGCTGAGTTCCTTCGGAAAACCTGTTGTAAGTATGCTTCAGGAATATGTTCACGACGACGGTCTGCACGAAGTGGCGCTGGATTTCAGCCGGGCCTTCGCGGATGCGATCGCCAGAATCAAGGATATCAGGGACAGAAAGTTCCACATTATTTTCGAGAATCACCGCAACGGCCGCTACCGGATGGAGTGCTTCCGGAGAAAGCTCCGGGAGGCAGGCGTTCCTGAAAGCCGGATCACCTTGAGTACTATACAGTTCCCACGTCCCCTCCTGTTCAGTGAAGCCGTCCTGCGGAAGATCCGGTCCGCCGTTTCCGGCAAATTCGTCTTCTGCACGTCAGACGTAGTCAGTTACGCCTTTCTGGAGTACCTGAAAAAGAACGGTCCCGTGCCGGGAAAGGATTTCGAACTGCTCAGCTGCGACAATCTGGAACCGGAGGATACAGAACTTTCAACAGTGGACTGCCATCTGCTCGAAGTCCCCCTCGCCGCGGTGAATCTGCTTTCCGCCGTTCTTAAAAATCCGGACAACTACCGCCATTGCGTGCACATTCCGGCGGATCTGGTCGTCCGGAAAACGGCGCTGGCGGATTCCCCGGACGAGTAATGTCTTCACGACAGCGAAACAAAGGAGGTTGTTGAAAATGAAATACGGCAGGATCGGAAGTTTCTGCAATATACAGGGAAGGAGGTCTTTATGATTTCTTATGCACTCGCCGCCTGTGCTTTCGGCACGGTTGTCACGGAATCTGTCGCTTCCGCCGTCCGGAAATCGAAGTTCCGCAATTTCGAACCGTATTTCGGCGCCTGCATCACCGACGATGAACAGACACGGCTTTCCTGCAAACTGACGAAACAGCTGATGCAGGAAGGGGTGTTCCGTCCGGCCAGCGTGCATCTGCCGTTTCAGGGAGGCGGACTGTGCTGGGATCCCTCCGCGCTGGACGAGGCAGTCCGCAAGGAAGTTTCCGCCCGTTTCATCAAACTGATTCGGGATCATGCGGATCTGATGGGCCCGATGGTCACGATCCACGCCAGCAACGAGCCTCCGCTGGAGGAACATCCGCAGCGGATCGGACAGGTCTGCAAAACGATCGAAGAGCTGCTTCCGACGGCCCGGGAACTCGGCTTTATCATCAATGTGGAATTCCTGCCCCGCACGTGCGTGGGGAACTGCGCGGAAGAACTGGAACAGATCGTTTCCCGATTCGATTCCGATCAGGTCGGAATCTGCATGGATGTGAACCATGTCATGACCCGTTACCGGGAGCTGCCGGCCATGATCGACCGCCTGGCGCCCCGCATCCGCTCGTTCCACATCAGCGATTATGACGGAATCGACGAGACGCACTGGCTTCCGGGACAGGGTGTCATCGACTGGCCGGAAGTGATGCGCCATATCCGTGCCATCGGCCACGATCTGCTGCTGATTCTGGAAACGGGATGGCAGGTGAAGCACAAAGTCCGGCAGGATCCGCTTTTCTCGTTCCGGCAGAATGAGAAAGCCTGCTGGTATCTGGAGAATTGCGAACGGATCCAGCCGGAAATGGATTCCTTCCTCCTGCCGGGGAATTGAGTCAAACTACAGCAAAAATAAAAGTACAGAAAGGAAACGAGCCATGAGGAAATCCAACAACCGATTTTTCACGCTGATCGAACTGCTCGTCGTCATTGCCATCATTGCCGTGCTGGCGGGTATGCTTCTGCCGGCATTGAGTTCGGCGCGGGAGCAGGGAAAAAGCGTCTCCTGTCTCAGCGATTTCAAACAGCTCGGTCTGGCCTGTCAGCTGTACAGCAACGACAACGGCGACTATCTGCTTCCGACGGAACTGAAATTTGCCGATTCCTCAACGGGAAATTCCGCCCGGCACTTCGGTCTCTACGCAGGTCTGGAGGACAGATATCTTGCCCCTTACCTCGGGGTCCATCCGTATGCCACATACGGCAGTATCGGTGTCGCCAGCAACGGCAAGATCTATCGTACGCCGATGCTGTGTCCCTCGCTGCAATTCAAAAATGTGACGATCAACGGCTATATCATGACATATCAGCTGAAAGCAAAGGAAAATTCGAGCGGCAGTGCCGTACTGATTGCCAGAAAAGTCGTCAAAATCGGTTCTCTCAAGTATCCTTCGGATCTGTTCCACATTTCCGAGGGCAACAGCAACTGCCTGATGGTGGACTGGGATACGGTATACACGCCGGACCTGAACAAGGCCTGCGGCAGTATCGATTTCCGGCACAGAGGCAGCGCCAATCTGCTCTTTGCGGACGCGCATGCCGAATCCCGCGTCCGTTCGAATGTTCCCTGCAAGGAGCATCAGGGAACGGATTCATACTATTGCTCGTTCTGGTCAACGGGAAAAGCTCAGGACCTCAAATACCGGTTTTAAAGGAGAACATCAGAAAATGAAAAAGAGTATCGCACTGTTTCTCGCAGCCTGTCTGAATCTTCCCCTCCTGCTTGGAATCGAAACAGAGAAAAACGAGCTGACTCTGATCGAAAACGGAAAATCCGCAGCGGTCATCGTCCTGCCCGACCGTTTTCAGCATCCCTCGGTGGAAAAAATCCTTATGGAGAGCGCCCGGACGCTCTCGGAGATCCTGGAGGAAGGAACCGGCGCAAAACTTCCCGTGATCCGGGAAAGCAGTCTCGCTCCCGGACAGAGAGCCATCCTGCTGGGCGATACGCGGTTCGCCCGGAGCCAGGGCATCGACACGGCGAAGATGAAGGACTGGGAAGCGGCCATAAAGGTGACCGGAAACAGGGTCATTCTGGCGGGTCCGGACCGCCCCGTGTCGGCGAATGCCGGAAACCGGTATTATCTCCACGTGCTTTCCTCGGTGCGGGCCATGACGGAGTTTCTCCAGCGTTATGCGGGAGTCCGCTTCCTCATTCCCGGGAAAAACGGGATCCACGTGCCCCGGCTTTCCCGTCTGGCAGTGCCCTCCGGATGCGATCTCCGGCTTCTCCCCCGCTTCAAATATGTGCGCCGCCGTCCGCTGGATATGCTCTACGAGATCGCCAACGGATATCTGTACAGCACCGACACCTATCTGTACGGCGGGCACAGCTACTATACCGCTGTCCCGGCGGAAAAATACTGGAAGAGTCATCCCGAATACTTCCGGCTGTCGGGAACGGTCCGGACGCCCCACGGGAACCACCTCTGCATTTCCAATCCCGAAGTTCAGGAACTGATGCTCAAGGAAATGGCCGCGAAGTGCGATGAAGGCTACGAGTTCGTGGAGCTGGCCCAGACAGACGGCTACACGCCCTGCGAGTGCGAAAACTGCCGGGCTTTCGGCGGGACCGACGACCCCGGAGAAAAGCTGTGGATCCTCCATCGTCAGCTTGCGGAACGTTTTCTGAAGCTGCGTCCGGAGAAAAAAGTCCTCATCATCTCCTACGGGAACACCTTCAGACCGCCCAAAACGTTCCACAGCTTTCCTGCGAACACGGCCATAGAACTCTGCCGGAGCACGGAAGCCGATCTGAAGGCGTGGGAAAAATGCACGGTGCCTCAGGGATTCAACGTCTATTTGTATAACTGGGGTGGCTTCCAGGGATTCATCCCCAAGTGCACGATCCGCCGTCTTGAAGATCAGTTCAAGACCTTTTCCCGGTACGACGTCCGGGCGCTCTATCTCTGCGGCATCGGAGAACTGTACGGCCTGGAAGGTCCCCAGTATTACATTTTCAAATCTCTCATGGCCGATCCCGACCGCAGCGGCAGGGAGATCCTCCATGAGTACTGCGAGGCCGCCTTCGGGGAAGCGAAGCTGCCCATGGAAAAATTTTATATCGAAATCGACGATATTCTGGCCATGCGTCCGGCCGGCTACACGAAAATGGACCCCCGGGGCCTTCTCCCCGGGCTCTTCACTCCGTCGGCGCTTCAGCTTCTGGAGCAGAATCTTTCCGCGGCAGAGAAGTCGGCCCGGGATCCCAAGGTCAAGGCCCGGCTGAAACTGGTCCGGACGGAATTCGATTTTCTTTGTCTGACGGTCCGGAGCGTAGTCTTTTACAACGCCTACCGGTTCAATCCGAGCTGGGAGAATTTCAATCAGCTGGAAAAAGAGGTGACCCGCCGGAACGAATTTCTGGACAGACTTTTCGGAAAGGAAGAAAAGGCCCGCTGCAAAGGCCTTCCCGAGTGGACCAAAGTCAAACTTTTCGGTCCCGGCGTAACCCGGGAGGACGCCCGGAAAAACGGCTCGCTTTCCGCGGCTATGGGTGCGCCCTTCGACTGGGATTTTCCACTCCTGCGCAAACATGGCATCCTGCCTTTCAAGAGCATTCCCCGGGCCGTCGTCCTCCGGGTGGAGAAGGTGCCCGAAGGATTCGATTTCGACAAGGGTGAATGGGCCCGGGCGGAGTGGATGGAAATGAAGGGGATCCAGCTGGCCGAACCCTCGGTCCCCACCCGGTTCAAACTGCTTTATGACCGGGACAGTCTCTGCATCGCCTTCGAGGGAGCCGACCGGCACGGACGCGTCTATCGTTCGCTGGGCCAGGACGGCCCCTGCTGGGGACAGGACGCCTTCGAAATCATGCTCGACGTGCTGGGCACCCGGTCGGAACACTATCATTTTCTCTGCAACTTCATCGCCGATTCCCGGTACGACGCCCGCAACGGCGCGGGACAAGACATTCTCGATCCCAATGCGAACAAGTCCGATCCCGCCTGGAATGGAAAATGGTCCTGTCAGGTAAGCCGGGAAAAGGACCGCATCCGGGCGCTGGTGAAGATCGACTTTTCCTCCTTCCCCGTGCCGCCGCCCTGCGAAGGAACGGTGTGGACCGGAAATTTCGGCAGAGAAGAGTACCACGACGGGGAAAAATTCCCGGAACTGCTCCTCTGGGCGCCCAACCCGGAAGCACGGAATTTCCACGATCGGGATAAATTCGGAGAACTGGTCTTCGAATGAAAAAGAAAGCCGTATTCCTGACCGCCGTGTTTCTTTCCGCGATCCTCCGCGCGGCGGTCCCCGATTCAAGCTGGAGCATCGTGATCCCTGACCGGGGAACTTCCGCCGAACGCCATTTCGACAGGATCGCGGCGCAGCTCCTGAGCCGGGGACTGGTCCATCTCACCGGGGCGGAGCTGCCCGTAGTCACAGGGGAAAAACAGACGGAGCACGCCATTTTCGTGGGCCGTCTCGCCGATCCGGTCGAACTTCCCGCGGGATTCTGGCGCGGTCGTCTCCGGGTGGCGGAAAACGGCGACTGGTACTTTTCCGGCTCCTATCGGGCGGACATCCTCCGTCAGGAACATCTGAACCACAGCTTTCATGAACTGGGAACGCTCCGGGCCGTCATCATGTTCCTGCGGGATCATGCGGGTCTGCGCGCCCCCCTGCCCTCAGGCCGCTATATGCAATTCACCCGGAAGGACTCCGTCGATCTGCCGCCGGGCTTCGTCAAGGACTATGTCCCGGACTTCCTTTACGTTTCGGGCAGGCAGACATCCGACCCCGTCTACGACATCTCCAACGGGTTTCTTAGTTCGCCCTGGTACTTTTCCTATGGCGGACACAGCCATCCCGCGGCAGTCCCCCTGGAAATCTACGACGAACACCCGGAATATTTCCTTTTCACGAACCAGAAAAAACGCTGGAAAGGACAGCAGTACTGCATCTCCAATCCCGGCTTCCAGGAACTGGTCTATCAGGAGATGTGCAGAAAGGCCGATCTGGGCTACGAGTGGGTCCAGCTGGGACAGAGCGACGGCTTTTCCCTGTGCACCTGCGATGCATGCAAGGCCTGGGGAAACACGGACGATCCGGGCGAAAAGATCTGGATCCTCCACCGCGACCTGGCCGAACGGTTCCTGCGGGAACGGCCTGAGAAAAAGGTGGTGATCCTCTGTTATGCGCCCAACAGCGATCCACCCCGGAGCTTCAGGGAATTCCCCTCCAACGTCATCATCGAACTCTGCCGGTATACCCCGGAGTCCCTTCAGGCGTGGAAAGAATTCAAGGTGCCCGGCGGCTTCCTCTCGTATGTCTACAACTGGGGCGCGTATCATCCCGAAGGCTTCTCTCCGACGCACACGCCCGGACAAAGCGCGGAGCAGCTGAAGCTGTTCCGGGATTTCGGGATCCGAGGCATCTACCGCTGCGGCTTCGGGGAACTGTGGGGCCTGGAGGGCGCCGACTACTATGCATACGGAAGCATCGCCGTCGATCCGTCTTGCACGCCCGACGAAGCAGTGGAAGAGTTCAGCCGTCTTGTTCTGCCTCAGGCGCCGGAAAAGCTCCGGGATTTCTTCCGGGTCCTCTACGGTCTGCAGTCGCGCAGACTTGCCGAATCTCATCAGGACTACCACAACATCTTCGGGAACCGGATGCCCGGCCGATATGCCAACATGGAAACGTATGCGCTCCGCTACGATGAAAAATCCCTTGCCGATCTGGACGCACTGCTGAAACAGATGGAAGAGGCGGCGCCGGGCAACACGTTTGCCCGGCTGCTCCGGACCGAATTCGACCTGCTTCGGCATACGGCGCGGATGGCCCGGAACTATCTGGCCTTTCTGGAAAAACCTTCCCCGGATGCTCTCCGCGCGGTAGCCGAAAGCGTAAAGGTCCGGGATGATTTCATCAATGCCCTGCCCCGGCATAAGGAGATCGCGGCGTTTCAGGCGGGACTGCCGCTTTTCGCCAGAATGCCGGTCACGGAACTGCGCCGGGGCGGCAGCTGGAAGGGAAAAATGCTTTATCCTCTGTGCTTCCCCTTCGAACGGATGCTGAAGGAGGGGATCACGCCGGGAACAAGGGAGATCCGTCCGGACGGAGAAAAGCATGCCCTGCTGCCTGTGCTCATGGAGACATGGACCGACAACGCAAGCGTCAGTGTGACGGCTTCGGAAGAGGGAATGACCGTCTGTTTTCACTGTGACCGGGCGGATGTGTCCGGCAGGAACACCTGGTTCTATGTCTATCTGCCGAAGTGGTTCATCGTATTCCGTCCAGGCTTCGGCTCGGACGGGGCGTTCGTCTATCCCCGGCTTGAAAACGCTTCCCCGATGCAGCAGAAAAAATACGGTCCGGGACAACGGGAGAAAGATCTTCCCGCGGCCAATCCGGGAGAGTCTCTTTTTTCGCTTTTCATCCCGTGGAAATACCTGGACGGGATCCCCGCGCCGGGCAGCCGGATCCCGGTCAATTTCGTCTTCCGGCATCTCCTGCCCGATGGAACGCATCGTGAGCTGTTGTTCGAACCCGACCTGAAATATCTTCACGAGCGGCTCTCCGTCTACGAGGGCAGAGGTTTTCTCATTTTTTGAAGAAAAATGTGTATTTACGGCTGAAAAAACAGGAGAACGGAAAGTGTCTGAACCGCTTTTGACCGACGAAGCTTTCGGCAACGGACTGCGGCCGAAAATCACCGTGCCCGACTGCCGATGGATCGGAACCGGCGAAAAGACCGGGTTCCACGGCTGGCCTACGCTCACCAATACGGGAAATGACCGTCTGGCGCTGGTATGCTCCGGCAACCGGGAGGGCCATATGGACCCCTTCGGGCGGGTCTTCCTTTACGAAAGCGGAGACGGCGGTAAAAGCTGGAGCGCGCCGCGGTTCCTGACTTCCGGGCCGCTGGACGACCGGGACGCGGGGATCGTCGTCACCCCGTCGGGGACGTGGCTGGTCAACTATTTCACCAGTCTGGCCTTCACCACCTGCGGCGACCGGGAAGGAGCGCAGGCTCACTGGAAAAAGGTCGAAGACGATATCACGATCAGCCTTCTGCGGAGAGAACACGGTTTCTTTATGCTCCGTTCCACGGATCAGGGGAAGACCTGGAGCGGCAAATACAGGGTCCCGGCAAACAATGTCCATGGCCCCATCGTGCTTCACGACGGATCCCTCTTTTTCTGCGGACGGGCGTATTACCCCCGCTGCATGAACATCTCCAACCACGCCGATGAAATCATCTGTCTGCGTTCCGGAGACGACGGGCTCACCTGGCAGGAGATATCCCATTTCTACACGGGAGATTTCGGCGGACACCAGCTGCGGACGTGGCATGAGCTTCACAGCGTGGAAACGGCCTCGGGCAGGATCATCACCCACATCCGCTGCGAAGACGCCACCTGGCAGATGGTCTCCGAAGACGGCGGCAAAAGCTGGCAAAATCTGCACAGGATCGCCGCCGGGTATCCGCCTCATCTGCTGAAACTCCGGGACGGGCGTCTGCTGCTGAGCTACGGGTACCGCCGCCCGCCCTTCGGCAACCGCTGCCGGATCAGCAGCGATGAGGGGGAAAGCTGGTCCGATCCCATCATCATTTCCGCCGACGGCGTCGAGAACGATCTTGGCTATGCCTCCACGGCGGAACTGTCCGACGGAACTCTGGTGACGGCATGGTACGAAGCTCTGCCGAATCCCGATGGCAAAAATACCTATCCGGCGGCAGGCAGGGCCCTGCTCCGCTGTGCCCGCTGGCGCTTCGAGGCATAATGAAGATCCGGAAGACGGATTTTCCGGAGGATCAAAGCATCCCGATCATTTTCCGCGGATTCGTGCAGGTCATCTTCACGATGTCCTCTTCCGTCAGGAAATCCAGTGTCCGAAGGTAGTCCGCGCAGTCTTTGAGGCTGGCGGACGAACCGACCAGGCATCCTTTTTCCGGATTGTGAAAAAGTCCGTCCGGTTCCAGCACAGCATCGTTGTTCCAGCAGAAGTAGCGCCCGGGCGGGAAACCGGCAATGGGCGCGGCGTCGCTGGTGACGACGATGCGGTCCGATCCCTTCGCACGGAAAATGCACTTGATGAGTTCCGCGGGAAGATGGTGACCGTCGGTAATGATCATGGCGGTCAGATCGTCGCAGGCCATTCCCGCCCAGATCATGTTGCGATGCCGGTCGATCAGATTCGGACATCCGTTCCCGAGATGGGTCAGGAGCGTCGCGCCCGCCTTCGCCGCCCGCCGGAGATCGGCGGAACCCGCCAGCTGGTGTCCGCAGGATACGGCAATCCCTTTGGATACGGCGTGTGTGATGAACTCCGCCATGCCGGGGATCTCCGCGGCCACGGTCAGCAGCTTCACATATCCGCCGGAGCGGTCCATGATCTCATCGAAGAACGCGGCATCCGGAGGAATGACGTATTCCGGGATATGTGCGCCGACCGCACCCGGCTTCGGAGAAATGAAAGGGCCTTCCAGATGAGCTCCGGGGATCTGCTTGAGAAGGCCGTGCGTTTCCGCTGCCCGATGCATGATCCCGAGGTTCCGCAGATAGACTTCTCTGGAACTGGTCACGAGGGTCGGCAGAAACAGCGAGGTCCCGGATTCAAAAATATGCTCCGCCGTTTTCAGAAACTGGTCTCCGGTGAGGTCGGGGGCGGAGAAATCCACCCCCATGAACCCGTTGATCTGAAGATCGGCATAGGATTTTTTATCCATGACGCCCGCTCCGGATCACTTTTTCGTGCAGAGATCCCGCGTGAATTTGCTGAGCTGCGCCGCCGCGGGGACATCGCAGAAGGTACGGCAATCCGGATGCAGCCGGATGACGGATGCGGGATGCATGGGAGAAAGCTCGCCCTCGAAAGTGATCTTCATGGCGTACGCTTTGCGGGCGTCGGGCACGGTATTGACAATGCAGCGGCTCTTCATGATCTGGCGCACGCTCATGGATATCGCCCGCTTCGGCACGTCATCCAGAGTCGGGAACCAGCCTTCGCCAAGCTGCTGTTTCCGACACACCTCATCCAGATTCACCACAAGATAAGGAGTTTCCGTATCGAAGTCGGCGGGCGGATCGTTGAACGCGATATGTCCGTTTTCGCCGATGCCGATGAACGCGACATCGACCGGCTTTTCCTGCAGACGGGCCCCGAGCCTGTCGCAGAAACCCCGGAGATCTTCCGCTTCCCCGTTCACCAGATTCACTTCCTTCATCGGCACGGGCAGTTTGCTGATGAAGCGTTCCGTCAGATACTTCCGAAAACTGGCCGGATGGGTGATGGGAAGTCCGACATACTCGTCGAGATGGAACATGGTTACTTTGCTCCAGTCGATCCCCGGTTCCTTCAGCAGAGCGGAAAGCATTTCGAACTGACTCGCTCCGGTGGCCAGGATCACGCGGCATTCGCCCTGCTCCGCAATGGCCTGACGGATCTTCCCGGCTCCGAATTTCGCGGCTTCCGCGCCGCATTCCTGTTTGTCCCTGCAGATCATGAGATTCATTTTTCCAACTCCTGATATTGTTCCGGGCTCCCTGCCCTCGGCCTCCGTGCCGGGACAGCGAAGTTCCCCGTTCATGTGTTCGGAATGATCAATTCTCCCATCCGGAAAGCGCAGCCCCGTGCGGCGCTGAACCGGCCGAACCGTGCGGCGCGGACGGCCGCCTGTGTCCCCGTTTCCCGGAGACGTGTCTCCAGCGAGGCGGGGAAATCCCTGCCGAAGTCCGCGAACCGGCCGGAAAGGATCAGCAGTTTCAGATCCATGATATCGATGATCTGACTCAAGGCATCCGCGCATGTTTCCAAAATCTCCTCCCTGTCGGCCCCGGCCGTCCGCTCCGGGGAGAGCGCCTGTTCGAGCCGGTCCCCCGAAGCGACCCGCAGATTGCGGATCTCGCCCGCCGCCGAACCGGAACCGCGAAAAAGTTTTCCGCCGCACCAGAAGGCCGCGCCCACGCTCCGGCCCAGCGAAATCAGGGCAAAATCCTCCTCCTGTCCGGCAGCCCCGCCGAACGCCTCGGAAAAGGCCGCCGCCCGGGACCGGTTGGCCGAAAAGACAGGACACTCCAGAGTCTCCTCCAGCGTGCTCTGAAGCAGGCCGCTCCGCAGAACCGGATTGATGCTGGCGATGACCCGGCCCGTTTTTTCATCAATGATGGCGGAAAGCGCCACGGCGACGCCGATCAGTTTTTTCCCGAGGCTCAGGGCCCGCGCCAGTTTCTTCGAATTTTCGGCCATGCTCCTCAAGTCCGACGGATCGAATTCACGCTCTTTTCTCCTGAGGATGTTCCCCGCGCTGTCGAGCAGAACCGCCGACATCCTGTCCGCATAGCCAAGGTCGATCCCGATGCATCCGGCCAGTCCCGTTTCCGCGGAAAGCAGGATCGGAGTCGTCCCGCCCGTGGATCTCCCCTTCCCGCACTCCCGGATCAGCCCCCGGGCAAGGAGCCCCTCGGCCGCCGTGGACGCGGTAGGACGGCTGACGTCCAGTCTGCGGGCCAGATCGGCGCGGGAACGGGCGCATCCCCTTCGGATCAGCATATACGCGTTTTTTTCCAGATCGGTCATGATCCGGACGCTCCATCTTTGTTAAAAATCTTACAAAGGCATAATATAGCATTCCTCCGCGCAATGTCAAGAAACATTTTTCCTTATTTATCCCAGAAGACGGTCATGCCGCCGGATATACCCGTCTTCCCAGTCCAGATTGAAATGGATCCATTCCGTCCCGTTCCGCAGGGCATCCAGCAAAGCCTGGAAATACTCTTCGCATTTTTCCGGGATGAGCACCCGAAAGTCCCCGCAGGACCGGATCCAGGTCAGAAAACCGCGGACATCCGTCTCTGTCAGCTTCTTTTCCTGGTATGCATCGAACAGATTCTTGAAGCGGATCATGTATTCGGTCCAGATCACCAGATCCGCCCGGAAACGGTCGCCGGGCGCTTTGGCGGACAGCTTCAATGCGAGTTCATGCAGTTCCCGATAATCGTCCGGCTTTGTCCGGCGCAGCAGGGAACGGGGATACGGGATGTGGCAATGTCCCGTTTTCAGCAGCATATCCTTGATCCGGGCATAGAACTGTTTCGCCTCGACGGCATCGTTTCCGAACAGCGCGCGGAACAAGGTCTCAATGGAACTTTCGCAATCCTCGCCTCTGGCCGCCCGGGCCATCAGCACGTAATTCATTCCGTAGACGCTCCAGTGCTTCACGTGGAATTGCGTCAGGATCCCGTCCACGCCCTGATCGGCGTACCATTTCATTTCGCGGAACATCTCGCGGAAATGGATCATCGGCAGCATCAGATAAAAATTGACGCCCATGTAGTACTCGTAGATATTGACCTCGCCGCCGCGCTTTGCCGAGGTCCAGCGCCGGATGTCCTCCGCGTAATGCGGATTGATCACGCAATCCGGATCATCGATCGTATGATTGATGCACCGCCAGTAGGTTGCCATATGCACGGCCATCCCTTTTTCCAGGCGAAAACCGGGCGAAGGGGAGCAGTAGTTCACATACGCGCAGAAAGTGAGGGTGAGATCCGGACGGACGGCGCGAAGCCGGGCATTGACGTCGCGCAGGAGATCGTGATAGATCCGGTCAGCCTTGTATACGTGCTCGGAAAGGCTGTAGAAATCCCCTTTTTCGGATTTATCATAGAATTTCGAGCACGTTTCGCATTCACACCAGCCGAATCCGTCATTGGGGATCAGAGAGATCACCTTCACTTCCGGATGCGCTTCGCAATAGGAAAGCATATTGCGGGCAATCTCCGCCCGCAATTCCGGATTCGTGGTGCACAGCTGCTCGCTGAGCAGAAGCTCGCTTTTCCCGTCGGATGATTCGATCCGTTTCCCGTTGATCTCGGCAAAAAATTCCGGATGGCTTTTCCCGTATTTTCTACCCGGGATCCAGTAATTGAAATTGTGATGTCCGCTTTCGATGGTGATGCCCCGGACCGCTGCGAATTCCTTCAGATCGTCGGAGAGCTCATCGTAATATTTCATCCAGGTCAGCAGATAATTCAGCTTGTTCTTGGCCATCCAGTCGAAAAGGTCGCGGGTTTCGGAATCGAAGGGAAACTCCTGGATGAATCCGCGTCTCTTCAGAAGCGGTTTCCTTGCCGGGACCGATATGCCGTCAGGCGGACAAATCTTCCGTGCCGGATCGAACCGGTCATATCCGGGCTCGAAAAAGGAATATCCGCCGAATTTTTCCGCCAGATCATACACGCCGTAAAGGAGTTCCAGAGGACTCGGAGCTGCAATGGTTATCGCTCCGTTTGCGCTCCGGATCTCAAACGAAGGCAACTCTTTTTCCAGCGCAAAAGCGGCCTGAAATCCGTATTTTACCAGCTCCCGCCGGGCAAGTTCATACGTTTTATCAGACATCGGGACCTCCTGTTTTTTTTTCGATCAAAAAGCCGTATAATATAACGGGGCAACTTCAAAAGTCAATACGGAACTGCGGTTCAGGAGCAGGACCCGAATTTTCCCCCTTTCCCGCTGGAAAAAATGCCTTTCGCGTGCTAAAGTACACCGCTGTATGTTTCCGCGGGCCTCCGGCTCGCGCAATTCAACACAAGGACCTGAGAAATGAATCTGAATCTGATGCATCCCCGCGATTTGATCACCCTTATCATGAAACGGCTCTACGGCTACGGCATGACCACCACCTCCGGCGGCAATTTGTCCATCATGGACTCCGACGGGAACATGTGGATCAGCCCTGCGGGGATCGACAAGGGGACGCTCAGTCCGGCCGATATCGTCTGCGTCAAAAAGGACGGCACCATCGAAGGGATCCACAAGCCGTCCAGCGAATTCCCGTTCCACCGGCATATCTATCAGATCCGGCCGGACGTGAAAGCCGTTCTGCATGCGCACCCGGCAGCGCTGGTGGCGTTCAGCATCGCCAAGAAGATCCCCAATACCGCGCTGCTGACCAAGGCCACGGGCATCTGCGGGAAAATCGGTTTTGCCGAATATGAAATTCCCGGCAGTGAGGCGCTCGGGAACAAGATCTCCGCCGAATTCCAGAAGGGAATGAACTGCATCCTGCTGGAAAACCACGGTGTCTGCTGCTCCGGAAAAAATCTGCTGGAAGCCTTCGAGCGGTTCGAAACGCTGGATTATCTCGCCCGGATCGAACTGAAGGCCATGTCCATCGGCAAACTGCATCCGCTCTCGCCGGAAACGCAGAACATGGCACGCTCGATCGAACACGTCCGCCTTTCCGAATTCATGCCCGCGGAGCATACGCCTCATGAATGCGAACTGCGCTCGGAAATGATGAAACTCATCAACCGTTCCTACAACCGGATGCTTTCCTTCTCCACGGACGGGACTTTCTCCGTACGGGTGTCTGCGAACCAGTTCCTCATCACCCCCAAGGGCGCCGACCGGATGAACGTCCGGGAGGACGAACTGGTCCTGATCCAGGACAACTACTGCGAACTGGGCAAGACGCCGAGCCGGGCCGCAGGACTGTTCAAGATGATCTACGATGCCCATCCCTGGGTGAACGCGATCATTGTTTCGAAGCCGGTGAACGTAATGGGATTTGCCGTGACGGAACAGAACATCGACAGCCGGACCATCCCCGAGAGCTACATCCTGCTGCGTGACATCGTCAATGTGGATTGCGCCGATCATTACCGCGATCCGGCCGCCACCGTGGCCAAGATCGCGCCGAATGCCCCCGTGGTCATGCTCCGGAACGACTGCCTCCTCACGGTCGGCTCGACCCTTCTGCAGGCGTTCGACCGACTGGAAGTGGCGGAATTCTGCGCCAACAGTCTGCTCTCCTCCCGCCGGCTCGGCGGAGTGAAACCCATTACGGAACAGCAGAAGGCGGACCTGATAAAGGCGTTCAATCTGCCCGAATAAGGTTTCTCTGCCTTTCTCCTCCTATATCTGCTACTACCTTGCCTGTGTCATCGACACCCCCGTGGAACGGACACTGCGCTTGACTGTCGGCAGCGACGACGGAGAGAAAAGTTTTCTCAACGGCCGCCGCGTTACCGCCTTTTATACGCCCAGCCGCCGACTGTCTGCCGACAGCGAATCCGGGGTGGTCACCCTTCGCCCCGGCAAAAACTTCCTGCTGGTCAAAATCGTTCAGGGGCTGGGCGGAGTCGGCCACGCCGTCCGTTTTCTTGACCCGGAAACGAAACAGCCGGTGACGGATCTGGACGTAACGCTCCGGTAGCTGCCCCGGGAGCCGCCCGGATACTCCGCATCGGCGGGAAGGAGATTCTTGCTGATTTTTTGAGAGTCCGGGGTTGATTTTTCGGAAAAAAAAGCGATAGTACCGTATGTCAGACGACACTGTCAAAACCCGCGACCGGTCTTTCGGCGTCGCTTCCTTTTGTCAGGGCCGTCTGTGTCAACAGATGAATGCGGAGGCAGCACGATGTCGGACTGGAAAACGGAATGGCGGTTAATCGCGGACAGGGTGTCCCATTTCATTCGAACAGATAATTTTCCCGACCGCATCCGCCCCGATTTCCTGCGCGATGCCGTCCGTGCCTATCCCTGCGCCGGAGGAAAACGTCTGCGCCCCGTGCTCCTCATGTGGTCCTGCGGACTCTTCGGCGGAGAACCGCATAAGGCGCTTCCCGCCGCGGCCGCTGTGGAAATCTATCACAACTGGACGCTGGTCCATGACGATATCATCGACTGCGACGATCTGAGACGAGGGAAACCGACGACGCACGCTTCGCTGCGCGAACTGGCCGGAGCCCGGTACAAAACCGGACCGGAAGCGGGAGCGAAGTTCGGATCCGACTTCGCCATTCTGGCGGGCGACCTCCAGCAGGCCTGGGCCATGGACGCCCTGCTCCGCCTCAAAAGCAAGGGAGTCCCCGATAACGTTGTCCTTTACCTGGCCGAGCGCATGCAGCGCGATCTGGCGAGGGAGCTGATCTCCGGCGAGGCCGTGGATGTGGAATTCGGCACCCGGGGCAGCCTGAACGTTTCGGAAGAGGAAGTCCGCGAAATGATTGCGGGCAAGACCGGTGCGATTCTCCGCTACTGCGTCCGGGCAGGTGCCCTCATTGCAAAGGAAACGCCTTATTTCAAGGGAACAGAACTGGACCTGATAACCGGATTTGCCGACGCGCTGGGTCTGGCCTTCCAGCTGCAGGACGATTTTCTGGGCATCTTCGGCGATGAAAAGAAATTCGGCAAACCCATCGGTTCCGATTTTCAGGAAGCGAAACCGACTCTGCTTTTCCTCGCCGCGCTGCAGAAGGCCGACTCCGTAAAAAAATCCAGACTCCTCGCCCTCACGGGCCTTCCGGAGTACTCGCCGGAATCCATTGCCGAAATACGCGATATCCTGACCGCGACCGGGGCCGCCGATCAGCTGCGCGGGGAGATCGTTCGTTGTTCCGACCGGGCGGAACGGCTTCTGGATAAACTGCCCGACAATCCGTACCGTTCGTATCTGCACGAACTGACCGCGGAACTGATAAACCGGGACGTATGAAGAATATATCTGCAAAGCAGAAATAACCATCAGGGAAAGGAAACGGTTCGAATGAAAAAAGCAAAAAAGGTCACATTCGAAGGATGGAAGAACTGCATCGAGATCTCCAGCGGAAAATTCCGCGTGATCGTATCCACGGAGATCGGCCCCCGCGTGATCGGCGCCTTCTACGGAAAGAGCAAAAACCTTTTCCACGTGGATCCCGCCCTGGCCGGCACCAAGGCCGAAAAAGGCTGGGTCAACTACGGCGGACACCGTCTCTGGCACGCGCCGGAGACCAAAGAGCGCACCTACGAGCCCGACAACGGCGAGCATAAGGTCACCGTCATAGAAACAGAGGAAGGCGGATACGAATTCCTGACTCCGCCCAATCCGGTCACCGGCATCTCCAAAAGCCTGGCCGTCATCCCCGCCGATGAGGAGACCTTCCAGGTGATCCACACGATCCGGAACGACGGCGTATGGGAGGTCGAGGCCGCCGCCTGGGCCCTCTCCGTCATGGCACCCGGCGGCGTGGCCGTGGCCCCGCAGAACAAGAATGAAACGGCGCTTCTGCCCACCTCCTTCTACAGTCTCTGGCCCTACACGAAAATGAACGATCCCCGGATCACCTGGGGCGAAGACTTCCTCATGGTGCGTCAGGATCCCAAGGCGAAAGGCCCCATGAAGGTCGGATTCAACTGCCAGGAAGGCTGGCTTGCCTACATCAATCAGGGAATCGCGTTCATCAAGCAGTTCATCTACGAGGACGGGGAAACCTATCCCGACAACGGCTGTTCCATCGAGATCTACACCGACAAGAAGATGCTGGAAGCCGAGACCCTCAGTCCCCTCATGCTTCTGGCGCCCGGCGACGAAATCACCCACACCGAACTCTGGAGCGCCATCCCCGCCGATACCGTTCTGAAAACCGAAGACGATGTGAAGAATCTCTTCTGCGGCTGCGACTGCGAGGATGAATGCACCGATGAATGCGGATGCTCCTGCGGCCACGATCATCATGCAGGCGGAACGGCGAAGAAGAAATCCGCTTCCAAGACGGAAAAGAAACCCGCGAAAAAGGCCGCCTCCAAAAAATCGGCCAAGGCAAAAAAGTAAAAACAACGGACAGGCACTGACATGGATCAGATCTCCAGGATCCTTCGGAACGATGAAATGACCGCCGGATACCGGCGTCTCGTCTTTCTCGCTCCGGATATCGCAAAATCGGCCCTCCCCGGCCAGTTCGTCCACGTGCAGATACCCGGTCTCCGCGACCGGATCCTGCGCCGTCCCTTCTCCATCAGTTCGGCGGACCCGGCGGCTGGGACTGTGACAGTCATCTTCAAGGTCGTGGGACTGGGCACAACCGAACTGGCAAAGGCGGAACCGGGCGTCGAATGCGCCGTACTCGGCCCGCTGGGGAACGGATACAAACCGGTCCCCGGCACCGTTCCCGTGCTGATCGCCGGAGGATACGGTTCGGCATCCACGCTGTTTCTGGCGGAACGCTCTAAAACCCCTGGACTTATCCTCATGGGGGCCCGGACGGAGCACGATCTTATCCTGAGGGACGAATATCAGGCTCTCGGATTCCGTCTGCTGGCTGCCACCAACGACGGCTCCTTCGGACGCAAAGGCTTCGTCACCGACCTGCTGGAGGAAGCGCTCGGATCCGTCCCGGCTCCCGCCGTCTACGCCTGCGGCCCCCGGCCCATGCTGTTCGCTCTGGGCCGTCTGCTGGAAGGACGGGGCATTCCCGCCCAGCTGAGTCTGGATCAGCACATGTGCTGCGGCGTGGGCGCCTGTTTCGCCTGTGTCGTCAAACTCAAAGACGCGGACTCCCCCGACGGATTCCGCTATTCCCGGTCCTGCAAGGAAGGACCGGTCTATCCCGCGGAGGAGGTGTATTGCCGTGAATGATCTGGATCTTCAGGTAAAACTGGGCCCGCTCACGCTGAAAAACCCGGTCATGACCGCGTCCGGCACCTTCGGATACGGCGAGGAATACAACAAATTCTATCCCATATCGGAGCTGGGCGCCGTCGTCGTCAAGGGCATCGCCCCCTGGCCCTCTCATGGAAATCCCACACCCCGTACCGCCGAGGTCGTTTCCGGCATGATCAACGCCATCGGCCTCCAGGGGCCCGGAATCGAAAAATTCCTTCACGGGGAGCATTACATGCCCTTCCTGCGGAAGACCGGCGCCACGGTCGTCGTCAACATCTGGGGCCGGACCCCGGACGACTATGCGCTGGTGGCCGAACGCCTGGAAGCCGAAAAAGACGGCGTGGCCGCGCTGGAGATCAACGTTTCCTGTCCCAACGTGAAGGAAGGCGGACTTTCCTTCGGGACCAATGTGGAATCCATGCAGCGGGTCATCCGCGCCGTCCGGGCGAAGACATCCCTGCCGCTCATTACCAAGCTCAGCCCCAACGTCTCGCGCATTGCCGATTTCGCACGGGGCGCTCAGGATGCCGGCAGCGATATGATCAGCCTCATCAACACCATCCCCGCCATGGCCATCGACATCTATACCCGGCGGCCCAAACTGGCCAACGTCACCGGCGGCCTCAGCGGCCCCGCGGTCAAGCCCGTGGCGGTCAAACTGGTCTACGAAGCCGCCAGAGCCGTCTCCATTCCGGTCATCGGCATGGGCGGCATCATGTCCGGCGAGGATGCCGTGGAATTTCTGCTGGCCGGCGCCAGTGCCGTGGCCGTGGGAACCGCCACCTTCGCCGATCCAGCCGCCCCGCTCCGTGTACTGAACGGGATCCGGGCCTTCATGGAGCGCACGGGCGTGCGGTCCGTTAAGGAACTGATCGGACAGATTCAAATTTAAGGAGATGTTCCATGCCGTACCCCATTGATGAAAAACTTGTGATCGGCGTAGCCTCCAGCGCTCTGTTCAAGCTGGACCAGGCCGATTCCGTATTCCGCAGCGAGGGACTGGCCGCCTATCGGAAGTATCAGCGCGACCATCAGGAGGACGTCCTGGAAAAGGGGATCGCATTCCCCTTCATCCGCCGGATCCTGAAGTTCAATACACTGTTTCCCGAAGAGCATCCGGTGGAGGTCGTTCTGCTCAGTCACAACGATCCTGATACGGGACAGCGGGTCTTCCA
This sequence comes from Lentisphaeria bacterium, assembly GCA_017615635.1. GTDB lineage: Bacteria > Verrucomicrobiota > Lentisphaeria > Victivallales > UBA1829 > RGIG8244. Next base: position 23,398 of record JAFZZR010000102.1, read on the forward strand.
CTCCATCCGCCATTACAAACTGGATATCACGCGCGCCGCCTTCACGTCCGGCGATTCGCCCTTCGTCTATATCCCGTGCTACAACGTGACACTTTTCCTCTCCGCAAACGGAGAAGACGTCAAAAATGCGGGCGCCGACGGCTATGCGGCGGGACAGGTCCTCGAAAGCAAGGCCACGGACGATGAAGACGATTCCGAACTCCGGATCGCCTTCGACTTCGACGGCGTCATTGCCGACGACAGCGCGGAACTGGTCTATCAGGTGGGCGGAATCAACAAATTCTACGATTCCGAACGCAAGAAAGCGCTCACCCCCCTGCCCGCCGGTCCTCTGGCCCCTCTCCTCTCCCAGCTGGCAAAGCTCCGGGCGCTGGAGGACGAACGCGAAAAGGCCGATCCCGGATACAAGCGCTTCCTCCACACCTCCATCATCACGGCGCGGAGCGCCCCCGCCGACGCCCGGATCGTTTCCACTCTCCGCAGCTGGAATGTCACGGTCGACAAGACCTTCCTGCTCGGCGGGATCGACAAGGGCCGGATCCTCTCCGTCCTGAAACCGCACATCTTCTTCGACGATCAGCGCCCGCATCTGGACGCCTCGTCTCCCTACACGCCCTCGGTGCACGTGCCCTTCGGCGCCCTCAACGACTGACTGGATAACAATCAAGGAGTTAGAAAGAAATGAGTTCCGAAATCATCTCCCTTCTGAACCGCGCAGGCCAGACGAAACTGGCGCAGTATCTGGAGTCCGCCCCCGCGGAAGCCCGCGCCCGCATCGAAGCACAGGTGCGCGACATCGACCTGGACGAACTACCCGGTCTCATCGCCGACTACGTCATGAAAAAGCCCGAGACCGCCATCCCCGCCGATCTCGCGCCCGCGCCCTTCCTGCCCTTCCCGCCCGATACGACCGAACGGGAAGCGTATTACCGTAAAGCCGCCGAAACGGGACGCGATCTCATCCGTCAGGGCAAAGTCGCCGCCCTTACCGTAGCCGGCGGTCAGGGGACGCGGCTGGGATTCGACGGACCGAAGGGGACCTATCCCATCACCCCCGTTCTGCACAAGACCCTCTTCCAGTATTTTGCCGAGGGCATCGCCCGGATCTCGGAAAAGTACGGCGTTCAGCTCCCCTGGTTCATCATGACCAGCGAGCTCAACGACATTCCTACCCGTAACTTCTTTAAGAATAACAATTTCTTTGGACTCAAACCCGGACAGGTCACGTTCTTCACCCAGGGGACCATGCCCGCCATCGGATACGACGGGCAGCTCATTCTGGCCGCCGCGGACTCCCTGGCCCTCGCGCCCAACGGACACGGCGGCACTCTGCTGGCCCTCCGCAAGTCCGGCGCTCTGAACACCATGAAAGCAGCCGGCGTGGAATACATCTCCTACTTCCAGGTGGACAATCCGCTGGTCTCCCCTGCTGATCCGCTTTTCATCGGGCTCCACGCTCTGGAAAAGGCCGATATCAGCTGCCGCATGCTTCCCAAAACCAATCCTTATGAAAAACTTGGAAACTTCTGCATGTCTGCCGGACACTGTCAGATCATCGAATACAGCGACATGCCCGCCGAACTCGCCGAACGGAAAAAGCCCGACGGCACGCTGGATTTCCTGGCCGGAAGTCCCGCTATCCATGTGATTTCCAGAGTCTTCGTGGAAAAACTCACTGAATCCGGCAAACTGCGTCTCCCCTGGCACCGGGCCGACAAGAAAGTCGCCTTCCTGGGACCCGACGGCTCCGTGGTCAAGCCGGACTCCCCCAACGCCGTCAAGCTCGAATCCTTCATCTTCGACGCCCTGCCCCTGGCCGACCGCGTCATGATCTTCGAAGGCGACCGCAAAGAACTCTTCGCCCCCACCAAAAACGCCACCGGAGTCGATTCCGCCGAGTCCTGCCGCGCCATGCTTTCCGCACGCGATGCCAGACGCCTGAAACTCGCCGGGGTCTCCGTGCCCGATGACGCCATCGTGGAAATCTCGCCCCGGTCCGTCGCCGACGACGAAGACGCCCTCGCCTTCTTCCGCGAGAATCCCGTCGCGCAGCCCATCCGGCCCGGCGAGGCACGCTCCTTCGGAAAATGATCCGGTTCCTGACCATTCCCGAGGAGGATATTTTGGCCGATCCCGCAGCCGCGGGCGGAATGCTTCTGCGCGCCGTCCGCCGCGGCGGGCCGGACGGCATGAAGTTCCGTTCCCTGGTCCCGCTGGGGAACACGCTTCTGGTCTGTCTGGAGCCGCGGGGCAAAGACGATCCCGTGCAGCCCAATGCTTTTCACTTCAGCATGTTCCGTTCCCAGTCAGCGGACGGTGCGGCCGCGGAGATCCGGGCCCGGGATCAGGCAGATCAGACTCTTCTCGCCTCTTTTTTCATAGATTCCATGCTCTGGGGACTTTATGCAGATCACAGACCGGGCAAAAAGATGGTCGCGCCGCATCGGCCGCGCCGGTGAAAACACCGCCGCACGGATGCTCGTTTCACGCGGATTCGAGATCGTCCTGCGGAACTGCCGCACCCCGAGAGCCGAAATCGACATCATCGCCCGTGACGGCGTCACCCTTGTCTTCGTCGAAGTCAAAACCCTTTTCCGCCGGAGAAAACGCCCCTTCCGGTTCCGCCCCATGGATAATCTCTCGCTTCATCAGAAACAGAGGATCGTCCGCGGTGCCGGATACTACCTCCGGGCGCTGGGATCTCCCGCCATCCCCATCCGATTCGACGTGGTGGAAGTGATCCTCTCCCCCTTCGGTCCCGAAGCCGTCTTCCATCATCCCGACGCCTTCCGCAGGGAGACTGTTTTCCGCCGCCGCCCGGCCTTTTTCTGAATCCGCCGACCGTTATTTCCCCGCAGCCTTTTTCCGGGGCGCCAGGAACACGGGCCGCCAGATGCCGCACAGTCCGACGCGCTTTTCGACCCGGACGGTCAGGACGTTCCCTTTTTCCTTTAGAAGTTTTTCGGGGACAGGTATCTTGAAGGAATAACGCCAGGAGTTGGTGTCGCCCTTATAGGGGAACGGACGCTCCCAGATCTTCTCTCCGTTGAGGTAGAACACCGCCGATCCGTCCACCGATCCGAACACCAGGTCCCGGGGCTCCGCCGGATTCTCCGCATCGAACATCACGCGATACCAGCCCACGCCCTTGAAGTCGCTCCCGTGCTTCTCTTTCCAGCGCTGACCCGCGGGCTGTTTTTCCCAGTGGGAATCGGTGCCGATGGATTCCGCGCCCTGCCAGTCGGCATCGGCGGCCTGCCAGTTCTCCGCAAGCCCCTTCTCCTCCGGATCGAACCGGATCATCCAGTTCTCCAGTTTCTTCGCATTCATGCCGTAGAGCCGCAGGATATCCCGCTGCGGCCAGTGACGGCTCTCCAGATACTGGAGCCAGCCCATGTTCAGCCAGCCGAAGGATTCGATGGAGGCCCGATAATTGTCCAGCGTTTCCACCGCCCGGACAAAAGGCATGATCTCGCCGTCCTCCTTGTATTTGCGGAATGCCCGCTGGGCGGCAATCAGAAGGCGGGCGTGTTTCAGTCCTGCCTGAAGCATTTCCACGCGCCGCGCTTCCACCTCGCTCAGTCCTTCCGTTGCACGAGCCTTTGCGAGGATGTCCTCGCACTTTTTCATGACTTCATCGGTGAAAAGGGTATCGGCCACCAGAAAAAGATCCACGAACAGCATGCCGCCTTCCACGGAGTTCTCCTTGAACGGGTCCTTGAATCCGGACTTCATGGTGACCTTCGTCAGGTACTCGAAATACTCGCGCACGGCCTCCTTCGCCGGACCGAACGCCTGGTAGAACTCGTTTTCCAGCGTTTCCAGACTGCTCGTACTGTCGTGGTTCAGCTGGGCGATAATGTAGTTGACCAGTCCCTGCGTGGCCCAGCATCCTGTGCAGGAATCCATATCGCTGGCGATCATGCCGTTGGTCTCCGCGAAGCGGAACGACTCGAAAAACTCGCGGTGATACTGGACAGGAAACGCCTGTCCGTCCAGCGTGAAGTTGGGACGGAACATCAGTTTCGCCCCTGTCTCCGACCACCCTTTCCACTCGTGCCGGAACCGGTCCACGGATTCCTCCTTCCAGGGATACATGATGGCGGGACAGTACCGCAGGATGATATGATCGTTCAGTTTGATCTTCTTCGGCGGCTCGGTGTAGTTGGCGTAGATCAGCCCGAACACCTTCGCTTCCGGATCGATCTTCGATGCCTCCTCCTGCACGTTCAGGAAAAATCTCGCGTACCGTCCGCTCACCTGTCCCAGCGGCTTGTACCAGGCCGTATCCCCCTTCTCGAACCGTTCCGCCGCCTGCGCACGCCGTTCCGCCGCGGGCATATCGGATTCATCCGCCGCCAGACAGACCTCGCAAGTGCAGAGTCCGCAGGTGTCGTTCTCATTGATATTGATGTCGTGTGTATGCCGGGGATCCGCCGCCCAGCGCTTCACGATCTCCTTGGCCAGCTCCGGACTCGTGGCGCAGTGCGAAACGTAATGACCGTTCCCTTTGGGATGCCCCACGTAATTGGGACGCCGCGTCCCGTCCGGCAGCAGATTGAAAAATTCCGGATGGCTCTTCCCGTACTCCTCGTACCACTTGGTGAATGCGTGCCCGTACGCAAGAAAATTCTCCGCCGAGAACCGGTGCCGCTTCATGTACAGGTTCTCCGCCTCAAAATACACCGCCTTGTTTTTCGGATTCTCCCATCCGCCCGTCGTGCACGCACGCCAGCGGCTGGCCGTCCGAAGAGGCCGGATCACCCTTGTCCCCTCGGGAACGAGGATCTCTGCCCGCTTCGGATAAAATGTCCCGGTCCCATCCAGGTCCGGCCAGAGCCACCGGACTCCGAAGGACTGCTCCAGAAACTCGTAGACGGCGAACAGTGTCCCCTGGGAGATGCTCCATTGCCACTTTCCCTTCTGATCCTTGCCCAGAATGCAGATATTCCCGTCCTTCACATGGATCTCGCCGTAGTTCTTCTCCATCTTCTCCGGAAGCGTGACGGCCTTCTTTGCGCCCGGCGTATTTCCAAGATAAATGTACTTTCCCTCCGGAAGTTTCCCGTCGTCTTTCACGATAGGCAGCGGCTCCGTTCCCGTGACCTTCGCCGCGTGGGACTGAAGTTCTTTCGCCGCGAATTTTTCGCTTTCCGTGGCGTCCGGACGGACGGCGATCCCTTTCACCTGCCATTGCCCGTCCTTGAAAAGCTCCATCCCGCACAAGGCGGAGGAGAGTGCGATCCAGGCGGCAAGGCCCGGCAGCAGAATTGCGCGAAAACGTGTCGTCATGACTTCTTTCCTTTCCGCCTGTATTCAGGTTACTCTGTGATCTCGAACGTGGGCCAGAGATACATGCTCCATTCATTTGCGGTACTGGACCGTATCTTGTCCAGAGCATCGCCTTTGAGCGATTCCACATGCCCGTCCACGAACAGAATGTTGGAGCCACTGTTGTGGCGCATTGCGATAACATTCGGGACTTGAAGTTTGTCCGACTGCTGATTTGCGCGCGGCCATTCCCCGCTGTGACAGCTGTCGGCAAACATCAGCTTGCGCGAGGGTGATTTCACCTGAGGATACGTCTTGCAGTAATAGTCAGGATGAGAGGTCGTATTGGCCTTGTGATCCTCGGAGGAACTGAGCGTGAAATTATATCCGTAGGACGGGTTGTCTTTCCCGCACTTCAGATAGTAGGACGGAGTTTCCCCGGCCATGCCCTTGTTGTAGAAATTGTTGAACTTCTTGTCGGCGGGACAGCGCAGGATGTCCAGGCACTTCCCGTAGTTGCTCGTGCTGACGTAGTCGATCATGGGAACGTAACTGTCCAGCAGATGCATGTAGGAAAGCATTATGAGAGTCTTTCCACGGAACGTCGGCGGCGTGAAATCCACGAAATGGCTGTCGTTGTCGTCCATATAGGACGTGTGCGCCAGATTGATCTGACGCAGATTGCTGAGGCAGCTGACTCCGTAGGCGTGTTCCTTTGCCTTGCCCAGCGCAGGGAGCAGCATCCCCGCCAGGATCGCGATGATCGCGATCACCACCAGTAACTCGATCAACGTGAAGCTCTTTTTACTCATGGTCCCTTTTCTCCTCAAAGTTTGTGTTGTGTGTTATCATAAACCGAATACGCAGGCCCCTCCTTCACTGAAGCTTCGGAGGGTAAACAGGTAAAATAGGCAGAATGTCTTTTTTACCTCATACCTCATCCCTCATACCTCATACCTCATACCTCATACCTCATACCTCATACTTCATCTCTCATACTGGATTTTCCCTTTCACGCGTTCATAGAGAGGCAGCTTTATCCGCCTGTACTTGACTTACTCCGTGATGACTTCATCGGGCTTGAGATACTTGCAGTTTTCGCTGTTCCAGACCACGATTTTACTCAGGGACATGCCCTTGGCGGGCTCTACATGCCCGTCCACGTACAGGATATTGCATCCGTTGTTGTGGCGTGCGGCAAGGGCTTTTTTCGGTGATCCCAACTGAGCGGAGGGATAATCCGTCCGCCCGTTCTCGTCGTTTTTATGATAGTCATCGGCAAACAGCAGTTTGCGGGACGGGGTTTTCACCTGCGGATACTTCCAGGTATAGCCCTGCTCGGAACAGCCGAGTTTGAAATTGTACCCGTAAGACGGATTGTTTCTTGAGTACGTCAAATTGTAATCGACATTGCCCTCCCCCGCCAGGCCCGCATTATAGGTCATATTGAAATTCTTATCGGAAGGACAGTGCAGAATCTCCAAGCATTTTCCGTAATTCGAGGTGCTGACGAACCCGATCATGGGAACGTAGGAATCCAGCAGGTGCATATAGCAGAGCCGACTGGTATTATTGGTGACATTCCGGTATTTTTTCGGCGTAAAATCCACGAAATAGCTGTCGTTGTCGTCCATGTAGGTCGTGTTGGCCAGATTGATCTGACGGAGGTTGTTGAGGCAGCTGACCCCGTAGGCATGTTCTTTTGCCTTGCCCAATGCCGGCAGCAGCATCCCTGCCAATATGGCGATGATGGCGATCACGACCAGAAGCTCGATTAACGTGAAACTCTTTTTGCTCATGGTTCCTTTTCTCCTCAAAGTTTGTGTTGTGTGTTATCATAATCCGAATACGCAGGACCCTCCTTCGCTGAAGCTTCGGAGGGTAAACAGGCAAAATAGGCAGAATGTCTTTTTAACCTCATACCTCATACCTCATATTGGATTTTCCCTTTCACGCGTTGGCGATCAGTCCCCGTTCCTGAAGGACCCGCTGGACCTGGAACGCCGTCATGGGACTGATGGCGTACAGTTCGCAGAGCTGCTGCCGTGTGTAGAATTTCGAACCGGATACGAGCTCGCCGCACTCGATCTGATACTTCA
>JAFZZR010000103.1 GCA_017615635.1 Lentisphaeria bacterium
GCGGCGCCCGCGGCCGCGAAGAGCCCGCCCATCACCGCCTGGAGCGTGACAGCCCAGCCGCGCGGGGTGCCGATCCGGTCGATCACCGGGACCCATAGCGGACGGAGCATCCATGGAAGCGAAAAGAGCCCGGTCCAGAAGAGCACCTGTTCCGGGGAGATCCGGTCGGCGAAGCGCTCGGAGATCCGGAGATTGGAGAACATCACCAGCGAAACGGTGGTGATAAGCGCGGCGGGCAGACCTTCGGCGAAATAGAGAGTCGGTACCCAGAACCAGCCATTCCGGGCGCGGGGAGGATCCTGTTCCGTCGTTGTCATCGGATCGTTTCTCCTTGCTTCTTTTCCGGATGAGATCGTCACCGCTTTCTTCCGTCTGCCGTGTTTTTTACATTCGAGCGGCCTTATAGGCGACCCAGCTGTCCCGAAGTTCCTTTCCGCGGGCGAATTCCCGCTCAAATCCATCGTAGTCGCCCTTTTCGATCATCTTGCGCAGGAAGCGGAGTTTCTCCTCGAAATTCTTCAGGGCCGTCAGATTGGCGGGCGTGTTGTTTTCGATGATCTCCCGCCACATGGCAGGATTGCTTGAGGCGATCCGGGAGGTGTCGCGGAATCCGGTGGCGCATCCGGCGAAACGGCGTGCTTTTTCCTCGGGATCGTCGCTTTCCAGAATGGTCAGAGCGAGGGCGGAGGCCACAATATGGAGCACATGACTGGTGTGGGCCACAAGATCATCGTGCGTTTCCGGATCCAGGCGGACCGTCTTCCGGATCCCCACCGCTTTCCAAAGCTCCTCCAATGTCTGCAGATGGCTCTCCTTTGTGAGGGAGCAGGGCGTGAGGAAGGCATCGGCGTTTCCGTAGAGTTCGGGGAATGCGTTATCGAATCCGGATTTCTCCGTGCCGGCCATGGGATGGCTCCCCGTGAACACGATCCCCCGGGGCGTCAGCGCTTCTTCCGCCTTGCGGCAGATGACGCCCTTCACGCTGCCCATGTCGGTGACCAGCGAGCCGGGGCGGAAGTGCGGAGCGCAGAGATCCAGAAACCGGAGGATCTGGGGGATGGGCAGGGCAAAGACCGTGATGTCCGCCCGGGAGACCGCTTCCTCCGCCGTTTCCGCCGCTTCATCCAGCGCGCCGGATTCCAGAGCCCGGAGCCGGACTTCCGGACGCCGGGCCCATCCGATCCGGTGAAATCCTTTTTCCTTGAGAGCCATTCCGAAGGATCCGCCCAGCAGACCGAGTCCGATGACGGCGATTTCTTTTTTTCGCAAGAATCAGCCATTTTTGGTATTCATCCTTGTTTTTCGAGGGGAAGAGTCCCCGTATGATTTTCGCCCGCCAGACGACCCGAAGCGATGGCGAACTGTATATTGTATCCTCCGCACGGACCCGTGAGATCCAGCACCTCTCCGGCGAAGAAGAGACCCTTCACCAGACGGCTCTCCATGGTTTTCGGATTTACTTCGGTCAGGACCACGCCGCCCGACATGGCCATGGCCTTTTCCATGGGGCTCAGGCGGGAAACCGTCAGCGGGATCCCTGCAAAAAGCGAGGCGGCGCGATCGCGGTCTGCGTTTTTCAGTTCCCGGTTCCGGCGGTCTTCCAGTCCTGCGAGAGCCGCCAGCCTGGCCGCCAGGGAACGGGGCATGGTCCTGCCGGGCACGGAACGGAAAAGCTTGTCCGGTTCCTTCTTCCGTGCGTCGTCGATCCGTTCGCACCAGATTTTCCGGTCGGTTTCCGCCTCCGGCTCCAAAATCAGGCGGAAGGAATCCCTGTGTTCCGTCCAGGCTCTTCCTGCCGGACCGGAAAGGCTCAACGCCGCCGGGCCGGAAAGCCCCTCGTGCGTGAAAAGCAGTTCGCCTCGGCAGGAGCCGCGGAGACGGCCGGCCGTGAAGGAGAGGCGTGCGTCGGGCAGAGAGACGCCCGCCAGCTCGGATACCCAGGGATCGTCCACGGGAATCGGCGCCATGGCCGGAAGCGGGGGCGTGATCCGGTGTCCGACGGCCTCGGCGAGGAGGAGTCCCTTCGATGTTCCGCCCAGCGCCGGCATGGCGGTCCCGCCCGTTGCCAGAATGAATTTCCGGCAGGAGAATGCTCCGATCGCCGTCCGGACTCCCTCCACGGCGCCTTCGCGGATCCGGATTTCGTCCGCGCGGGCCGAGGTTTTCACCGTCAGGCCCCGTTTCTGCGCCGCATGCAGGAACGCGTCCCGGATCGATGCCGCCCGGCCCGTGGATGGAAAACAGTGGAATCCGTCTTCCGCCACGGTTTCTATGCCCTCCGAGCGGAGGAAGGACCGGATAAAAACGAGGCCGCCCGTCCGCAGGGCATCGGTCATGAATCTTCCGTTTCGCCCGAAGGCCGCCATGAATTCGGGTTCGGGCAGAAGATTGGAAAAATTGCACCGTCCGCCGCCCGAGGCCAGAAGTTTTGTTCCGAGTCCCGGCAGCCGCTCCAGAAGAAGCGTGCGTGCACCGGACTGCACGGCGGCCAGCGAGGCGGAGAGGCCGGCCGGACCGGATCCGCAGACAATGACATCGAAAAAGTCGGAGTCGCTTGAACTGTTCATAATGGCGGAAACTATACAGCGGAAGAGTCCGGAATGCAAATTTTCGGGGCAAGAAACTTGCAAAACCGCGGCGGGATGTTTTTCAAATGTTCGGAAAGTCCCGTTACCGCTGTCCGGGAAGATCCTTCTTTTCGCGGACGGACTGGAAAAACTCCCGCATCAGCGCGGTGCAGTCGGGTGCGAGCACGCCGCCCAGGACTTCCACCTGGTGGAGCATGCCCTGGAATCCGGTGACGTTCAGGGCGGATCCGGCACACCCGGACCGGGGATCGGCCATCCCGTAGATCACGCGCCGGACCCGGGCGTTGACCATGGCGCCGGCACACATGGCGCAGGGCTCCTTGGTGACGTAGATGTCCACCTGATCCAGCCGCCAGTCCTGAATGACGGACGAGACGGCGCCGATGACCAGAACTTCCGCATGGGCAGTGGCATCCTTCAGCTGCTCCACCTGATTCCAGGCACGGGCCAGGATCCGCCCGTCCGCCACGGCCACGGCGCCCACCGGGACTTCGCCCGCGGCGGCGGCC
>JAFZZR010000104.1 GCA_017615635.1 Lentisphaeria bacterium
AAGACTGTTAAACTGCCGTTCCGTGAGGTATTTTGAGGCGAGGAGAAGACGCAGCCAGTAAGATGTCTCCCGTGCTTCCTTGTATGCAATGGAAATCTTTGCCTGAAAATCCGGGGATGACTGGGCGCCTCTGCTTTCCTCCGGATTGGCTTCGATACTCGTCCCCGCAGGGCAAAGGAAAATGACTTCTCCATCATCAAGTTACCGGAACTCTCTTTTACCTCATACCTCATACCTCATACCTCATACCTTGATGGCTGCAGCTCAAAACACATCAAAAGCAAGTAGTATTCACCAGAAGCTCGATAAGCGTAAAGTCTTCTTTTCTCATGATTCGCTTCTCCTGATTTCGTTCTCTGAAGAGCCGGGGTCCGGCTCTCGAACATGCATGTCGTGTTTCCGGAAATAATATAATGTCCCCGGATGCAATGACAAGATGTTATTTGCGGCAAAAAAGGTGGCAAATCCGATATCCGGCGGATTTCTTTGCTCATTTTTGAGATTATTCGGGATGTTTTTTCCGACATCCCATTGTCTTTTCACCTCTCCTGCGCTATATTCCCGGTGAAGCGTGAATTTCATCCCGGAGACCCGATATGAAAAAGCTCAATTTCGAACTCGCAGGCCTGTTCGTTTCCAACGGCAAGGGCCGACATGTCACGCGGACCTGTCCGAACAACGAACTGATCTTCGTGAAATCCGGCACTCTGCATATCCGCGAGGCCGACCGCCGCTTCGAGGTCAAGGCCGGACAATACCTGATCCTCCACAAAGACATCGAGCACGGCGGCACCGCCAACTATGAAAAAGACCTTTCCTTTTTCTGGGCTCACTTCACCTGTCCGGAGAGAATACTGAAGGATCTTCCCTCCTTCGGGACCTCTCTGCGACGCGACTATTTCACGCAATACTTCACGCTTCTGGTGAACGAGCAGAAAACGCCGGACAACCAGCGCACCTGCGACCTTCTCATGGAGATCCTCCTCAACGAGGCCGGCCGAAGCGGCATCCGGAAAGAGGTCTCCCAATATGATCTGTCCGAACTGGCCGATTCCGCAAAACGGATCATCGACCTCCGGTTCTCGGACAACATCAGCGCAAACGACGTGGCCGTGGAACTGAACTGCAGCCGCGACTATCTCAGCAAGATCTTCCGGAAAGCGACGGGCCGCACGGTCCTGCAGTATATCAATTTTCTGCGGTGCCGGCAGGCCGCCATGCTTCTCGCCTCCAATTCGCACTCTGTCAAGGAAATCGCTTTCTTCTGCGGATTCAACGATCTCCCCCACTTCCGGAAACTGTTCTACCGCCAGTATTCCGTTACACCCGGAGAGTACCGCCGCATAAACCGCATCAGCAAGGTGAACACCATGTACCTCTGACAGAGGGTTTCAAAAAAACTATAAAAAAAGTAGATTTTTTTGTTTTGCAGACTTGACTTTCGAAAAATCAGGTATATTGTATATACACAACATAAAAGGTAGTGTATAAACCGCAGACAAACATAAGGAGAAAAATCATGAGTATCGCAAAAAACATTCTCGAAAGGATCGGCGGCACCCCGCTGGTCAAAATCAACAAGCTCAACCAGGGCGCCGCCGAGGTCGTCGCAAAAGTCGAATTCTTCAACCCCGGCGGCTCGGTGAAGGACAGGATCGCCTTTGCCATGATCGAGGCGGCGGAGAAGGCCGGTCTGCTGAAGCCGGGCGCTTTGATCATCGAGCCCACCAGCGGCAACACCGGTGTGGGTCTGGCGCTGGTCGCGGCGGTGAAGGGATATCACCTGATCCTGACCATGCCGGAGACCATGAGCGTGGAACGCCGCAAACTGGCCGCGGCCTACAGTGCGGAGATCGTGCTCACCGAGGGAGCGCAGGGCATGAAGGGCGCCATTGCCAAGGCGCTGGAACTGCAGAAGCAGAATCCCGGATCGTTTATCCCGCAGCAGTTCGAGAATCCGGCAAATCCGGCGTACCATCAGGCGCACACCGGCCCGGAGATCTGGACGGATGCGGAAGGAAAAGTCGATGCGTTCGTGGCGGGCGTCGGGACCGGCGGCACGCTGACCGGTGTGGCGAAGTACCTCAAGGAGAGGAATCCCGCCATCCGGATCTATGCGGTGGAACCCGATACCAGTCCGGTGCTCTCCGGCGGGAAACCCGGTCCGCACAAACTCCAGGGCATCGGCGCGGGCTTTGTCCCGGGCGTACTGGATACCGGTATCATCTCCGAGGTCATCACGGTCTCGGCGGAGAATGCGGGAAAGACTGCCCGTGCGGCGGCGGCCAGGGAAGGTCTGCTTGTCGGAATCAGTTCGGGCGCGGCGCTCTATGCAGCGCTGGAACTGGCGAAGAAGCCGGAGTTCGCGGGCAAACGGATCGTGGTCCTGCTCCCGGATACCGGTGAACGCTATCTCTCCACCTGGCTGTTTTCGGAGTAAAAGAAAAGAGCTTTTCCCCTCCCCCGGCGGATCTTTTCCTCCGGGGGATTTTTTTACCGGAGATCCTTCCTGCCTTTCCCCGGTCTTCGGACGCTCTGACGCTCGATCAGGGTGAACGGCACAATACTGCCGCGGGGCGGTACTTTTTTCTGGCAGGCGGAGGCGATCTCCTCGGCGGTCAGTTCCGCGATCCGTTCGAAGTTCTGCCGGATCGCCGTAATCGGCGGCGTGAAAAACGCGTTGCCGTATTTATCTTCCAACCCCATTAGCGATATATCTTTCGGGATCCGCTTCCCTGCGGCCTTCAGAAGCTGTCCCACCTTCACGGCGTACGTCTCGCTGGCGCAGAAACACGCATCCGGATCCGCCTTCAGAATGACCGGGATCTGTTCTTCGAACCCATTCCAGTGTATCTCCGCATGCAGAGTATCGTAATCCTGTCCCGTATCCAGGCAGAACTGCCGGAACTCCGCCAGCCGCTCGGCCGCATCCGGCGTCTTTTCGGTGACGGTGGAGATATAAAAGATCCTCCGGCAGCCTCGATTGCGCAGATACTCCAGCGCCTGCCGGATCCCTTTCGGATCGGACATGATCCTCGGTATGTTTTCCAGAGGGTTCGCCTCCCCGTTCAGAATGATGATGGGAATCGCAAAACTCTGCGGCAGCAGCTTTTCCAGTCCTTCCTGCCAGACCAGCGATACGATCCCGTCGAACATGCGGTCCCCCAGCATGGCGATATCCTGCTCGGAAATCAGCATCAGACGAAATCCGCGGCGGTGGAACTCCGCTTCCAAACACGGCAGCAGACAGTCCAAATATCCGCCGAAGGTAAAGGAGGGAACGATGATCGCGACGCTGCCCTTCTCATGGATCGGCAGCAGATAACCGTTCTTCTGGGAGGCGCGGAGCACTGCGCGCCGGGTGTTCAAGCCCACATTCGGATGCCCCGAAAGCGCCCGGTGTACGGTGGAAGGTGCAAGCCCCAGTTCCGCCGCCAACTTCCGGATCGATATTTTTTTGGTCATGAGCTTCTGTTTCCGATTTGATCTGCTTCTACTCTATCACCGGTCCGCCGTCTTTTCAAATTTTGTTCCAAAAGTTCCATGAAAAAATTTCGGTTTTTGCTTGCAGTATCGCTTTTTTTCGAGTAAAATATCTGCAGAACAGTTTTCAGAAGGAGTTGCAGCATGCACGTTTTACCTGGCACACAAGAGTTCCTGATCGGATGCAACTACTGGTCCAGCGCCGCGGGGATCCGCATGTGGCGCGACTGGTCGGAAGATTCGGTCGAAAAAGATTTCGCCGCTTTGAAGGAAGCCGGCATGAATACCATACGCCTGTTTCCGCTGTGGTCCGATTTCCAGCCCGTCAGCTGGGCCTGCGGCTGCGCCGGTGCCCATGTGGAACTGGTCATGCCCGACGGATCGCCCCTTCCCGAAAAGGGGTTGCGGCACTTCGGCTTGGATCCGGTCATGATCTCCCGTTTCCGCAAAACCGCCGACCTGGCGGAGAAATACGGACTCAAGATGGTCGTGGGGCTTTTGACCGGGTGGATGAGCGGCGCTCTGTTCGTGCCGCCCGCGCTGGCCGATAAGAATCTTTTCACCCATCCCGACGCCCTTTACCTCGAAGCGCTGTTTCTCCGCGGATTCGTCTCCGAAATGAAGGATCATCCCGCGATCATCGCCTGGGAACCCGGCAACGAGTGCAACTGTCTTTCGCCCTGCTCGGAGCCCGTGGTCAGCTGGAACTGGCTCAATCTCATTGTTTCGACCATTCGCCTGGCCGATCCCTCCCGGCCCGTCTATTCCGGCATGCACGGATCCTCGGTCGATCCGAAGAGCTGCTGGAGCCAGCGCACCTTGAGCGAACTCACCGATGCCTTGACCACCCATCCCTATCCGGCCTTCACTCCGTTCTGCGGACAAAGCGCCCTCAACACCATTCCCGCCGTCTATCATGCCGCCGCCGAAACGCTCTATTATCAGGCCGCCGGAAAACCTGCCTTCGTGGAGGAGATCGGATCGTTCGGTCCGGAGTATCTTTCCACCGGGCGCACGGAAGCCTATGCCCGCACGGTCCTTTATTCCGCCTACGCGCACGGCCTCGGCGGCGTACTCTGGTGGTGCGGATTCGCGTTCGATAAATGTGCCGGCCAGTTCCCCTATCGCTGGGTGGCGATGGAACGCAATCTGGGGGCCCTGGATGCGGATCGTCAGCCTCTGGGCGCGGCCCTCGCCATGAAGCGGTTCCGGCAGGAGATCGAAAAGCTGCCCTATGACCGGCTGCCTTCCCGCCGGGTGGATTGCGTCGTTGTTGCGGCGCCCTTCGAGAGGCAGGAAGTCTGGAAAGCGGCCTACGGCAGCTTCATTCTGAGCACGCAGGCCGGATTCGAGATCAGTTTCTGCGATATCGCCTCCCGGGATGTGCTTCCGGAATCAAAATTTTATCTCGTCCCCTCCATCACCGGGTTCACGGCTTTACCGCTGGATAAATACCGGCTTCTTCTTCAGGCGGCCCGCGAAGGCGCGACGGTCTGCTTCACGGCGAACCGCGGAATGCTCCAGCCGTTCGGTGCCGAGTTCGGCTGCCTTGTGGATTATTGTGCGGAACAACCTGAAACCGTCCGGTTCACGATCGAGGGATGTGAGGAAACGTTCGAGGTGGCCTCTTCCTGCACGCGCCATCTCATCGCAAACGGATGCGACGTTCTCGGAAAAGATGGAGATGGGCGTCCGGTCCTGATCCGGCAGCGCTGCGGCAAAGGGCAGCTGATCTATCTGAATGCGCCGATCGAACACGCCGCCATCACGAAGGAGTGCAGACTCTACCTCGTCTACCGCAGGATCGCGAAACTGGCGGGAATCAAGTGTCCGGACAAAGCGCCCGAGATCGGCATCACGCATCATCCCCTGCCGAATGGAGGCGAGATCCGGATCGCGATCAATTATGCCGATCACGAAGCCGGCGGCATGGCCCCGAATGAAGTGAAAATTGAAAAACAAAATTGAGTATAAACAACCATTGAGGAGAAAAAACATGAATAGAAAATGTTTCACGTTAATCGAATTGCTGGTCGTCATCGCCATCATCGCCGTCCTGGCCGGAATGCTCCTGCCTGCCCTGGGAAAGGTGAAGAAGACGGCCACGACGACAAGCTGTCTCTCCAACTGCCGCCAGATCGGGCTGAAGTGCACCATGTATGCGGACGACTACGACGGCATGCTCCCAAGTCCGCCCGCGAACACCAGCCACCGGGGATCTTTTTCCAACTATGTGGTACGCGACCACAAGGCCTTCTATCTGGGCAGACTGGAAGGGGCGGAAAACGTTCCCGAAGAAAAGTACGGTGAGTTTTCGCGAAAGCTGCTTTATCTGCGCTGTTCCGCCTCGGTTTCGACCGGAAATCAGATCGGCGACGGTTACAAGAGCGGGCGGCAATTCGTCCACGAGAATACGCGCAGAGGTGCATCGGATACCGGTTCCATCCAGAGTTCTTACATATACGTCGATCCCTACCGGGATCCATCCTACTCGTGGGAAAGCTATGTGCGTCCCAAGTATCTGACAGGCACGTTTTCCCTCTCGAATATCCGGAACAACGGAAGACTTACCGACTTTGCTGCACACAAGGGCATCTTCGCAGGATGCTGGTTCGATTTCACCAATCCGTTCACCACCGACAACGGGCACGGACGCGACAGCATGAACAAGGTCTTCCCCATGGTGAGATCCGACGGGTCCGCAAAAGCCTTGCCCGTCAGCCTGAATGAAGCAATCGACTATGGCCGCCTCAACCAGATCGGGACGACGGGGAAGAACGGCGCCATCGTGGCCTTCACCTATCTGGGCGCTACCAAAGACTGACATCCCTTTGGAATATTCGAATTCGGCTCAGCGAGAGGATGGATCATGAAAAAAAGTAAATTTCACGAATGTTTGAAACGGTTCGGGATTCTGGCGGCGGCGCTTCTGATCCCGTCGCTCGCTTCCGCGGCCGAGGCGGAAGTGAAGGCGAGCAGCTTCGGATTCGATCCGGCGAATGCCACAAGCTGTCTTCAGAAGGCCATCGATTCCGGCGCGCAGAAAGTGATCGTAGACAATACGGGCGTCCCGTGGGTCATCGGGCCCGTAAGGCTGCGTTCCAATCTGGAACTGGTCTTCGCTTCCGGTGTCAGGGTGGAAGCGCTCCCGGGCGGCTTCCGGGGACGCAACGACTGCATGTTCTACGGCAATGACGTGGACAACGTCACGCTCCGGGGCGAGGAGGGGGCCGTCCTGGAGATGCGCAAGGCCGACTACATGAAGCCGGAGTATGCCTGGGCGGAGTGGCGTCACTGCATCAGCGTCCGGGGCGGCTGCAACATCGTGATCCGGAACCTGACGGTGCGGAGTTCGGGCGGGGACGGCATCTACATCGCGGGGAGTCAGCGCCGCGGACCGAGCCGGAACGTGCTGATCGAGAAAGTGGTGTCGGACGACAATCTCCGGCAGGGGATCAGCGTCATCAGCGCGGTGAATCTGCTGGTCCGTGAGAGCAAGTTCATCAACACGAAGGGCGGCCCGCCGCAGTGCGGGATCGACCTGGAGCCCAACAATTCCGACGACATGCTGGTCAACAGCCTCATCGAAGACTGCGAGTTCTACGGCAACGCCTACTACGGGATCTCGGTCTTCCTCCCCCGGCTCAAAACGCCCGTCTCCATCGTGTTCCGGAACTGCCGCGTATATGATAACGCATCCGGGTTTCACGTTCTGGCCAAGACCGGCCGCGAGGGAGAGCTCCAGCAGGGCACGATCCTCTTCGAAAACTGCGAAGTATACCGGAACCGCGGCTCCGTGGGCACCATCTACGGCATGCAGAAGAACGGCTGGACCATGACGATGCGGAACTGCACGCTGGACAACCGGCAGGGCACGGGAGCCTCCTTCCTCTTCAACAACAGCCGCGTCTTTTCCAACATCACGGGCCTCGCTTTCGAACACTGCACACTCCGCCCCGGCAAAAATCCTCTTTATGAAGTCTATCTGCATTCCGGCTTCGGTGTGGACAAAGTCGGCGGCAGCCTCAAGCTCGTGGCCGACGACGATACGGAGACCGCCGCGGACTGGGAGGCACTCCGGAAGCAGTATCCGGAAGACAAGGAGCTTCAGAAATTCGAATTCGCCGAAATCGACTACGAACGGCTGCGCGCGCTGAAGGAGTCCGTGGATAATCCCGAGGTCGATTTCAGCTCCTGGCTCATACGCGGTCGCGGGACCTGTCTGCTTTATGCCGGAAAACCGGGCTCGTACGAGGTGGATTTCGAGGTCATGCCTATCCGCCCCGACAGCCGCCCGGTCAGTTACCAGATCACGGTCAAACTGGCCAACGGCACACAGGTCGAAAAAATCAGCGTCAAAGAGCCGAAATTTACCTGGCGGCTCGAGTCACGGGGGAATCAGCTCTACATCCTGGACATTACGGGCAACAGCAAAAGCAATACGGCCATTATCCGTTCGAAGCATCCCGGGTTCGGCTTCCTCGTGCAGGACGAGCTCCATTTCTTCCGGGGTGACGTGAAAAAAATGTTCTTCTTCGTTCAGCCCGGTGTGAAATCCTTCACGATCGAATTGCTGGGCGAGGGACGCGAATGGGTCAGCGCCGTCCTCCGCGATCCCGAGGGCAATGCGGCCGCGGAGTGCGTGCAGCATCAGGGAGCCGTGATCCTCCGGGGGACCCGCGAGGACGCTTCCAAAGGCGAGATCTGGTGCCTGGAACTCCAGGGCGAGGAAGATCACTTTGTCCGGCTGGGCGCACCGCTGATCCCGGTGCTCTCTCCCGACAAAGACATGGTCCTCATGTACGAAGAACAATCGGAAAAATGAGGTATGAGGTATGAGGTATGAAGTATGAGGTAAAAGAGAGTTCCGGCAGCCTGATGATGGAGAAGTCATTTTCCTTTGCCCTGCGGGGACAAGCATCGGAGCCAATCCGGAGGAAAGCAGAGGTGCCCAGTCATCCCCGGATTTTCAGGCAAAGATTTCCATTGCATACA